>NZ_JAUORQ010000030.1:0-3261 GCF_030548085.1 Agarivorans sp. 2_MG-2023
GAACCAATTGCTCTTTAACAATTTGGAAAAGCTGATAAAAAATATCTCAAAAATACGAGTTAAAATAACAAGTGTTTTTGGTATTCAAAAAAATAAGGTGATCGTACTCGAATGGCAGGACTTATACAGCCTGACCATTCAAGTTAGTTAAGCGACAACATTTAGGTGTTGTATGGTTAAGTGACTAAGCGTATACGGTGGATGCCTTGGCAGTCAGAGGCGATGAAGGACGTGTTAATCTGCGATAAGCCATGTTAAGTCGATAAAAGACGTTATAGACATGGATTTCCGAATGGGGAAACCCACTGCATTTTATGCAGTATCGCAACGTGAATACATAGCGTTGCGAGGCGAACCCGGGGAACTGAAACATCTAAGTACCCGGAGGAAAAGAAATCAACCGAGATTCTGGTAGTAGCGGCGAGCGAACCCGGATTAGCCCTTAAGCTTTTATGTGATTAGTGGAATGTTCTGGAAAGGACAGCGATACAGGGTGATAGCCCCGTACATGAAAATCTACTTTAAGTGAAATCGAGTAGGACGGCACACGTGATATGTTGTCTGAATATGGGGGGACCATCCTCCAAGGCTAAATACTCCTGACTGACCGATAGTGAACCAGTACCGTGAGGGAAAGGCGAAAAGAACCCCTGTGAGGGGAGTGAAATAGAACCTGAAACCGTATACGTACAAGCAGTGGGAGCCCCCTTGTGGGGTGACTGCGTACCTTTTGTATAATGGGTCAACGACTTAATTTCAGTAGCAAGGTTAAGCGAATAGCGGAGCCGTAGGGAAACCGAGTGTTAACTGCGCGCATAGTTGCTGGGATTAGACCCGAAACCCGGTGATCTAGCCATGGGCAGGTTGAAGATTGGGTAACACCAATTGGAGGACCGAACCGACTAATGTTGAAAAATTAGCGGATGACTTGTGGCTGGGGGTGAAAGGCCAATCAAACCGGGAGATAGCTGGTTCTCCTCGAAAGCTATTTAGGTAGCGCCTCGGACGAATACTAGTGGGGGTAGAGCACTGTTAAGGCTAGGGGGTCATCCCGACTTACCAACCCTTTGCAAACTCCGAATACCACTAAGTAATATCCGGGAGACACACGGCGGGTGCTAACGTCCGTCGTGGAAAGGGAAACAACCCAGACCGTCAGCTAAGGTCCCAAAGTCATAGCTAAGTGGGAAACGATGTGGGAAGGCTTAGACAGCCAGGATGTTGGCTTAGAAGCAGCCATCATTTAAAGAAAGCGTAATAGCTCACTGGTCGAGTCGGCCTGCGCGGAAGATGTAACGGGGCTAAGCTATGCACCGAAGCTACGGATGCTAATTTATTAGCATGGTAGAGGAGCGTTCTGTAAGCCGTTGAAGGTGAGTCGTAAGGCTCGCTGGAGGTATCAGAAGTGCGAATGTTGACATGAGTAACGATAAAGGGGGTGAAAAGCCCCCTCGCCGAAAGACCAAGGTTTCCTGTTCAATGTTAATCAGAGCAGGGTGAGTCGGCCCCTAAGGCGAGACTGAAAAGTGTAGTCGATGGGAAACAGGTTAATATTCCTGTACTTCGTATAATTGCGATGGGAGGACGGAGAAGGCTAGGCCAGCATGGTGATGGTTATCCATGTTTAAGGTTGTAGGCTGGACACTTAGGAAAATCCGGGTGTCTAAGGCTGAGAATTGATGACGAGTGTCTACGGACATGAAGTGGTTGATGCCCTGCTTCCAGGAAAAGTCTCTAAGCTTCAGATTATACGAAACCGTACCCCAAACCGACACAGGTGGTTGGGTAGAGAATACCAAGGCGCTTGAGAGAACTCGGGTGAAGGAACTAGGCAAAATGGTACCGTAACTTCGGGAGAAGGTACGCTCTTGATGGTGATGGGATTTACTCCCTAAGCTGCTGAGAGTCGCAGATACCAGTTGGCTGCAACTGTTTATTAAAAACACAGCACTGTGCTAAATCGAAAGATGACGTATACGGTGTGACGCCTGCCCGGTGCCGGAAGGTTAATTGATGTGGTTAGTCCTCGGACGAAGCTATTGATCGAAGCCCCGGTAAACGGCGGCCGTAACTATAACGGTCCTAAGGTAGCGAAATTCCTTGTCGGGTAAGTTCCGACCTGCACGAATGGCGTAATGATGGCCAAGCTGTCTCCACCCGAGACTCAGTGAAATTGAAATTGCCGTGAAGATGCGGTGTACCCGCGGCTAGACGGAAAGACCCCGTGAACCTTTACTACAGCTTGACACTGAACATTGACCCTACATGTGTAGGATAGGTGGGAGGCTTTGAAGCGTTGTCGCTAGATGATGTGGAGCCGACCTTGAAATACCACCCTTGTAGTGTTGATGTTCTAACGTTGGTCCCTTATCGGGATTGCGGACAGTGTCTGGTGGGTAGTTTGACTGGGGCGGTCTCCTCCCAAAGAGTAACGGAGGAGCACGAAGGTTGGCTAAGTACGGTCGGACATCGTACGGTTAGTGCAATGGCATAAGCCAGCTTAACTGCGAGACAGACACGTCGAGCAGGTACGAAAGTAGGTCATAGTGATCCGGTGGTTCTGTATGGAAGGGCCATCGCTCAACGGATAAAAGGTACTCCGGGGATAACAGGCTGATACCGCCCAAGAGTTCATATCGACGGCGGTGTTTGGCACCTCGATGTCGGCTCATCACATCCTGGGGCTGAAGTCGGTCCCAAGGGTATGGCTGTTCGCCATTTAAAGTGGTACGCGAGCTGGGTTTAGAACGTCGTGAGACAGTTCGGTCCCTATCTGCCGTGGGCGTTTGAGAATTGAAGGGAGCTGCTCCTAGTACGAGAGGACCGGAGTGGACGAACCGCTGGTGTTTGGGTTGTTATGCCAATAGCATTGCCCAGTAGCTACGTTCGGAACTGATAACCGCTGAAAGCATCTAAGCGGGAAGCAGGCCTTGAGATTAATTCTCACTGGGACTTTAAGTCCCCTGAAGGGCCGTTGGAGACTACAACGTTGATAGGCAAGGTGTGTAAGTGCTGTGAGGCATTGAGCTAACTTGTACTAATTACCCGTGAGGCTTAACCATACAACACCTAAGTGGTGTGTATGTTTGATGAAGATAATCTTATTTTAGAAACCAAGAGTGCTTGTTAGACTCGTGGGATGTTTCAGCTTTTTCGAATGTTAAAGACAACAAGTTTTTGCCTGGTGGCAATAGCGTTGTGGACCCACCTGAACCCATGCCGAACTCAGAAGTGAAACGCAACTGCGCCGATGATAGTGTG
>NZ_JAUORQ010000031.1:0-2566 GCF_030548085.1 Agarivorans sp. 2_MG-2023
CGCACACAGCGGCAAATGCAGTGGTAGTAGGGCGTGCTGTCTAAACAGATCTGTTGTTCACGTGCTCGGGTCATAACGGCACCTCTAGGGCTTGGGGTGTACTTAAAGCCTAGAAGTGCTGTTGGGCGCTGTCAAAAAGACTTGGGTGTCCTTTCTTTTTCATTTTTCAATGCTTCCCTAATGGCTAAGGTGACTCCACCCCTCTTAAAAATCGAGTGTAAGAAGTGCTTATATGGACGAATTTTTTTTCGATTAGCTCATCAATGCTATTATAAAAAATTGAATTTTTAGAAAATAGAGAAAGTTTCTTTCCATTTTCATAAGTGCCTTTATAAGCACGATATTCCTGATCGGCATAATATGAAAGTAGTCCATTGTTAACCCTATCGGATATATAAGAATAGGCAGCGTTAACAAATTTGTAGTGCAGTAAAACTCCAGTTACGTCCGATACTTTGCTTTTGTTGCAATAGTGAGGGTCTGTGAGAATATCGATTTCACCATCTATATACGCTAGCGGGTGCTTGGTTAACACATAAGACGAAATGTTTTTTCCGAAGACTTTTTCTCTTATTCCCCCGTAGTAATTACTAATATTTTTGTTTCCAAGCTGGTTGAATTTATTGTACTCCTGATTTTTTGAAAAGTAGCACTCAGTTCTAATGTTAGATAGGTCATAAAAACAATGCTGACTTCTGTTAAATGTCGCTGAATCAACTGTTTCAATCTTTTCGGGAAAGAGGTCGAGCAAGTAAGCAACAACCGATGTATACCCTTGCTTAGTTTGATAGCGGATAAAATGTCTCATATCTGCATAACTAGAGCCTGGGAAATCAAAGAATTCATCAACGTCTACCGTTAAGCACCATCGTTGTTGACAGTTTTTTTCAACGACGTACCTGCGAATCTCAGTCTCATAAAATTTGAATTGAAGTTTGGTAATGTACAAGCTTGTGTTTGCGACACTTTTAATAATGTTTACAGTGTCATCGTTAGAGCCATTATCTATGAAATAAAAATGTTTAGCCCCAAGGGTTTGGTAATGAGCAATAAACGATCTTAAGTAGGCTTCTCCTTCTTTTACTAAGCACACCACGGCGAACTCGTCTGGTTTATAGAACACGTTTTCAGGACCATAAGACCGCACAATTTGGCGGTTGAACAACATGTTACCGCTGCTTGCGTTAGCGTTTATTCTTTCTATATGCTTCTTATCCAACGGATGATTTAATTGACGAAATAGGTTTTCTATAGAATTACCATGGTTAATCGCTTCAACTTTGTGTGCGGCATTTACACTTATGAATTGCAGTAACTCACTATTATTTGTTAGCCAACGAAAAAGTGTGAATAAAGATGTTAAATCATCATTATTGCTTATCGATAATGGATAAAAGCGTCTTGCGAGATCGACATGGTTTGATGAAATGACCACACATTTAGCTAAAGCGGCATAGGCCATCCACTCCCCATCACTTGGTCTATCATATGGCGCAACAACAATAGAGTGTCGAGTAAATAGTGGTATGAGTTGCTTTTCTTTATTTGTAGAGTTGAATGTACGCGTGCGAAACCCAAGGTTTTCTATTGCCAATAGCAATGCTTCACTTTGTTGGTGCTTATCCATTAAAACTAAAACGTCATGGCTCTTAGTTGTTCGTGGATATGGTCGAATAGCGTGTACATCAATAGGGTGGGGTAATTCGAACACATGTGTGGGTGTTAATTTTTCAAATAATTTTTTTGTGGAGTACTCAGTGGTATGAATTAAATCAAATCTGTCTCCATGATCATTTAGAAAAGATAACACTTTATTTCTATAAGGCCCCTCAACAACTAATGTATCAATCTGCAGTATCAACAATGGTCGCCTAATAAAGTTACCTTTTTTAGGAATAGAAGATACTAGTGAGGAGAGAGCATTTAGAGATAGAGAGGTGAGTTGAATATGGAAAATAGCAGAGCTTTTATTTGTGCGAGTTGTTAGCTCATTTATAAAGCAATGTTCACTAAGCTGCTCTCCATTCAATGCTTTTAGCCATTGGCTGAAACCCGTAGCCTTCTTATTACTTGTGTACTCCTTTGGGCTGTTAACTCTTAAGCTATAATATTTGAGCATGAAAGGTGATTTTAGATTCCATTCGTCTTTTATATTGGAGCCTAAGGGAAATAGACTCTATTGCCAATAAATTTCGACGCTCTATCTTTTTTAGCTCTCCGGTAAGAGTTTAACGCCGTCTACCCAGTTTTAGCCCCGCCAACATCAACACCGTTATTTACTATAGAAAGGAGCATCGGGCTTGTTCAACACCCGAATAAGGTGTTGCTTGCTAGGTAGTCGTTGGAGCAGTGCTTTGTTGCCTTAGCGCCTAACATCAAAAGTAACGACAATAAGTAAACGGTACGGTAAGTGGCTACTTACCGTCTATTAATTAATCAAGGCTTGCTTATCCACTTTCTCGCATAGCCGTAATCGACCACGAGTGGCGCACCAACTTCTTCCGGTTTGATTAGCATGTTGCTGTAAATGTTTGCTCGAACCAGCAGCGCCTATAAAGTGCTTATC
>NZ_JAUORQ010000033.1:0-1442 GCF_030548085.1 Agarivorans sp. 2_MG-2023
AGCACCTGTTTCACGATATCCACAATGCAGTTCACTTCCGGTACGGTGATTTCAAAATCATCACGCATTGAGGCATGAGATTGCTCCATCAGTACACTCAAGGTCGCCATGTCGTTGGCTTTTAGGGCCTCGGCTGCCGCTAAGGTGCGGGCATTTTCAGTTATCACGTGGCGCGCGCGTTTGGCCACCACTGGGTCGAGGCTGTGTTGCTTTTCCGCAAACAGGGCTTCACTCACATCACGCAGTGAACTCACGCCTAAACCTTTTGCGGCGGCTTCACATTGCTCGCGGCGGGTATTGTATTCACTGTCCACTAAACCGCGTTTTTTGTTGGAGTTGATTATCACCACCGCCATGTCTTCTGGCATGGCCACTGCTTGCGTCTCTAGCGAGCGGCAATCAATCAGTAGGGCGTGATTGGCTTTACCTTCGGCGGAGATAAGCTGGTCCATAATGCCGCAATTACACCCTACAAAGTTGTTTTCCGCCGCTTGGCCAATCAGCGCCAATTTCTGTTGCGAGACGTTTAGGTTAAACAGGGTTTTAAAGGTTTGACCAATCACCACTTCAAGGGCAGCCGATGAGCTTAAACCAGCGCCTTGTGGCACGTTACCACTCACCGCTAAATCGGCGCCACCAAGGGTGAAGCCTTCTTTTTGTAGGCAATCAATGACGCCGCGAATGTAGTTTACCCACATGCAGTTTTCATCAAACTGTAGCGGCTGGCTAATATCAAACTCGTTCACTTGGTTATCGTAATCTACTGATACCACACGCACGATATTATCGCTGCGCGGTGAAGCTGCCACAACGGCTTGGTAGTCAATGGCACAGGGCAGCACAAAGCCGTCGTTGTAATCGGTATGTTCACCAATTAAGTTTACCCGGCCAGGGGCTTGAATCAGCCTTGCTGGGGCTGAGCTCGTCATATTGATAAAGGCATTGCTGACCGTATCGATGAGGTGTTGTTGACGTTGGGTCATGCGCAGCTCCTTAGTCCTGTTGTTCTTTGTAATGCACGTCGCTAAGGTCGCGCAGTTTGCTGGCCGCTTGCTCAGCGGTTAAATCTCGTTGGCTTTCCGCTAACATCTCGTAGCCCACCATAAACTTACGTACGCTGGCTGAGCGTAATAGCGGTGGGTAGAACAAGGCGTGTAATTGCCAATGTTCGGTCGAGGTATCGCCCTCTTTGAAAAACGGCGCATAGTGCCAGCCCATGGAATACGGGAATGAGCACTGAAATAAGTTGTCGTAACGGCTGGTGAGTTTTTTCATCGCCAGTGCTAAGTCATCACGCTGGGCATCACTGAGCTCACTCATCCGGCGAATATGGGTTTTAGGCATGAGCATGGTTTCAAAAGGCCAAGCGGCCCAATACGGCACTACTGCTATCCAATGTTCAGTTTCCACCACGGTACGGCTGCCATCGGCTTGCTCTCGAG
>NZ_JAUORQ010000034.1:0-869 GCF_030548085.1 Agarivorans sp. 2_MG-2023
TGTGGCGAGGACCGAGCAAGTGGTAGTAACTTTAACCACCGCAAACAATGGATAGTTGATAAATTCACTCAACTCGCCGAGGTGTTTTCTGTTGATGTAGCGGCTTATGCGGTGATGAGTAACCACTATCATTGAGTATTGCGGGTTAACCAGCAGCAAGCCCAACAATGGAGCTATACCGATATAAACACCCGTTGGAAGCAGTTATTTAACGGGCACAATGCGGTTGAGCAATACCTTAATGACCCACACGCTAAAGACGAACAATATCCTAAAGCGATTGAGCGGCTAGAGCAATGGCGCGAACGCTTATTTGATATTAGTTGGTTTATGCGCTGCTTAAATGAGCACATTGCTCGCCAAGCCAATGAGGAAGACCAGTGCACAGGGCGCTTTTGGGAGGGGCGTTTTAAATCACAAGCCTTGCTTGATGAGCCCGCAGTGCTGGCCTGTATGGCTTATGTAGATTTAAATCCAGTAAGAGCCAAAATAGCAGACACCCCAGAAGACTCTGACTTTACCAGTATTCAACGTCGCATACAGGCCTTAAAAGCCGCTAAATCTAAGCACGATTTACAGCCTTGTAAGGTGTTAGCGTTTACCGGATATAAAGCCCATGGCAAACCTAGCTCAGGTTTACCCTTTAACCTTTATGAATACTTAGAATTGGTAGATTGGACAGGCCGCTGCGTGCGTGCCGATAAACGCGGCGCAATTCCTGCGCATGTTCAGCCCATTATGGATAGATTAAATATCTACCTAGAAGATTGGCTAAAAATAATAAAATCTTTTGATAAGCACTTTATAGGCGCTGCTGGTTCGAGCAAACATTTACAGCAACATGCTAATCAAACCGGAAGAAGTTGGTG
>NZ_JAUORQ010000035.1:0-658 GCF_030548085.1 Agarivorans sp. 2_MG-2023
ACATAACGCCGCACTAAGCGGACTAAAATAGTGGGTTATAATGTGTAGCGAAGCGAAACTTAACCCACTGTTTTAGTTCCGTTTAAGTGCCTTGTTATAAGCCTATTTCCATTTGTTAATCCGATTAATGAGTGAAAGCCATTCATCACTTTTAAATAGAGCATTGCGTGAACTTTGATTTTGGTTGATTACTTCTTCTAGTTTACCTCCATACTCTTTAAGCTCATCAATATTCATTGAGCTTTGTATATGTTGATTGCATCTTGCAGACTGAAGGCATAGGTTTTGTGCGCATAACGCAGCATCACCATTTTGGTTTTTAGAGTTCAAATGCCCCCATTCATATTTTATATAATCTATATCCCAACCATCTTTAGCGGGAGAGTTCCAACAATAAGGTAAACCACTTGTAGACTCGATATGAAAAAATGGTTTAAAATTTTGAGACTTGAAAATTAAATTAACAAATTCTTTTATTTCTGATGGAGCTCTATTTAAAGTTATTTTTTTAAAGCCAGAATCCTTTAAATGCTTCACCACTGTTCCATAACAACGTTCAATATCTTTAGAGTATGCTTCTTCGTTATTTTTTAAATTTTTACGGTGTTCAAGTAATGATTTCATAAATATCTCAGCGTAAATTAGACTGGCTTATAAC
>NZ_JAUORQ010000004.1:0-353687 GCF_030548085.1 Agarivorans sp. 2_MG-2023
GGAGCGGCACATCAGGTTCGAACTGATGACCTCAACCTTGGCAAGGTTGCGCTCTACCAACTGAGCTAGTGCCGCTTCTTTGCTTTGCTTGCTAATTAGATAACTAGTCAAGTTCAGCTTTTCAACACTCCAGCGTTGCCGCTGAATGTGCTGTGCATTTTAGCGGCCAGAATCCTTACGTCAACTGTCTTTTAGCAAGTTTCGTACTGTTCGTTGGATTTTTAGACTAAAGCTGCGATTTATTAGCCATTCTGCTTTAATTGTGGCCATGCCAGCATTAAATAACTGACCATCGACCATAACGTTAATATGGTTGCGACATAAAACAAGCCATAACTTGCTTGGGTAACCAGCGGATCAATTTGTGCAGTAAGGCCGGTAATAGCTGCCATTTGCGCAGCTGTTTTGTATTTGCCAATCCAAGACACGGCTACGCTTGAGCGTTTACCTAACTCAGCCATCCACTCTCTTAGAGCTGAAATTATGATCTCGCGAGAAATCATTATCACCGCAGGCACGGTAATCCAAAATGTTTGGTAATGCTCAACCAATAGCACCAAGGCAGCAACCACCATGGCTTTATCGGCTACGGGATCTAAAAACGCGCCAAACGGAGTGGTTTGGCCTAGGCGACGCGCTAGGTATCCATCTAAATAATCTGTTGCAGCTGCTAAACCAAAAATGAATGCAGCAGCAAGCATGCCCCACTCTACAGGAAGGTAAAAAGCTAAGACGAAAAATGGAATTAATACAATTCTAAACGCGGTTAGTAAATTTGGAATATTTATCATTATTTTTCATTTATAAAACTACTGCCGCTATGTTGCCTAATCTTGCCTAGTGATGCAACGTATCAAAAATCTTTTGCGCTAAAGTCGGGCTAATTCCGGGAACTTTTTTCAATTCGTCTACGCTGGCGTTTTTCATTTGTTGCATTCCACCTAAATGGGTAAGCAACGTTTGCCTACGTTTAGCCCCTATACCTGGAATATCTTCAAGCACACTGGTTTTACGTGCTTTGTCGCGCCTATTTCGATGACCTGTTATCGCGAAGCGGTGGCTTTCATCACGAATATGTTGAATTAAATGCAGAGCAGCTGAGTCACTCGGTAGATGAATCTCAGTCATTGCCTTACCAATTAGCAATGTTTCTAAGCCAGGTTTACGTGTTACACCTTTAGCGACACCTACCAACAATGGCATCGGATCGAGATTTAAAGGTTCAATACTGGAAAATGCCGCGGATAACTGCCCTTTCCCACCATCAATAAACAATACGTCGGGGATCTTTTCAGCCAATTGGGCTTTTTGATAACGCCTTTTTAGGGCTTGTGCCATAGCCGCATAATCATCTCCGCCGGTAATACCTTCAATATTGAAACGCCGATACTCTGATTTGTTAGGCCCCTGCCTATCAAATACCACACAAGACGCCACGGTACGTTCACCTTGGGTATGACTGATATCAAAACACTCCATCCGTTTTATCGGCTTATCTTGTTCAAGCAAGCTCTCTAACTCGGTCACTCTATGATGAATAGTCGCTTCTTGGTTAAGCTTAGTGAGTAGAGCGTTCTCCGCATTGGTATTGGCCAAAGCCACAAAACGGAGTTTTTCGCCACGCTTAGGTGAAGTGAGTTTTACCTTCGTACCTAGTTCGGATTCTATCGCCGCTTCAATCTCAGGCCAATCGCCTTCAACGTCAGGGAGCAATACCTCATTAGGCTGGTTACCTTTGCGCTGTTCAGAAAAATAATACTGCATCACAAAGCTTCGTAATACTTCTGGCAACTCTGCTTGTTTTGGCACTTTAGGGTAGTAGGAACGACTACCCAGCACTTGGCCATCACGAATAAGTAATAAATGAACCACTGCAATACCGTTTCTAAAGGCAAAGCCAAGTACGTCACTATGTTCGGTATTGCCGCTAACAAACTGCTGCTCTTGCACCTTCCGCATGGCTTGAATTTGGTCTCTAAAGCCTGCCGCAGCCTCAAAATTCAGGTTATCGCTAGCAGCTGACATTTTATCAACCAGCTGATTAATCACCTGCTGGCTTTTACCTTTTAAAAACATGCTCGCAAGATCGACCTGCTGCTGGTAGTCAGGCTCTGAAATAAAATTAACACAAGGTGCTGAGCAACGCTTGAGTTGATATTGCAAACATGGCCGTTGACGATTGGCATATTCGCTATCACTGCATTGACGAATAGGGAATAATTTCTGCATTAAGTGCAGACTTTCGCGCACCGCATTGCCATTAGGATAAGGTCCAAAGTAGTCACCCTTGGTGCGTTTAGCGCCGCGGTGCATCGAGATACGCGGATGTTTATGATTACTGATTAAGATATAAGGATACGATTTGTCATCCCTAAGCAATACGTTGTATTTGGGTAAATACTTTTTAATCAGGTTGTGTTCGAGGATTAACGCTTCGGTTTCAGTATGAGTAACCGTTACTTCGATATTGGCAATATTCGACACTAACGCGCGGGTTTTATTGCTATCAACATTTTTTCTAAAGTAACTACTTAAGCGTTTTTTGAGTGACTTAGCTTTACCAACATAGATCACGTCGTTAGCGGCATTGAACATCATGTAAATGCCGCTAGCTTCTGAGACTTGGTTGAGAAAAGCCTTACTGTCGAATGGCGTGTTTTTGTCAGCCAAAATTACAATTTGTCAGTATCAATCATACCGTGGCGAATGGCTAAATGCGTTAGCTCTACATCGCCGCTAATATCGAGCTTGCTAAACAAGCGATAGCGGTATGAATTAACCGTTTTAGGGCTAAGACTAAGTTGCTCTGATATATCCGTGACCTTTTCGCCTTTGGTAATCATTAGCATTATCTGCAACTCTCGTTCAGATAAACTTTGAAACGGATTGTCTTCTGCTGGATTAAATTGGCTTAGCGCCATTTGCTGAGCGATCTCAGGTGATAAGTAACGCTGACCAACATTAACTGCACGAATGGCCTGTAGCATTTCGTCTGGGGCTGCGCTCTTGGTTAAATAGCCACACGCACCTGCCTGCATTACCTTGGTAGGAAACGGGTTTTCGGTGTGTATGGTTAATACAATAATCTTGGCATCTGGATCGTAACGTAAAATTTTACGGGTAGCTTCCAAGCCACCGATCCCGGGCATGTTCATATCCATTAGGATAACGTTGGCTTGATTGCTTCTGCACCACTGAACGGCTTTCTCGCCACTTTCAGCTTCACCAACAACTTTAAATCCTCGAACGTCTTCTAAAATGCGACGGATCCCTGTACGCACTAGCTCATGATCGTCAACCAGAAATACGTTTATCAAGCGTTCTCTCCGCTGTAACTAAAACATCAATCTACTAATTGGGCGGGTTGGCAGACGGAGTGTTGCCTGCGCAGCAAATGTTATATCCCATCAAGATAAGAATTTAAAGGATTAAGCTTTATAAGTTTAGATTAGAACCGTGTTTATTGGCAGGTTGCGCAATAAACTAGCAATTTATCAGTTATACTGGATTGGATTTAGCTAAGCGGAAAACAAAAAGCGCCGACTCATTAGTCAGCGCTTTTCGTTTAATATGGCGGAGGAGGAGAGATTTGAACTCTCGAAGGGCTATTAACCCTTGCCGGTTTTCAAGACCGGTGCATTCGACCACTCTGCCACCCCTCCGCAGCAACGGGGCGCATATTACCCCCCTATCTTGGGCTTGTAAACTGTCTTTTTAAGGTTTTTTGACAAGAGCATGCCAAGTGCACATTTAGCAAACAAATTTTGCTTATAAAAAAACCCAGCCAAAGCTGGGTTTTTAATCTTTTAAGGCGACTTACTTAGGCAGGTAGCTTTTACCCATTAAGAAGGTGTCTACTGCTTGTGCAGCACCACGACCTTCGTTAATTGCCCAAACAATCAAGCTTTGACCACGGCGAGCATCACCCGCAGCAAATACGCCTTTAACGCTAGTGGCATATTCATCGTAAGCTGCTTTAGCATTTGAGCGAGCGTCTTTTTCTACGCCTAACTCATCAATAATGCCGGCTTCAGGTCCCATAAAGCCCATTGCCAATAATACTAAGTCAGCTTTAATAACTTCTTCGCTGCCTTTTACTGGCTCAGGAATCATTTGACCATTGGCGTTTTTAGCCCAGTTGATCTTGGTAGTATGAACTTCAGTAACATTACCTTGTTCATCACCAGCCATTTTCTGCGTCATTACTAGGTAACGACGAGGATCTTCGCCTTGAATAGCAATAGCTTCGTCTTGACCGTAATCACGCTTCAACGTGCGTTTAAACTCAGGCCAAGGGTTATCTTGAGCACGCTCTTGTGGAGGCTGAGGCATAATCTCTAACTGCATCACGTTTTTACAGCCGTGACGTAGAGATGTACCCACACAGTCAGTACCTGTATCACCACCACCAATAACCACAACGTGCTTATCTTTAGCGCTAATGTAACGACCGTCTTCTAGGTTGCTATCTAGCAAGCTCTTAGTATTTTTACCTAAGAACTCCATCGCAAAATGAACACCGTTAAGCTTGCGACCTTCAACTGGTAAGTCACGAGGTACCGTTGCACCAGTTGCCAGCAGTAAGGCATCAAAATCATCGTTTAAGCGAGTAATTGAAATATCTTTGCCAATCTCAACAGAGGTTTTAAAGATAATGCCTTCTTCACGCATGATGTCGACACGACGCTGAACAATCTCTTTTTGCAGCTTCATGTTCGGAATACCGTACATTAATAAGCCACCAATGCGATCTGCTCGTTCAAATACCGTTACCGTGTGACCAGCAGAATTCAATTGCGCCGCTGCAGCTAAGCCAGCTGGGCCTGAGCCCACGATAGCAACTGTTTTACCGCTGCGTTTTTTAGGAATGTTAGGCTTAACCCAACCTTCTTTAAACGCGCGCTCAATAATGTTTACTTCTTGGCTCTTAATGGTTACTGGTGGAGCGTTAATCCCCAATACACAAGAATCTTCACAAGGAGCTGGACATACTCGCCCCGTAAACTCAGGGAAGTTATTGGTTTTGTGTAAACGGTCGATGGCATCTTTCCAGCGACCACGGTAAACCAAGTCATTCCACTCAGGGATCAAGTTGTTAATCGGACACCCAGCTACGCGCGGGGCGTAAGCTGAGTCACCTGAATGACAAAATGGGATCCCGCAATCCATACAGCGCGAAGCTTGGTCTTTAACCGCTTCCTCGCTCATAGGCGTTTTAACTTCTAGCCAATCTATCAAACGCTCTGCTGGGTCGCGGTCTGTCGATAGCTTCCTGTCTATTTCCATAAATCCAGTTGGATTTGCCATGTCTCTCTCCTAAACCGCTTCAGCTTTCTGTTTGGCTTGTTCAGCCTTGGCTTTTTTCGCTTGCGCAACGCTATCAAGGTGCATATCGAATGCAGCAACTGCTACATCGTAATCCGTTTCATATTCACCAGTAGCTTTAGCGTCTTTCATGTAATTTTGCATACGTTCATAATCAGTAGGCATTACACGAACAAACAGACTTAGCGCATTGTCCCAATCTTCCAACAACTCTTTGGCTACATCTGAGCCAGTGTGAGCTAAGTGGTTCTCGATTAGGGCTTTTAACTCGGCGGCTTCAGCTGCATCTTCGATGCCACCAAGTCTCACCATTTCCATGTTACAGCGAGAAGCGAACTGCTTGCTGCGGTCTAATACGTAAGCCACACCGCCAGACATACCAGCAGCGAAGTTACGGCCAGTTTCACCAAGAATAACCGCTTTACCACCGGTCATGTATTCACAACCGTGGTCGCCAACACCTTCTACAATGGCAGTAACACCTGAGTTACGAACACAGAAACGTTCACCAGCAATACCGCGAATGTATGCTTCACCCGCTGTACCACCAAAGAAGGCTACGTTACCTACAATGATGTTTTTGCGCGCTTCAAACGGTGCACTTGAATCTGGGTAAACCACCAATTTGGCGCCAGATAAGCCTTTACCGAAGTAATCGTTGGCATCACCTTCAAGTTCAAACTTGATACCTGTAGCCGCAAACGTGCCGAAGCTTTGTCCTGCACTACCGCTAAATTTAACGTTAATGGTATCTGCAGGTAGACCTTCAGCGCCGTAGCGTTTAGATATCTCGTTCGACAACATAGTACCCACACTTCGGTCGGTATTGATGATTTCAGAGCTTAAAGAAACTTTCTCTCCAGACTCTAGCGCAGCAGCAGCATCTTTAATTAATCGACGGTCAACAATGTCGTGAATTAAGTGTTTTTGCTCTTGGCTACAGTAAAGCGTCTCGTTTCCGCTATCGTCAGCTTTATACAAGATTGGCGATAAATCTACGCCTTTGTATTTCCAGTGGTCAACGTCGGTGCGAGGCGTTAAACATTGGCTCTGGCCTACCATCTCGTTGATGGTACGGAAGCCAAGTTCAGCCATAATTTCGCGTAAACCTTCAACCATCATTTGGAAGAAGTTAACAACGTGGTCAACTTGACCCGCGTAACGCTCACGTAAACGACGGTCTTGAGTAGCAATACCTACCGGACAAGTGTTCAAGTGACACTTACGCATCATGGTACAACCTTCAACCACTAGTGCAGCGGTTGCCACGCCCCACTCTTCAGCACCTAACAAGGTAGCTACTGCTAAATCGCGTGGTGTTTTAAGTTGGCCATCAGCTTGCACTGTAATACGGCTACGCAGTTTATTTTGAATAAGGGTTTGGTGTGTTTCTGCTAGACCCAGCTCCCACGGCAAACCTGCGTGTTTAATTGAGCTAAGTGGAGAAGCACCGGTACCACCATCATAACCAGCAATAAGCACTACATCGGCGTAACCTTTACATACACCCGATGCAATTGTACCTACGCCCGCTTCTGATACTAACTTAACGTTAATACGTGCGTCGCGGTTGGCATTTTTCAAATCGTAGATTAGCTGAGCTAAATCTTCGATTGAGTAAATGTCGTGGTGTGGCGGTGGTGAAATTAGACCTACACCCGGCGTTGAGCCACGTGTTTTACCAATCCATGCATCTACCTTATCACCAGGTAGTTGACCACCTTCACCAGGCTTAGCGCCTTGCGCCATTTTGATCTGTAATTCTTCAGCATTCGCTAAGTAATGGCTGGTTACACCAAAGCGACCAGAAGCAACCTGTTTGATCTTAGAGATCATTGAGTCGCCATTTTCCATTGGCTTGAAGCGAATTGGGTCTTCACCACCCTCACCAGAGTTACTCTTACCGCCAATGCGGTTCATGGCAATTGCCAAGGTAGTGTGAGCTTCCCAAGAGATTGAACCAAAGCTCATTGCACCTGTAGCGAAACGCTTTAGGATCTTGTCAGCTGATTCAACTTCTTCTAGAGGTACACTTTCGCGGTCAGTTTTAAACTTCAGTAAGCCACGTAGTGTAAAGGCTTCTTTCGCTTGGTTATCTACATTGGCTGCGTATTCTTTAAATACCTTGTAGTCATTAGTAGATGAAGCGTTTTGCAGCAAACGGATAGTCGTTGGGTTAAACAAATGGCGTTCGCCATCTTGACGCCAAGCGTAATCACCACCAGTTTTAAGAATCAAGTCATTAAACGGGTTATCATCCGCAGGGAAACCTTCGCGGTGACGATTTAAAGCTTCAGTGGCAATTCCATCCAGGCTTAAACCTTCGATACGAGTTACTGTGCCTGTAAAGTATTTCTTAACCACATCAGAGTTAATACCCAGCGCTTCAAAGATTTGCGCGCCTTGGTATGACTGAAGTGTAGAGATACCCATTTTCGAGAAGATTTTTAACAAGCCACTATTTACTGCATTACTGTAACGCGATATCACATCATCGTTAGACATGCTGCTATCAATAATGGCTTGGTCACGCATGTCTAGCAGTGTTTCAATGGCTAGATATGGGTTTACCGCCGCTGCGCCGTAACCTAATACAGTGGCTAGGTGATGCGTTTCACGAATGTCGCCTGATTCAACAATCAAGTCTGCGTGAGCACGGATACCTTCGCGGATTAAGTAGTGGTGAACAGCGGCTGTGGCCAATACCGATGGTACTGCAGCATGGTCGCTATCTACTCGACGGTCACTCAAAATAAGGATTGAGAATCCGTCATCTACAGCGTCTTTAGCATGACGACAAATACGGTCGATTGCTTTTTCTAATTCATTTTCCGCGCCAGTGGCTTGGAAAGTAGTAGAAATAGTCGCTGCTTGGAAATGGTTATGATCAATGCTACGTAGCTTAGCCAACTGTTCGTTGGTTAATACTGGCTGCTTGATTTCTACTTTACGACAATGCAGTGGTGTTTCTTCAAGTAAGTTTAAGTCCGCGCCTACGTAAGTACGTAGCGACATCACCATTTCTTCACGAATTGGGTCGATTGGCGGGTTAGTTACTTGAGCGAACAACTGCTTAAAGTAATGTGATAGATGCGGATTTTTGTCAGACAAAATCGCCAATGGCGTATCTGTACCCATTGCACCTAATGGTTCTTTAGACGTTCCAACCATTGGCTTAAGAACGGCATTAATATCTTCTTGGCTGTAACCAAAAGCTTTTTGACGTTTTTCTAGGCTGTGCTGCGTAGCAAAACGGTCGTAACCTTCGGGTAAAGGCAGGTCATCAAGAACAATCTTATTCTCTTCTACCCACTTGCCGTATGGCTGACTAGAACACACAGTGTGTTTAACTTCATCGTCAGCAATAATGCGACCTTGTTCTAGGTCTGCAATAAAGATTTTACCTGGCTGCAAGCGCCCTTTTTGAACCACTTTAGATTGGTCTACAACTAAGGCACCTGTTTCTGAACCCATGACAACTAGGCCATCATCGGTAACAAGGTAACGAGAAGGACGTAGTCCGTTACGGTCTAAAGTTGCGCCAATCACTTTACCATTGGTAAATGAAATTGAAGCTGGGCCGTCCCATGGTTCCATCATGCACGAATAGTACTCGTAGAAGGCACGCTTCACAGGGTCCATATCGTCTTGAGTTTGCCATGCTTCTGGCACAACCATCATCATTACTTGCTCAAGTGGGCGACCACTTAACACCAGTAACTCTACACACATGTCTAGGTTGGCTGAGTCAGAACGCGTGATATCACACACTGGATTAATCATATCCAGTTCTTCTTTGCTGAAGTTTACACTTGCAAGCAGCGATTCGCGGGCACGCATCCAGTTTACGTTACCTTTAACCGTGTTAATTTCGCCATTGTGGGCAATGTAACGGAAAGGCTGTGCTAAACGCCAAGCTGGGAAGGTATTAGTAGAGAAACGCGAGTGGAACATGGCAATTGCCGACACTACACGTGGATCTTGTAAGTCTAAATAGTATTTACGTACTTGCGCGGTTGTTAACTGCCCTTTATAGACAATAGTGCGCGACGACATCGACGCCATGTAAAAGCTTTCGTTTACACCAGCAACCGTTGCATCAGCAATGTGCAGCGTGTATTTACGTAAAACAAATAACTTACGTTCAAAAATCTGTTGGTCTAGATCAGATGGGCGCGCAATAAAGACTTGCTCAATTTGCGGCTCATTATCAACTGAGGCCTGACCCAAACTTGAGTTGTCTTTTGGCACTACGCGGTAACCTAATAAGGTTAAGCCTAGTTTCTCAATGTTTCGGTTTAATATTTCGCGACATTCGCGACGAATAGCTTCATCACGCGGGAAGTAAACCATGCCCACGCCATACTCACCTGGGTTAGGTAAGCTGAAACCTAGTTTTGTCGCTTCTTCGTTAAAAAACTCATGAGGAAGCTGAATGAGGATACCTGCGCCGTCTCCACTATCGACGTCACAACCTGTACCACCACGATGCTCCATGCAAGTAAGCATGGTTAATGCGTTTTCGATCACATCATGACTTTTACGCCCTTTTAAGTGGGCAACAAATCCGATACCACAGCTATCGTGTTCGAATTCAGGCCTATAAAGGCTCTTATTGTGTTGAGTTATGTTTGTCATCCAGTAATTCCTATTTACTGCTATATTGATGTTATTCAGACCGACAAGACCTTGAACATCAATAGTATTTTCATTTAAAGAGGAGCCACATCAGCTCTCGATGATGTGTGAATAATCGTCTTTATCAGTAGATTATCCTTACAACCTCCAAAACAACAGCATTCAATAACGCAGGAGCTAGTCCATTCGTCACGAAAGTAACGGAAATGCTATCACAGATATAATGAGAATTTCAGACTTGACTTGAAATTAAGTGTGATTTTTTTTTACAAAAACGCCTAAGAGACTAAATAAACGAGTTTTTTCTCACATTTTTTGCAGAAAAATTCATTAAGTGACGATAATAACAGTAAATACTGTTTAAAAAGTAATTAAATAACGTAATTTGTAAACTAAAATCAGCACGCGAGTTACTGAAAACGAAACTCAAAGTTAGAAAATTAATTTAGCGATCAACAAACACAAAAAAACCAGCCTAAATTGGCTGGTTTTTTGTACAAGGGTGAGTGTTTAACTGGCGTCAAACTCACGCTGTAAGGGCGGCATCACCTGCTTCTTACGGCTAACTACGCCAGGTAAATCAATAATGGAGCCATCAATGCTTCCACCTAAAGTAGACGCCACCAATGCGGCTTCATCACTACAGATTAAACCAGTAGAATTTAATGTAGTGATATCAGTAAGCAATACTAATGCGGTGTGGTAGTTATGAGCTTGTTTAAGCGCCACTAATTCTGTTTCTAACTCATCTAAGCGCGCCAATACCGGTGCAACCGAGGTTAACTCAAGCTGAGCGATAGCAAATTGCTTACCGTTAATCTCGTAAACCTTTTGGTCGCGAAGCACCAACTCTGATGCAGGCACTGATGCGACATCTGACTTAGCAGCAAACTGCTCATCAGCGAAGGCATTAATATCGGCTACGCCGGCCAATTTCGCTAAGGCTTCTGCAGCTTCGCGATCTACAGGAGTAAATGTAGGCGAGTTAAACTTAACCGTGTCGCTCAAAATAGCACCAAGCATTAGCGTTGCCGCTTCTTTACTTGGTGTAATGTTCGAGGCTTGGTACATGCTATAAACAATGGTACAGCTACAGCCCACTGGGCGGATCCAACACTCTACTGGCTCAGCAGTAGTAATGTCGCCGAGTTTATGATGATCAACAATACCGCGAATATTGGCTTTTTTAGCATCTTTAGGTGCTTGGCCCCAATCAGAGTAATCAATTAACCATACATCTTCACCGGCAATCTCGGTGCGAACTTCTGGCGCTTGAAAGCCGATTTTATCTAAAAGAAATTGTGCTTCAGGGTTTGGTTCGCCCTGAGCAATAGCAGTAGCAGGTGTACCTTGCTTAGTTAATAACTCTGCTAAAGATATTGCACCAGCAATACTATCGCAGTCTGGATTAGTGTGTCCTAAAACTAACATCTGTTATCCGTCTCACTTAATCGTTGAAGGGTTGAGGCAAACTGCCCTGTTAATGCGCTGATCATAGGGCTATGTGAAACCGAGTGCAACACTCGCATTAGTATAAGGTAAGGTGATTTTGCACTGACAAACATTCAAAAAGCTAAGTCTTTGAGTGCTTTATTAAATTTATCTGTGATGAATTGGTGACGCTACCAGCATTTTTAGATGGCGGATTTGATTTTTTTTAGTTAAAAACTGGTTATACTACAATTTCGGTTTATATAAACTAACCAACTAACTCAGCCTGAACGGAGTGAAATAATGAATCAGCCTAGCACGATAAACTATAGCGCTGCATCGAAACTGGAAACAAATAAGGTATTGCGTAATACATACGCTTTACTATCGATGACCTTGTTTACCAGTGCAATTGCAGCTTTCTTTGCAGTAGTCGCCGGTATTGGTCACATGGCGTCTATTGGTATGATGGTTGCCGCTATGATCATCGTATTCTTCGTCTTACCTCGCAGCATCAATTCTTCGATGGGGCTTGTTTGGACATTTGTATTTACAACCTTAATGGGTGCCTCGTTGGGTCCATTGCTTAGCGCTTACCTACAGTTTCCACAAGGCCCAGCCATTGTGATGCAAGCCTTAGGTATGACAGGTCTTATTTTCTTCGGCTTGTCTGGCTATGTACTCACCACCAAAAAAGACTTCTCATTTATGAGCGGCTTTTTAATGGCGGGTTTAATTGTGGTTGTAGTGAGCATGTTACTTAACTTGTTCTTACAAATACCAATGCTTAGCCTAGCCATTAGTGGTGCAGCGGTAATGTTGTTCTCTGGTTTTATTCTTTACGATACCAGCAACATCTTAAACGGTACCGAAACCAACTACATTCGAGCAACTATCTCTATGTACTTGAATATATTTAATATTTTCGTACACTTATTACATATCTTAGGTTTCTTGAACGACGACTAAGCCAGATTGGTAAAGGATAAATACGCCCTGCCTTTGCAGGGCGTTTTCATTTATGGCACTAACGTTAAAAATTGATTCATCTGCACTTAACTGGACTGTAGCGTTAAAAGCTGCTGGTTTAGCTACGTTAGTATTAAGCCTAGGCTTGCTGCTAGACGTAGATCTCGCACTTACTGCCACTCTCGGTATTGTGGCTGCGGGATTAGCCGACAGCCCCGACTTCTATCAGCAACGCCTGCAAAGCACAGCCTTAATGGTAACCAGTTTTACCTTAGCGACTGTATCGGTCACTCTATTGTTCCCTTGGCCGTGGTTGTTCGCTGTTGGTTTATTTAGTTCATGTTACTTGTTTATGCGCATGCCGGTGCTTGGGCAAAAATATGGTTCTATCTCTCTTTGTTCCTTGATTATTGCCATTTACACCATGCTTGGGTATTCCACCTATGCAAACCCTTGGGTGCAACCACTTTGGTTAGTGATTGGTGCACTTAGTTATGCGCTACTCTCGCTGGTTATTAACGCCCTTTACCCTACCCGCTGGGTAGACAAACAGCTGGACAATGTATTTCGCCAAATCAGTTTGTACCAATTAACTAAAACCCGGCTATTTCAACGCGCAGCTAATATCAACGACATTCAAGTTAAGCTAACAGCCCAAAGCGCTGATATTGCAGAGCAGCTAGGCGTTATACGCCACGGCTTGTATGTGCACCAACAGCGTAACAAACAGCAAGTTGGCTCAAGCCAAATGGACCGATTTTTTAAAGCCCAGTTACTGCATGAGCGCTTAAGTTCGTCCCATTTAGATTACGAACGTTTGCAAAAGGTTCTTCCAAGAACATTGCTCGCTGAAACGAGAACTATATTAGTTAAAATCGCCCGGGTTATTGGTGCAAGACAAACCCCGCCAGAAATAGAACAAGAACTTAACTATGCAATTGATACTCTTGAGCAAAACCGAGCTAATTTAAAAGATGTGCCACCGCGCTTTGCCTACATGCTCAAAAACTTAAAGAAAGTCACCGCTCTATGCTTTCATGAGCAGCACTTTCCTGAACCAGAACAAAGCTTTTCACCTTTTAGTTCTATTTCAATAAAACAATATTTGCAGCAAGCTTTCGACTTTACACTCTCCATAAACCGCCATGCCTTAAGAATGGCTACCATTATGTTAGCCGCTTATGGCTTAATTCAGCTCTCGGGAGATGAACACGCCTACTGGTTGATGCTAAGTTGTTTATTAGTAGTTAAGCCGAATTATCACGATACTAAAAAGCGAGTAGACAAACGAGTTTATGGCACTATCGTGGGTGTTGTGCTTGCAGCAGGACTCAGTTATTTAGCTCTTCCTGAGATCATTCTTATAGCATTGCTCCCAGGCTTTATATTGCTGTTCTTTTTGTTCTTCCATTTTAACTATGCTATCTCAGTGGCTGTTATTACTGTGTTTGTAGCCATGTCTTTAGACATACAGGGCTATCCCGCAAACGAAGCGTTAATGGTAAGAACCTTTGTCACTATTCTTGGGGCGGTAATGGCAATGACAGCGATGCGTTATCTGTGGCCCGATTGGCAACATAAGCAAAGCCGCAAAATTATTAGCCAGTTATTTGCCAATATTGCTAAGTATCAGCAAGCCATATTCGAGCAGTATTTCTCTCAAGCTACCGATGAGTCAACGGCCTTTCGCTTAAGCCGCTACCACGCCTATCAAAGCGAAGCCGAACTGGTTCGCCATTGGCAACATATGCTGGCAGAACCCAGTGCTAAGCAGCGATTATCACCTGATTTGTATCAACTGGTAGGTTTAAGCCATCATTTGCTGTCTCACCTGTCTGCCCTCTCTACGCATCGTAATCAGCTGCAATCTAGCCATGCTGCTGAACGCTTAGCGAGTCTAGGCGAGACCATTCAAAACGAGCTGTGTTTAATGCACGATTACCTGTTGCTAAAATCGGAGCAAAGGCCAAGTTTAAGCCTGCAGCATGAGGCTTTAATGCGCGCCATTAACCAACTATTGCCTCAATTAGTTGGCAACGAACTATTGATTGCTTACCAGCTACAGCTCATCGGTAAAGACTTAAAGAAAATTCGACAGTTATTGCTTAATGGTAAGTGGTAAACTAGCCGTGATAACAGGCTAATAAGGCACCAAACACTGGCATGATTGAATTTAACGGCAAACAATACCCTACCGATAAAAACGGCTACTTACTTGAGTTAGAGGTATGGACAGAAGCGCTAGCCGCTCATATTGCTGAACTAGAAAACATTGAAATGAATGAAGCCCATTGGGAAGTGGTTCACTTTGTTCGAAATTTCTATCTGGAGTTTAATACCTCACCAGCCATGCGGGCGCTAGTTAAAGCCATGGCCAAAAAGTTTGGCCCAGAAAAAGGCAATAGTCGATACTTATATAAGCTGTTTCCAGAAGGCCCGGCCAAACAAGCAACCAAAGTAGCTGGCCTACCTAAACCAGTTAAATGTATCTAAGTTAAATAACAAAAAAGCGCCTTAAGGCGCTTTTTTAATACTCTTTTATTAGTTAGTGCTAAGCAGAAATAAGCTCTACTCCGCCCATGTAAGGTTGCAGGACGTCTGGAATACGAATACTGCCATCAGCATTTTGGTAGTTCTCTAAAATAGCCACCAAGGTACGGCCGACTGCTAAACCAGAACCATTTAATGAGTGTAACAACTCTGGTTTTTTAGCGCCGGTTGGTCGAAAACGCGCTTGCATACGGCGCGATTGGAAGTCTTCACAGTTAGATACTGAAGAAATTTCTCGGTAAGCATCTTGCGCCGGTACCCATACTTCTAAGTCATAGGTCTTAGTCGCGCCAAAGCCCATATCGCCGGTACACAAAGTAACTACCCGGTATGGCAATTCAAGTTTCTGAAGAATATTTTCCGCATGTTGACGCATTTCTTCCAAGGCGTCGTATGATTTCTCAGGGTGAACCAGCTGCACCATTTCAACTTTATCGAATTGGTGTTGGCGAATTAAACCGCGAGTATCTCGCCCGTAAGATCCCGCTTCACTGCGAAAACACGGAGTATGAGCAGTCATACGAATGGGCAACTCAGTTTCATCTACGATGCTATCACGCAGCATATTAGTGAGCGGTACTTCGGCCGTTGGAATCAAACTCATGCCAATACCTTCTTCGGTTGCCGGCTGAGTATGAAATAAGTCTTTACCAAATTTAGGCATTTGACCCGTGCCATACAAAGAATCAGAGTTAACCAAGTAAGGCACGTACATCTCTTGGTAACCATGTTCTTCGGTATGGGTATCTAGCATGAACTGAGCAATGGCACGGTGTAACCTAGCAATTTTGCCTTTCATTACGATAAAGCGTGAACCACTAATCTTTACCGCGTTGGCAAAATCTAAACCTTGTAAGTCAGTACCTACATCAACGTGATCTTTAACGTCAAAATCAAAACTCGGTAGTTCCCCCCAAGTATGCAACTCTACGTTCTCGTCTTCGTCTTTGCCTATTGGCGCACTTGGATGAGGTAAGTTAGGTAGCGTTAAAGAATAATCTTTAATTTCTTCCAGTAACGCGTTTAGCTCACCTTTCGCGGCGTCGAGCTTCTCACCTAATTGGCCTACTTCGGCAAGTAACGGAGCAATATCTTCGCCACGGCCTTTGGCCTGACCGATTGATTTGGAACGGGTGTTACGCTCATTTTGTAGTTCTTGGGTGCGAACTTGTAGTTCTTTACGACGACTTTCTAATTCAGTCAATCGAGCTACATCAAGTTCAAATCCACGAGTCTTTAAGCGCTCAGCGGTGGTGTCTATTTCGCCGCGCAACAAATTAGCGTCTAACATTCAATAACCTACTTCCAATTCAATTTGATAATTAATCACAATACCCAGCCAAATAACGCCTAGTAAGGTATTGCTAAATGTTTGCTTTACAAAACTCGCTTATTATAGAGCAACTACCTACAGACACAATCTAGCTTTCGACTAGATCGCGCAATATAGGCGAATTACTTTGAATAAGTGAGTGCTTATTTGGCTTGCTGGTCGAGATTATGTAAATAACTCAGTTTTTCAGCTATCTGTTTTTCTAAACCGCGCGGTTGTGGATAGTAAAATTGGCTACCGTGTAAGGCGTCTGGCAGGTATTGTTGACCAGCCGAATAAGCATTGGGTTCGTCGTGTGAATAACGATACTCTGCCCCATACCCTAGCTCTGCCATCAATTTTGTGGGTGCGTTACGTAAATGTACTGGCACTTCTGCATCGCCGTATTCCCTGGCTGCAACACGGGCGGCTTTAAATGCGGTATACACCGCGTTGCTTTTAGGTGCGCAAGCCAAATAAACCACCGCTTGAGCAATCGCACGTTCACCTTCTGCAGCGCCTACTCGAGTAAAGCAGTCCCATGCACTAACCGCAATTTGCATCGCGCGAGGATCGGCATTTCCCACATCCTCTGAGGCAATTGCTAAGCAGCGACGCGCAACCGATAAAGGGTCGCCACTGGCTTCTAAAATACGGCTATACCAATACAAGGCAGCATCTGGCGATGAGCCACGAATTGATTTATGTAAAGCCGACAACAAATCATAAAACTTGTCGCCTCCTTTATCGATATGGCTATAACGCTCTCCAGCCACTTGCTTAAGCAGACTAAAGCTTAAGTACTTACCTTTCGCATCTACTTCAGCCAGCTCAGACATCATCTCAAGCAGATTGAGTGCACGACGCGCGTCGCCGCTCACTAAGCCAGCTAAGGCCTCAAGCACACCATCTTCGAAGTGCAGATTTTGTTGCTTTAGAAGTGAGTCATCGTTAATCGCACGATCTAGCAGCTGCATAATTGCCGCGCTATCTAGTGAGCGTAATACATAGGTTTTTGCCCGCGACAATAAAGCGTTGTTAAGCTCAAAGGAGGGGTTTTCGGTTGTTGCACCCACAAAAATAACGGTGCCATTTTCTACATATGGTAAAAATGCATCTTGTTGGCTTTTGTTGAAGCGATGTACTTCATCAACAAACAATATAGTGCGGCGGCTTACTTGCTGATTTTGTTGAGCCCGCTCAATAGCAGCCCGAACTTCTTTAATGCCACCAGTTACGGCAGAAATTTTTTCGACTTCTGCGTCAGCATAATGCGCAGCTAGCTCAGCAATAGTGGTTTTACCGGTGCCAGGCGGCCCCCATAAAATCATTGAATGTAGCTGGCCACTTGATACTGCTTTATACAAAGGTTGATCAGCCGCTAAAATGTGCTGCTGGCCAACGTAATGCGCTAATTCTGTAGGGCGCATTCTTGCTGCTAGAGGCCGAAAATCGGCCTCAAAGTTTAACTCCAAACTCATTAGCGTTGGTCGTCAATCATTGTATTTGCCGGAATATCGAATTGAAACAGTTTGCTATCAAACTTTGGGTTAGCTTTAAAACTGTCTAATGTAAATTCACTGCGCTGGCCGGTACTTTCAATGATGTCGAAACGCGAAATACTGCTATCGGCATTTAGTTTCACCCAAAACGCAGCTTGCATTGGATCTTGTTTAGATTTAACTAAATAACCCTGCTCTAACTTTTCTACCTGATAGTTCTGCCAACTCTCTTTACGATCGTCTGCTAGCAAAATAAAGGGCGATTGATTAATCGCTTCACCCGCATCCATGATGGTAACCTGCTCAACAAACGGGCTGTAATACCAAATAGTTGAACCGTCCGACACAATCATATCTTGCTCTGGCATCACTTGTTGCCAGTTAAGTTTGGCAGGCCTTGCTAAGCTAAGTTTACCTTCTGCCTCGTGAATATTAACACCGTCGGCATCTATCACCGTTTGTTTAAACTGTGCTTGAAAGCCCTGCAAGTCTGCAAGGTGTTGTTTTAATTCCGCAGCGGCGTCAGCCGCTACAGCCTGGCCTGATACCAATGCAGCGAAAGCAATACTTACTAATGTTTTCATCTTATCTCTTTAATCAATTCGAACAGGAGGTGGTGCAATCACTTCTCGATTGCCGTTGTGCCCTGGGGCACTCACAATGCCTTGAACTTCCATTTGTTCAACGATACGCGCCGCGCGGTTATAACCAATTTTAAACTTACGTTGTACTCCAGAAACAGAGCCGCGGCGAGTTTCGGTTACGTGCATTACCGCTTGGTCAAATAAAGCATCTAATTCTTCGTCGGATTCAGCGACTTCGCCAGGTAGCATTGCATCTGGGCCAGCTTCGCCGTTTAATATCTCATCAATGTAATCGGGTTCGCCGCGTTCTTTCCAGGCTGAAACCACTGCGTGAACTTCGTGATCGTCTACAAATGCACCATGCACACGTGTTGGAACACCGGTACCCGCTGGCAAGTACAACATATCGCCCATACCCAGTAAGGTTTCAGCTCCTTGTTGGTCCAAGATGGTTCGAGAATCGATACGACTAGAAACTTGGAATGCCATTCGTGTAGGAATGTTGGCTTTAATCAAACCCGTAATCACATCAACCGAAGGACGCTGTGTTGCCAAGACTAAGTGAATACCTGCAGCACGGGCTTTTTGCGCAATACGTGCTATCAGTTCTTCTACCTTTTTGCCTACAATCATCATCATGTCGGCAAATTCATCAATCACCACCACAATATGCGGTAGCTTTTCTAAGGTAGGCGCAATTTCTGCCATGCTGTCTTCTGGCTTCCACAGAGGATCGACAATAGGATTACCCGATGCCATGGCATCCAACACTTTTTGGTTATAGCCTTTTAGGTTACGTACGCCGAGTGCTGACATTAATTTGTAGCGTCGTTCCATTTCACCCACACACCAGCGCAGTGCGTTAGCCGCCTCTTTCATGTCTGTAACTACTTCAGACAGCAAATGAGGAATGCCTTCATAAACCGACAACTCCAACATTTTAGGGTCAATCATGATCAAGCGAACATCTTCGGGGGTAGATTTATAAAGTAGGCTCACGATCATTACGTTTACCCCAACAGACTTACCCGAGCCTGTTGTACCAGCCACTAACAAGTGCGGCATTTTGGCAAGATCGACCACTACAGGTTGACCGGCAATATCTTTACCTAACACCATAGTGAGTGGCGATTTAGCCTGATGAAATACTGGGCTATCTACCACTTCGCTTAAGTAAACTATTTCTCTGAAGCGATTTGGCAGTTCTAAACCTATCACTGACTTACCGGGAATAACCTCAACCACACGCACACTAATTGCCGATAAAGCTCGCGCTAAATCTTTAGACAAATTGGTGATTTTGCTTACTTTTACTCCAGGCGCTAAATCCAATTCAAAACGGGTAATTACTGGGCCAGGGTGCACTGCTACTACCGATGCTTGAATATTAAAATCCAGTAATTTGGCTTCGACTAAACGAGAAACTTGTTCTAACTCTTCTTGAGAAATCGGGTTTTGCTTTTTGTCTGGCCTATCCAATAAATTCATATCGGGTAGTCTGCTTAATCGAGGTTGAGCTGCTGCAGCCGGAGTTTGTGGCTGACTGGGTGCGACAGTTTTCGCCTTAGCGGGCATTGAGCCACCTTCAAAGGGGATATCAGGCATTGGCTCTGGTGGTGTTTGGTCAAGAATCACGCTTGGTGGGTCTACACTTTCGTCTTCAAAGGCAAACTCAATATCTTCTTTAGCTTGAGATAACTCTTCCTCAAATGAACTGTCTATTGAAAAGCTCGGTTCAATCACTTGTGAGCCCACTACAGGCTCCGCATCTAATTTTTCTTGTAAAGAGGGCTGCTGTTCATCTACAAAATCAGTTTGCAAATGAATATCAGACTCCATATTTGGCTCTGGCAATTCAGTGCTTTCTTCAGCTTTTGCTTCTGGTTCAAAGTCGCGCATTAATACATCTTGCTCTAATTCGCGTTGTTTCTTATTCCGCATTCGCTCGGGCAAAGATACCAGGCCACTATAGGCTGCGTTTAAAAGACTGCCCAGTTGCTCAACAAACTGAATCCAAGATACGCCGGTAAATAAGGTTACACCACCGGCAAATACTGCTAACAAAATAATACTAGTGCCTAACAAACCAAACACTGGGATCATTAGCTGAGTGAAAATATCTCCCACTAAGCCTCCTGAAGAAAAAAAGAAAAAATCATCAATATGAATGCTCGCTAAAGTGGTTAAACTCGCGAAAGTGAAAACAAACCCAATAACCCTTAAACCTAGAGTAAAGAAATTGAGTTGGGCAACCGGACAGGGTCGCCAAAATAAAGCCCAAGCTAAAAAACCACTTATCAAAGGAACGCTATAAGCCATAAAGCCAAAACTAAATAGCAGTAAATCGGCAAACCAAGCACCAGAACTGCCAGCTGCATTAGCAATGGATTGTTCAACTGCTGTTTGCGACCAACTCGGATCACTAGGATTAAATGTTAATAAGGCTACCATTAGGTAAACACCTAAAGCGCCCATTGCGATAGCGCATACTTCCGCAATACGAGCAAAGCCAGACAATCTGTTGTCTGTAAGATCTGTCACAAGCGTTCCCTTGAACTAAAAATATCCAATAAATGTTCTGTTTGGTTAAAAACAAAACAAGCGGCATTAGCCGCTTGTTTAACTTTATCAAAAATGAATTGGAGGGGGAAACGACTCCGTTAGTTTTTGATAACTAGTCGATTACTCTGCTTCACTTCTTCCATAACAACGTAAGTACGCGTGTCGTTTACACCAGGCAAACGAAGAAGAGTTTCGCCTAACAACTTACGATAAGCAGACATATCCGCTACGCGAGTCTTTAATAGGTAGTCAAAATCACCAGATACTAAGTGACATTCTTGAATTTCTTCAAGCTGCTGCACTGCATGGTTAAATTGTTCAAATACATCTGGCGCACCACGATTCAACGTGATTTCAACAAAAACCAACAGTGAAGCGTCTAAATACTGAGGATTTAAAATTGCGGTGTAACCGGTAATGTAACCTTGGCGCTCCAGGCGTCTAACCCTTTCTAGACAAGGTGTAGGGCTTAAACCTACGCGTTTTGAAAGTTCCACATTTGATATGCGGCCATCTTTTTGCAACTCATTAAGTATGTTGCGATCAATACGATCCAGTTCCTTCATTGGTCGACCTTTTGCTTCCATTAGTGGTGATACGATTGTTGTCCCTAAGTACACCAAGTTGAGCTGACTTTTTATGCATTATTACTGGTTGTCACTGCATAAACTATGTGGGTATCCCTTCACACATAAATAAGTCATTACAAGCGAGATGCAGAGCTAAAACCCAAGCGAACAGATTTTTCTAAACTTTTGTTTTATCCCCGAGCATTATTTATTCCACAAAATGCCCAGACTATCAAGTAAAAAGCCGAATTAAAGGCTAGATAAATACGCATATCCATATAAAGTTTTATTATTTGTTGGGATTAACGAAGACGATTATGCTGTATCCAACAAATTGGCTTGCCTGTGTAGACCGCAAGTTTTTCATATTTTGATGCTTGATATTGAGTTTTATACCCTCATATACCAAGCAAGGACTTTAAGGAATTGAAACAATCATGAGCAACGCGAAACATCATAAACTAATCATTCTCGGTTCAGGCCCTGCGGGTTACACTGCAGCGGTTTACGCTGCCCGAGCAAACCTTAGCCCTGTTCTTATCACAGGCATTCAACAAGGTGGCCAGCTAACCACGACCACAGAAGTTGAAAACTGGCCTGGCGATGCCGAGGGATTAACCGGTCCAGCGTTAATGGAACGGATGCAAGCTCATGCTGAAAAATTTGAAACTGAAATTGTGTTTGACCACATCAACGAAGTCGATTTTAAAGAGAAACCATATAAGCTTAAAGGCGACAGCGCTGAATATACCTGCGACGCTCTAATTATCGCTACAGGCGCTTCCGCTAAGTACTTGGGGCTTCCATCAGAAGAAGCATTTAAAGGTAAAGGTGTATCGGCTTGTGCAACCTGTGATGGATTTTTCTACCGCAACCAAAAAGTAGCTGTTGTGGGTGGCGGTAACACTGCTGTTGAAGAAGCCCTATATCTTTCAAATATCGCTTCAGAAGTTCACCTTATTCACCGCCGCGAAGAGTTCCGTAGTGAAAAAATCCTTACTAAACGCTTAATGGACAAGGTGGCAAACGGCAATATTGTTCTTCATTTAAACCAAACATTGGATGAAGTACTGGGTGACGAAATGGGCGTAACTGGTGTTCGCGTGCGAAACGTAAACGACGACACCACTCAAGATATCGACGTTATGGGCGCATTCATTGCCATCGGTCACCAACCTAACACTGGCATTTTTGAAGGCCAATTAGCAATGAAAGATGGTTACTTAACCATACAATCTGGTACCGAGGGCAATGCAACTCAAACCAGTATTCCGGGGATCTATGCCGCTGGTGATGTTGCAGACCACATTTACCGTCAAGCAATTACCTCTGCTGGCGCTGGCTGTATGGCTGCCTTAGATGCTGAGCGTTACTTAGATAGCCTAAACGACTAGAGTTACCACCTGCGTCAATCTAAAGCCGGCCTCAATGCCGGCTTTTTATTGCCTATTCACTTTGATTTTGCTGATATACTCAGCCAATAACCATTTTACATCCAAGTTATTTTGCAGCCGGTATATCTAGATCTTAATCGACCCTTTCCTGACCCACACCAAGCACTTAGCGATCCAAACGGGCTACTAGCTATAGGCGCTGACCTGAGCAGTAAACGGCTAATCGATGCATATAACAATGGTATTTTCCCGTGGTTTAGTGATGAGCAGCCAGTATTATGGTGGAGCCCCGATCCTAGAATTGGGCTAGAATTATCAAGCCATACCATTAGCAAAAGCATGCGTAAATTTATCCGTAAATCTTCATTAAAAGTCACCATCAATCGTGATTTTGAACAGGTTATTCGTCAATGTGCATTGCAGCGAGAAGGTGAGACCTGGATTAACAACGACATGTACCAAGCTTACATAAAGCTTCATCAACTTGGTCATGCTCAGTCAGTTGAAGTATGGCAACAACAGCAATTAGTCGGTGGCCTTTATGGCGTTAATGTAGGCCAGGTGTTTTGTGGTGAGTCGATGTTCCATACCGTAAGCAACGCTTCAAAACTGGCCTTTCACCTTTTCTGCCAGCACTTTGCTGCTCATGGTGGCGTTTATATTGACGGCCAAGTAGAAAACCCTCACTTGCTAAGTTTAGGTATGCAAGCTTTAGCAAGAGATGATTTTCTAAGTTTATTGAAAACTACCAAAGATAAACCGTTAAATCCAAACTGCTGGCGGCCACAGGAAATACGTTAATGCAATTGCCTATTGGCTTAAGTCAAATAAGCCCCTGCCCTTACCTACCTGAACAAAAAGAGCAGTTATGTTTTACCCTATGTAATTCTCAACAAAAGACCGACTATTACCCACAGTTATTGGCCTTAGGATTTCGCCGTAGCGGCAATGAGCTATATCGCCCAGCCTGCGAACACTGTCACGCCTGTCAGTCCTTACGCGTTGATACTCAAGCATTTAGCGCTAGCCGCTCTCAAAAACGTATTTTGAACAAAAACAAACTAGTGACAATGCAATGGGAGGAAGAACTTAATCAAGTTGATTACCAGCTCTTTGAACGTTACATAGCCGCACGGCATCAAGATGGCAGCATGTACCCTGCCAGCGAGGAGTCATTTTTTCAGTTTTTAAGTTGTGAGTGGTCAAATACTCGATATCTAAAACTGTTTCTAAATGACCAGCTGATAGCGGTATGCGTCACCGATGTACAAGAAAATGCCTACAGCGCGGTATATACATTCTTTGAGCCGAACTTAGCACAACTGTCACTGGGTAATTTGGCGGTACTAATGCAAATATCAGCCGCTCAACAAAACAATAAGTCATGGTTGTACTTGGGTTATCAAGTCGATAACTGCAAAAAAATGAACTACAAACGGAACTATTTGCCACATCAACGATTTATTAATGGGAAATGGCAATAGATTTGGAGGATAAACTTTACACAAGGCAGTAAATCTGGCATTCTCCCTGCGTTTTTATAAGTGCGTGTCAAACAGAGGACTCAATGGCGAAAGAAGACAATATTGAAATGCAAGGCACAGTGTTAGACACCTTGCCTAACACAATGTTCCGTGTAGAACTAGAAAACGGACATGTTGTTACAGCCCACATTTCTGGCAAAATGCGTAAGAACTACATCCGCATTTTAACCGGGGATAAAGTTACGGTTCAACTAACACCGTACGACTTGTCAAAAGGGCGCATTGTTTTCCGCGCGCGCTAATCCGCATATTGTTGTGAGCAACAATTAAAAAAGCCAGCTTATCGCTGGCTTTTTGCATATTGGCTTGATTTATACTTCAGCCACTTCATCTTCATATTGAAAATCAAGCTTGCCATCTTTCAAACCAATATCAACATGGCCACCTTGGTTTAAACGTCCAAACAAGATTTCGTTAGCGAGTGGTTTGCGTAGTTGTTCGCGAATAACCCTAGACATTGGCCTTGCGCCCATAGAGCGATCATAGCCTTGTTCAGATAACCACAAACGTGCTTCTGTATTCACTTCCATTGATACGCCATTAGCATCAAGCTGTGCTTGCAGCTCTACAATGAACTTATCCACCACTTGCTCGATGATGTCTTCACCTAAGTGATTAAACCAAATAATGTTATCTAAGCGGTTTCTAAACTCTGGAGCAAAAATACGGTTAATTTCTGCCATCGCATCAAAACTCATATCCTGCTCTTTAAAGCCAATCGCTGAACGTTGAGTTTCTTTCACACCAGCGTTACTAGTCATAACCAAAACAACATTGCGGAAGTCGGCATGACGGCCGTTGTTGTCGGTGAGTGTACCGTGATCCATTACCTGCAATAACAGATTGAATACATCTTCGTGTGCCTTCTCAATCTCATCGAGCAATACCACACAATGAGGATGTTTGAGTACTGCATCCGTTAACAAACCACCTTGGTCGAAACCAACATAGCCAGGAGGCGCTCCTATCAAGCGAGAAACAGCATGGCGTTCCATATACTCTGACATGTCAAAACGAATAAGCTCTACACCCATAGCTTTGGCTAACTGTTGAGTAACCTCAGTTTTACCGACACCAGTTGGCCCGGCAAACAAGAACGAACCGACCGGTTTTTGTTCTGCACCTAATCCTGAGCGGTTTAAGCGAATCGCATCCACTAATACATCAATGGCTGGATCTTGCCCAAACACCACCATTTTAAGGGTATCGTTTAAGCCGCGTAAGGTTTCCCGATCAGAAGACGATACTTTGGCTTCAGGAATACGCGCAATTTTTGCAACAATCGCTTCGATATCACCGGCACCAATGGTTTTTTTACGGCGACTTACCGGCAGCATTCGCATGCTAGCACCCGCTTCATCGATAACATCAATGGCTTTATCAGGTAAATGACGCTCATTAATATACTTGGCTGCTAATTCTGCAGCGCTGCGCATTGCTTGTTTGGTATAACGTACGTCGTGATGAGCTTCATAGCGACTCTTCAAACCCATCAAGATCTTAGTGGTATCCTCGACTGTTGGTTCCACCACATCAATTTTTTGGAAACGGCGAGCTAACGCTCGATCTTTCTCAAAAATTTGATTGTATTCTTGGTAAGTTGTTGAGCCAACACAACGCAATAAGCCGTTGCTTAAAAGAGGTTTAATCAAGTTAGCGGCGTCAAGTTGGCCGCCTGATGCTGCACCTGCGCCGATAATGGTGTGAATTTCGTCGATAAACAAAATGGCGTTTTCAGCATTTTCTAGCTGTTTTAGCAACGACTTAAAACGCTTCTCAAAATCACCGCGATACTTAGTACCGGCAAGCAAAGAGCCAATGTCTAAAGAATAAATAGTAGCGTCTTTAATGACATCAGGGACGTCTTCGTGAACAATTCTATAAGCAAGCCCTTCAGCAATGGCGGTTTTACCTACCCCTGCTTCACCCACTAACAACGGATTGTTTTTACGACGACGACATAATACTTGAATAGTACGCGACAGTTCTTTGTCACGACCAATAAGAGGATCGATTTTACCTTTCAACACTAAATGATTTAGGTTGCTAGCAAAACTCTCTAGTTGTTTAGTTTCTTCAGATTGCGCTTCAGTATCCGCTGCAGGGCCTTGCTCAGCACTTGGTTCATCATCTTTGCGAATACCATGCGATATAAAGTTAACCACGTCTAAGCGGCTAATATCCGCTTTTTTAAGGAAGTAAACCGCTTGGCTCTCTTGCTCACTAAAGATAGCGACTAATACGTTAGCCCCGCTAACTTCACTGTTGCCTGATGATTGAACATGAAACACTGCACGTTGCAGCACACGTTGAAAACCTAGAGTAGGCTGAGTCTCGCGCTCGCCATCGTCCTCTGGAATGATTGGGGTGGTTTGTTCAATGAAACTACTTAACTCTTGGTTAAGTTGATTGAGATTAGCCCCACACGCGACTAGGGCTTCTTTTGCGGCAGAATTTTCTAGTAAACCCAACAACAGGTGTTCTACCGTCATGAATTCGTGTTGCTGTTGTCTCGCTTCTTTAAACGCTTGGTTTAAAGTTTGTTCCAACTCTTTATTTAGCATGCATAGGCCCCCTAAAGACAATCAATACTACGTAGCTATGCTTTCTCCATGGTGCACATCAAGGGATGGTCATTTTGTTTAGCATAACTATTTACTTGTGCAGCTTTTGTTTCAGCTACTTCGGCCGTGAAAACCCCACAAACTCCTTTACCTTTATAATGAATGGTTAACATTATTTGTGTTGCTTTATCTAAATCCATATTAAAAAACAACTGCAACACTTCGATAACAAACTCCATAGGAGTATAGTCATCATTATTTAATACCACCTTATACATTGGTGGCGGTGCCGTCTCGCTTTTGGCCTCTTTGGTGAATTCTTCAACATCTAGCCAGTCAGATAATTTGCTCATAAAAACTATAGTAGTAAAAACGCGTTTCTGTATTCAACATAACCGCTTTGAGTTAACAAGGCTAGTAGAAAAATGCCTTGAAAACTTGACTGTAGTAAATATTTTACTAAATTGTTAAACAGCTGACTTAAAGTTGCGTCAAAAATGACCAACAAGTTGGTTTGGTAGATAAATTTAATAGGGAAATGTCGTATGCCAAACGGTACAGTTAAATGGTTTAACAACGCAAAAGGATTTGGTTTTATTTGCCCGGATACAGGCGGAGAAGATATCTTCGCTCACTATTCGACAATTCAAATGGAAGGGTATCGCACTCTTAAAGCTGGCCAGCCAGTTCAATTTGAAACTCAGCAAGGGCCGAAAGGTAGTCATGCTGTTAGCATTGTCTTTGACGATAGTCAGCAATGACCTTTTAATAGCAATACTCTGCTAGGCCAAATGCCAGTCTTAATGACTGGCATTTTATTTTCTAGCTCCCCCACTCTCATTTATCAGCAGATACAAAAAAGCCGATAACAATGTACCGGCTTATTGAAATGGCTTAGCTCGAAATTAACGCAAGCTATCAACTATTTCGTTAAAGATAGCACTTGGGCGCATTGCTGCAGACGCCTTAGCGGCATTAGGCTGGAAATAGCCGCTTAAGTCTACACTTGGGCCTTGAGCCGCATTTAACTGTTCTACAATCGCGCTCTCTTGCGCAACTAGCTTATCAGCAATGGCTGCAAACGCTTGCTTAAGCTCCTTATCACCTTCTTGCTCGGCTAAGCATTGAGCCCAGTACATACACAAGTAGAAGTGACTCCCACGGTTATCAAGCTCTTTAACTTTGCGTGAAGGCGACTTGTTTTGGTCCAAGAAAATGCCCGTTGCTTTATCTAAGGTCGCAGCTAGAACCGCAGCTTTAGCATTATTGGTGACTTGTCCTAAATGCTCCAAAGAAGCAGATAGAGCTAGAAACTCACCTAAAGAATCCCAACGTAGGTGGTTCTCTTTCTCGAATTGCTGAACGTGTTTCGGTGCTGAACCGCCAGCACCCGTTTCAAACAACCCACCACCATTCATTAGCGGTACAATCGACAACATTTTAGCTGATGTACCCAGTTCCAATATTGGGAACAGATCCGTCAGGTAATCACGCAATACGTTACCCGTTACTGAAATAGTGTCTAGGCCCAGTTTAACACGCTCTAGCGAGAACTGAGTTGCATCATTAGGTGCTAAGATCTTAATCTCTAAACCACTAGTATCGTGGTCACCTAAGTAGCTCTCTACTTTAGTAATCAACTGAGCGTCATGGGCACGGTTTGCATCTAACCAAAATACTGCTGGAGTATTGCTTAGGCGCGCACGGTTAACAGCGAGTTTTACCCAGTCGCGAATAGGCGCGTCTTTAACCTGACACATACGGAAAATGTCGCCTTGATTAACTGATTGGCTAAGTACTACTTGGCCATTTGCATCAATTACTTCAACCGTACCCGCCGCAGGAACAGCAAAGGTTTTGTCATGCGAACCGTATTCTTCAGCTTTTTGCGCCATTAAGCCAACGTTAGCTACAGAGCCCATTGTCGTTGGGTTAAATGCGCCATTCTCTTTACAGAAATCGATTGTTTGCTGATAAATACCGGCATAGCTACGATCTGGAATAACCGCTTTAGTATCTTGTTGCTTACCGTCGCTATTCCACATTTGACCAGAAGCACGGATCATTGCAGGCATTGAAGCATCAATAATCACGTCACTAGGTACGTGCAGGTTAGTAATCCCTTTATCCGAATCCACCATCGCTAACGCAGGACGCACAGCGTAAACAGCTTCAATAGCGGCTTTTATTTCTTCTTGTTGTGCACTGTCTAAGCTTTGAATTTTAGCGTATACATCGCCTAAACCATTACGTACGTCTACACCTAGCTCGTCAAATAACTCACCGTATTTAGCAAATACATCTTTGAAGAATACTTTAACTACATGGCCGAAAATGATTGGGTCAGACACCTTCATCATGGTCGCTTTCATGTGAAGTGAAAACAAAATACCTTTTGCTTTAGCGTCTTCTATTTCTGCTTCAATAAAGGCTGATAACTGGGCCACATTCAGTGCCGCAGCATCAATAACTTCACCGGCTAATACAGGGAAAGCCTCTTTTAGCGTGATAGTTTCACCAGCGTCAGTTTTTAATTGAATCGCTACAGTGCCAGCCTGTTGAATAGTTGCTGATACTTCACTACCGTAAAAATCGCCTTGCTCCATACTGGCTACATGGCTTAAAGAATCTTTAGCCCAAGCACCCATAGAGTGTGGATTGTTACGAGCATATTGTTTAACAGAACCAGGCGCGCGGCGGTCTGAGTTACCTTCACGTAGTACCGGGTTTACAGCACTGCCTTTAATTTTGTCATATCTAGCTTTAGCGTCACGCTCTTGGTCGTTGCTTGGCTCTTCTGGGTACTCTGGCAAGGCATAACCTTGAGCTTGAAGCTCTTTAATTGCCGCTTTTAACTGCGGAACAGAAGCACTAATGTTAGGTAACTTGATGATGTTAGCTTCAGGCTTTTTCGCCAATTCACCTAACTCTGCTAATGCGTCTGAGATTTGTTGTTGCTCAGTTAAGCATTCTGGAAAGCTAGAGATAATGCGACCCGCTAAAGAGATATCGCGGGTTTCTACGTGTACACCAGCAGCGCCGGTAAACGCTTGTACAATAGGTAGCAATGAATATGTGGCTAAGGCTGGCGCTTCGTCCGTTAAGGTATAAATAATCTTTGACGTCATGTCGGTCCCTAAAGTTGTGGTTGCTCTCGCTACGGCTGCCATTTTTTGAATAATGATCGAGTCCGCGAGGTGGTCAATTTTACATATAAAAGCAAATAAGCTGCTGTTATTAGCAACTGACCGTCCAATAATTCGGCCAAAATAATAAACCATTTACAAACGCATTAACATTGTTTTACTAGTGGTACATGCATTAGCTGTTACAATCGACGCTATGAATAAGTTTGCAAAAGCGCCAAAGCCGCGCCGTTTTAAACGAAAGGCTGAAGCTAAACCCATTAAACCGCTCAACGGCCCACGCCGTTTAGTTTTATTTAACAAACCTTTTGACGTACTCAGCCAATTTACCGATGGCCAGGGCCGAGCCACCTTAAAAGACTTTATTGATATTCCAGAAGTGTATGCCGCTGGCCGCTTAGATAGAGACAGCGAAGGGTTACTACTGTTAACAAACGACGGAAAGCTGCAACATCAATTAGCGAACCCTAAAGCCAAAACCAGCAAAACCTATTGGGTACAAGTAGAAGGTGCGCCAACAGAGCAAGATTTAACGCCACTACGTAGCGGTGTAACGCTCAAAGACGGCCCTTGTTTACCCGCCAAAATAAAAATAATAGCCGAGCCAAACCTTTGGCCACGCAATCCGCCCGTTAGAGAGCGTAAATCTATCCCTACTACCTGGCTCAGCATTAGCATTAAAGAAGGTAGAAATAGGCAAATAAGGCGCATGACAGCAGCGATTGGTTTCCCTACTCTACGCTTGGTACGTTATCAAATTGGTAGCTATACCTTAGATGGCATCAACAATGGTGAGTACCAACAATTAATTGGTGATCAACTAGCATAGTTTGGCTATGTGAAATGCTGTTTTCATCACAGATTTTCTGGTAGAATTCGCCCCAAATTTTTTCCAACTAGTTAGCATGAACTCAAACAACACTAAAAAAGTGATTGTCGGTATGTCCGGCGGCGTTGATTCCTCAGTTTCAGCCTACTTGCTTATTCAGCAAGGCTATCAGGTTGAAGGTCTTTTTATGAAGAACTGGGAAGAAGACGATAACAGCGAATACTGTGCAGCGGCTGAAGATTTAGCCGATGCCCAAGCTGTGTGTGACAAATTAGGTATTAAACTTCATACCATAAACTTCTCAGCGGAATACTGGGATAACGTGTTTGAACACTTCTTAGAAGAGTACAAAGCGGGTCGCACGCCAAATCCAGACATTATGTGTAACAAGGAAATTAAGTTTAAGGCATTCTTGGAATTTGCCGCAGAAGAACTGTCTGCCGATTACATCGCAACCGGTCACTACGTGCAACGCCGCTTTAAAGACGGCCATTGGCAAATGTTACGTGGCTTAGACAGCAACAAAGACCAAAGCTACTTTTTGTATACTTTAGAAGAGAAGCACGTGGCTCAAACGTTGTTCCCTGTTGGTGAAATCGAAAAACCAGAGGTTCGCCGAATCGCCGAAGAACAAGGTTTGATCACCGCCAATAAAAAAGATTCCACCGGAATATGCTTTATTGGTGAGCGTAAGTTTACTGACTTTTTGGCTCAGTACTTACCCGCTCAACCAGGTGATATAGAAACGTGCGAAGGCAAAGTAATTGGTACTCACCAAGGTTTGATGTACCACACCCTAGGCCAACGTAAAGGTTTGGGTATTGGCGGCACCAAAGACGGTGACGAAACGCCATGGTACACAGTAGATAAAGACATTGAGCGTAATGTGCTTATTGTTGGCCAAGGTCATGACCACCCTCGCCTTAAATCACAAGCTTTAATCGCCGCGCAACTACATTGGGTTGACCGCAAAGTGATTAAGCAGGAGTTGCGTTGCAGCGTTAAGATCCGTTACCGCCAGCAAGACGTAGCCTGCACCATTATCCCGCAAGGCGATGACGAAATTAAAGTCGTTTTCGATGAGCCTCAAATTGCCGTTACGCCAGGTCAATCTGCGGTATTTTACTTAGACGAAGTATGTTTAGGTGGCGGTATTATTGAACAGAAAATTGGCCTATAGCGCTTATGAGTAATCCTCTATCTGATCGTGTTATTGCCTTTGCAGGCATTTGCCAAGCGGCCAAGCTGGTACAAGACGTTGCTCGCACCAGTAACTGTGAAGAAGCCGGTTTAAGTACCTGCCTTAACAGTATTTTGGTTACCAGCCCTGATCAAACGGTTGAAGTGTTTGGTTCATTGGAAGAGCTAAAACTAGGTTTAGGCGTAATGAACGCTCAGCTTAGTAGCCAACAAGAAAAGCGCAACGCCGAAATCACTCGTTACTTGGTTAGCTTATTGGCGCTGGAACGACGTTTAAACAAACGCCCAGATCTTATGAATATGATGGGCGAGCGGATTACCCAACTCGATCGCCAGTTACAGCATTTTAACCTACTCGACCAACAAGTATTAGGCGGCATCGCTGATATCTATAGCGACATTATTAGCCCGCTAGGGCCACGCATTCAAGTTGCCGGTAACGTGAGTTACTTACAACAACCGGTGGTTCAACACAAAGTGCGTGCATTACTCTTAGCCGGTATTCGTGCTTGTGTACTGTGGCGCCAATTAGGCGGACAACGCCGCCAACTACTGTTTTCAAGAAAGAATTATTTACAGCAAACATCAACACTTTTACACACCATTGATTAGTTAATTTAGGAGAACACCATGGAACTGTCGGCCTTGACAGCCATTTCCCCGATAGACGGACGCTACGGGGATAAAACTTCTGAACTGCGCAGTATTTTTAGCGAATTTGGCTTAATAAAATACCGCGTAAGGGTAGAAATTCGTTGGTTACAAAAACTTGCCCAGCAAAACAACATTGCAGAAGTGCCTGCCTTTTCTCCTGAAGCCATTGCTTTTTTAGATAGCATTAACGATAACTTTAGCGAAGCCGATGCTGCTCGCGTTAAAGAGATTGAACGTACTACCAACCACGACGTTAAAGCGGTTGAGTACTTTCTTAAAGAAAAAGTAGCAGGTAACGCAGAGCTTAACGCCGTATCTGAGTTCATTCACTTTGCCTGTACTTCTGAAGACATTAACAACTTGTCTCACGCCTTAATGCTAAGCGAAGCACGTAGCGAAGTATTAGTGCCTTACCTGCAACAGCTAATTGATGCGATTACCAATCTTGCTAAAGAACTGCGTGAAACACCGTTACTGTCTCGTACTCACGGGCAGCCGGCTTCACCAAGTACTATGGGCAAAGAGATGGCTAACGTAGTAGCACGTTTACGTCGCCAGCTTAAGCAAATTGAAGCAGTGGAAGTTTTAGGTAAAATTAACGGTGCTGTAGGTAACTACAACGCTCACATCTCTGCTTACCCAGAGGTAGACTGGCACCAGTTTTCTGAAGAGTTCGTTACCAGTTTAGGTGTTCAGTGGAACCCTTACACTACGCAAATCGAACCGCACGATTACATTGCCGAGTTGTACGATGCCATTGCCCGTTTTAACACTATTTTGTTAGATTTCGACCGCGATGTTTGGGGCTATATCTGCCTTGGTCACTTCAAGCAAAAAACCATTGCTGGTGAAATTGGTTCTTCAACCATGCCACACAAAGTGAACCCAATTGATTTTGAAAACTCTGAGGGTAACTTAGGCATCGCCAACGCATTGTTTGGTCACTTAGCCGCTAAACTACCGGTTTCTCGCTGGCAGCGTGACCTTACCGATTCTACGGTATTACGTAACCTTGGTGTGGCAATGGGTTACTCGCTAATTGCTTATCAAGCTACGCTTAAAGGCGTAAGCAAGTTGCAAGTAAACGAAGAAAACTTATTGAAAGATCTTGATGGCAACTGGGAAGTATTGGCCGAGCCAGTACAAACCGTTATGCGCCGTTACGGTATTGAAAAGCCATACGAGAAACTGAAAGAGTTAACTCGCGGTAAGCGAGTGGACGCCGAAGCAATGCGCAACTTTATCGACGGTTTAGATATGCCAGAATCAGCGAAAGATGAGCTGAAGAAAATGACCCCTGCCAACTACATTGGCGATGCGGTTAAGTTAGTTGACCAGCTTTAAACGCTAGGCTCACTATCAAAAGCCAGTAGCAACGCTACTGGCTTTTTTGTATCTAAAGGCTAAACACCAAAAAGAAAAATCCCCGCCATAGAGGCAGGGATTTGTGTAAAAGTATCTATGCTAGAAAACCCTAACAGTTAATTTGCAGAAATAGTCTCTACCCATTGCATATTGTATTTAACCGCTTCCATAAACTGGCTTTGGTCGTCTTTTACCTTACCAATGAAGCTATAAGTATCTCCATCATTCAGAGCTCGACTAAAATCAAAGTCATATGCCGCTGATTGCACGCCATTTTCAACTAAATCGAAACATTCAGTACTGGTAACGCTAAAACCATCTGGGCCGTTTAAGGTAAAAGCACTATAAAACTCTCTTATCGTAGAGCAGCTAATACTTTCACCATTCGCAGGATCAAAGTAAAGATCCGCATCGTACAACGCTCCTAGGTCACTAGTGTCTTTTTTCATCGATAGTGACACCGTACCTAGCTGATACTGTAATGCTTCACTTTTAGGTAAGTAAAAATCGAATGCACGTTTGAACCAAGTATCACTGGATTTACTTTGTAAGCGTTTCTCCGCTTCTTGCAAATCACTATAATAGGCATAACGTTCGCCTCCGAACGCTTCAACCATAAACGCGCCCTCTGATAGATCATCAGCAAGGGCTTGAATAAATAGCTCGGTGTACTCAAATTGCGTTGCACTTATTGTATCGTCAACTTCAGCCGTAATACGGATAGACAGTTTATTGTTTACAATTTTGTACTCGCCCACTTCAACGTCTGCTTGTGTATCACAAGAGGTTAAATTTTCTGGACTACGACGGTTCATAAACATCTTACCGTCTTCAAACAACGCTGTATCACACCAAATACGGGTGAAGTTGCTGGTAGAATCATCACCATCGTCACTACCATATTCGGTGTAGTACCAGTTCTTACCAATCAACGCTTCGACATTGTGTTCAGGGTTTTGTGATGGGTTCCATTGTTGAATGGTACTTTCGATAAGCGTTAAGTTTTCTGACTCCAGCAAAGTAAAAAGCGATTCGCCCTCAGCTTGGTCATAAATGATACTTAACGCCTGCTCACCCTCACCAAAGGTGCGCATGTAAACCCAAGTGAAATCACCTTCATCTGAGCTACTTAGGTTTAATCGTTGTATGTCATTTTCAGCAGTAACAGTCCAGTCTCCACTAAACCCTTGTTCGCCCCAATTATGATGTGGCCACGTTGCTTCGAAGCTACCCGCTTTAAGCGCCGAGTTTACATAAATATTTTGGCTAGTTTGCTTGTAAACAACTTGCTGTAAGAATATATCAGTCCCATCGGGGTGATCTTCAATTGCTTGATATAAAGTATTGTTAGCGACTGGCACTGCTGCAGTGTGAGTAAACGGTATATCATTACTGTCGAGCCAGAATAACTCATTATCCATAGCAAACATGATCTGGTAATGGTTGTCTTTGGCATATTCAAAGGTGGCGACAAAAGAGAAGTCAGCATCTCCTTCGTCATCTCCAGCCATGCTTAAACTACCATCTTGATTCAAGGTAACCGGGTCACAACGCCACTCTTCTTCAGCGGGTGGATTTGCTTCTACGTCAACTAAATCGGCGGCATCTTTAATGTCATGCTCATGAGGGTTCCAACAAAATTGTTTTTCACCGTCAACGATACGCAGCGAAACCCAACCAAATTCAATCCCATCATGATCCATGCCTACTTCGCCCATGCGCCACGCGCCGGCCTTAGCAAAGTGCTCTTCTTTAAATCGGTACTTTACCGGAACCACTGGTTCAACGGGATCTACCGGTAGATCTGCTGCGGCAACCACTAAAGCAAAATTACTATCTACTGCTGGGTTTTCACTGTCAGTAGCAGATACCGTTAAACGGCCTGTTTGCTGCTTAGTTGGAGTGCCAACTAGTAGTAAGTTATCTGCTTCCAAGCTTGCACTTAAGCCAAGCACGTCGGTGCTTACCGTTAATGTGAAATCTTCATTATCGGTAAACAGATCACTCAGCGATATAACAGAGTCAACCGATGTAGCTACTTTAAGCTCTAATGCATTTAGCTGCTCTTGTACTAGGGCTTGAGCAGTTTTGTTGACTTCTGGGGCGTGGTTAAACGCTTTTGCTACAGCAATAGCAAAGTGAGCTCTTACTTCAGCATTAATTGAATCACTGGCGCCAATAGACAACACAAAGTCACCGCGTGTGGTCGGTGTACCACCCAATAGTAACTGCTCTTGTTCAACCCTTAGTGTTAACCCCGGTACATTAGAATCAGCAGAAATAATAAGCGCATCATCATCTTCAAATAGTTGCGTTAGATCGATTGTTTCGTTTACTTGCTCATTAGCTCTAAGTTCGAGTTTGAGTAACTGCTCTTGAATTTGTTGTTGCGTGGCAGTATTAACCATTGGCGCTTGGTTAGGCGAACTAACATTTAACTCAAGGACCAAGGGGTATGAGCGTGTTTTTTGATCGCTAGCATAAACATATAAAGTAAACTGCCCTGCGACTTGAGGCGTGCCGCTAATAATGCCTGAGTCAGAATCGATACTTAAACCACTATCAAAGGCATCCATTGAATAGCTAAGTACATCTGCTTCGTTAGCATCGTTGAAATAAAGGCTTACGTCTTGATCAACGCTTTCACCTAGCTCAATGCTAACCGGAGCGGGTAACTGCTCCAGATCTACATATGGGCGGTAATTTGTTTCTACTTTCTCGTAGCCATTTGTTGGGTCAACCACTACAACCGGAGAGTAGTGCTCTAAATCTTTCGCTGGGTCAGCAATAATTTCTGATGTCTCTTTTGACACATCTTCAATTACTTTTAGCTGCTCAGACGGATCTAAAACATCATCATTATCAACTAAAGTTTCACCTACAATGTTAACCGCTTCAGCCTTTTCGTCCCCGCTTTCAGCCGCTTCAATGTAGTCTCCAAAAATGTCTTGCTCGGTATACACCACGTCAGAATCTTCGCTATTAAACGAATCTACCACTGCGGCTTCAGCTTGCTCTTGGCTTAAGCTGTCGTCAGCAATCATTTGCTCAACCACTAGGTTAGTCATTGGACTAACTACTGCAGAACCCGCTGGAGCCGCTAATTCAAACTCATCTACCACTACCCCTCGGTTGGAATCAACGGTTACGCCAGCAATCGCTTTTATACAAATGGTTTTGTCTGCATGCTCTGCCGATAATGACAGTTCTCCCTTGTCATCTGTTGCGCCCACTCTTAACTCACAACTATCTCCAGCGTACACATCTGCATTGGCTAAATAGCCATCAATAGCGGTCACGGTGAACAGCGAAGGACTGCTCGGTGAATCATTTGAATCACTGCCACAACCAGACAACGCTAAGGCCACTGCAGCCGTTAGCAAACTAACTTTCTTCATCAATACAACCTTGTTATAGGATCAGATTACCTCAAGTTTTCTAACTCGAGGGTTTACGGGTCTATACAAGCCAAAAACGCCACTAAGCCATACCCTACCGGCAGACTTAATCTCAAATTTGAGGTTTGGATAATCGAGTGATTAACAATGACTAACAAATAACCTGGCGGTTAAACACTGTTCAGAAGTTGTCGTTAAAACGAGCGTTAAGTCATTAAAAAATCGCGCTAATTCTACTTATTTGCCCTAAGACAAGTTAACGCTAAATAAGACTTCAATTAAGTCGGTTTGCGACTTATAGTGCGCGGCAATATTAGGAGAGATTTTGCAAAAATTAGACACCAGAGCTTATGACCAGTTGTCATTAAAACTACTTAGAATATTACGTGCGGTATATGAAACATCCAGTACCTACAAAGCGGCACAACAGTTATACGTATCTCAATCGGCGGTAGCCAGGGGATTAGATAAGCTACGACAAATACTAAACGATCCCTTATTTGTAAGAAGTAATAATCAACTCATTGCTACACCATATTGTCAGCGAATTTACTTAAGAGTACCCCATTTATTAGATGCCTTATTGTCGACTATTTCTACACAAGCAGAATTTTTACCAGAGCAGTTAACTGAACAGTACTCAATTGCACTAAACAGTACTTTTAGCCACCAATACGGAAGCGCTTTTTCCAAAGCAATATTAACTCAGGCTCCCAATGCTACTTGGTGTTTTAAAACGTGGTATCCAGGCGCTGAAGTTGATATTCAACATAACCGTATATCTTATGGCATTCAATACCATAACAACGAGTTTCCATCCACTATTCATCAAGAACCCATTAGCCAGCAAACCATGGTGATGCTAGCAGGAGAAGATCACCCTCTCGCGAAACTACAGCGAAAAATTCGCTTAGAAGAGTTACAACACTGGTCTTTTATAAAGTTTTCGGTGGTTGGTTGGAACGATACTTATAGCAAAATTAAGCAACTGATGAGCGAGCAAGGTTTACCTTTTAAGCAATTGGCAGAAACCGACTCAGTGGAGAACTTAATTAGCACGCTTCAACAGCACCCCTTCGTTAGCGGTGGTTGTCGCTCTCTTGCCACCAAAGAGAACCGTTTAGTGGAGTTAGATATTGAGCAAAGCAAATACAGTAAGCATTACTGGCTTAATGCCTGCTATCCACGCTCAGCTAGTCATACAGCTTTAATACAATGGTTAAATGCACTCACCAAATCTTGTGCAAAACAATAAGTATATTTTTGGAATAAAAAAAGCAGCCAATGGCTGCTTTCTTGTTTAAGGATTCAAAGCAAACTTAAGCCGTTAGGCCTTGGCTCGCTAAGTACTCTTCGTAAGTGCCATGGAAATCAACAATACCTTCTGGCGTCATCTCAATCACACGTGTAGCCAAACTTGATACAAACTCACGGTCGTGGCTTACAAAGATTAACGTGCCAGGGTAGTTTTCTAAGGCTAAGTTTAATGATTCGATAGATTCCATATCCAAGTGGTTGGTTGGTTCGTCCATCACCATTACATTTGGTTTTTGTAAAATCATTTTGCCAAACAACATACGGCCTTGTTCACCACCAGAAATGACTTTTACTGACTTTTTAATATCATTTTGTGAGAATAATAAACGCCCTAGAGTACCGCGCATTACTTGCTCGTCGTCGCCCTCTTTACCCCACTGCCACATCCAATCAATCAAGTTTTTATCTTCTTCAAAGTCAGCTGAGTGATCCTGTGCATAGTAGCCAAGCTGCGCATTTTCAGACCATTTAATGCTGCCGCCAAATTCTGTGTCGCCCATCAAACACTTTAAGAACGTAGTTTTACCAATGCCGTTAGGTCCGATAACAGCAATACGCTCACCCACTTCAACCATTAGATCTAAATCTTTGAATAAGGTCTCTTCGTAAGTTTTCTCTAAACCTTCAATCTGTACAGCTAAACGGTGTAACTTTTTCTCTTCTTCAAAACGAATATATGGATTTTGACGACTTGAAGGCTTCACTTCGGCCAGTTGGATTTTATCAATTTGCTTAGCACGAGACGTAGCTTGCTTAGATTTAGAGGCGTTGGCAGAGAAACGGCTAACAAAGGTTTTAAGCTCAGCAATTTGCGCTTTTTTCTTAGCATTGTCAGACAGCATTTGATCACGAGCTTGGGTAGCAGCGGTCATGTATTCGTCGTACGAGCCAGGGAATGTGCGCAGTTCGCCGTAATCTAAATCAGCCATGTGGGTACATACGCTATTTAAAAAGTGACGGTCGTGCGAAATGATGATCATGGTGCAGTTACGCTCGTTCAACACACCTTCCAACCAGCGAATAGTATTAATATCCAAGTTGTTGGTAGGTTCGTCGAGTAACATAATGTCTGGGTCACCAAACAATACTTGAGCTAGCAAAACACGTAGTTTCCAGCCCGGCGCAACTTCACTCATTGGGCCATAATGCTGTTCAATGGGAATACCTACACCCAATAATAACTCGCCTGCACGTGCTTCAGCGGTGTAACCATCCATTTCGGCAAACTCGGCTTCTAGCTCAGCGGCACGAATACCGTCTTCTTCGGTCATTTCAGGGTTGTCATAAATAGCATCACGTTCAGACTTAACTGCCCACAGCTCTTCATAGCCCATAATCACGGTATCGATAACCGCATTATTTTCATAAGCGAACTGGTCTTGTTTTAGCTTACCGATGCGCTCGTTGGGATCTTTAGAAACATTACCGCCACTTGGCTCTAAATCACCACCCAATATCTTCATAAAGGTCGATTTACCACAACCGTTTGCCCCAATTAGGCCATAACGATTACCCTCGCCAAATTTAACTGAGACATTTTCAAATAATGGCTTAGCGCCAAATTGCATGGTGATATTAGAAGAAGTAAGCAATGTAAATATTCCGCATGGTTTAGTGACCGCGGCCAATTTGCCGTGTAATCACTTTGCTAAAAAGTTTGGTCGCGCATTATGCCACAACTTGACTAAACATCGCACATTTAACGACAACGATCACATAAGTGTAGCGACTAAGTCATTTCTCGTTTGAATATTAAGCACTCAACCAAGCGCTTAGCCCTTTTATATGACGCCTAGCGTTATTTGGATTATTCTAATCATAAATCACCGCAACCGAGGACGATTTATGTCTGATGCAAACTCTGTCGCTAAGTCTGACAGTCAATCACGCCTGCAATACTTGATTAAAGAAAGCAAAGCACAGAATCAGCTGTGGATCTTAATTGATGATGACGGCTGCGTTATGCTCAACTCTGAAGACGAAGACTGTGTTCCTGTTTGGCCAAGTAAAGAATTTGCCGAAGACTGGGCCACTGGAGATTGGGCACACTGTAAAGCAGAAGCTATTTCACTGAACAAGTGGCGAAGCCGATGGACAGAAGGGTTAACCGGTGACGAACTATACGTGGCTGTATTCCCGAACGAGCTAGAGGAAGGGCTAATATTGTCGCCTTACGAATTTGAAGACGCGCTAGGAAAAGGGCGTTAAAACGAAAAAGCCTCGTATAGTGTTCAACTATTGCGAGGCTTTATTTTATCAATCGTTAACGATTTACCAACCCTGAGTATGTTTCTCGATGAGTTGACAATATAACTCTACTTGCTCAGGGTTATCGTTCAACGCAGATATATAGTGATACTGTTCACCACCCGCCTCTAAAAACTCATCACGTAACTCACAAGACACTTCTTCAATGGTTTCTAAGCAGTCTGCTGAAAAAGCAGGCGAAATAACATCTACCGATTTAACCCCTTGCTCAGCTAATTGATGAAGCAGCTGATCGGTGTAAGGTTTCACCCAAGGATCTTTACCAAAGCGCGACTGGTAACATAAACGCCATTGGTTTTGTTTTAATCCCAACAAGCCTGCCACTTTAGCCGCGGTATCTTCACATTGTTGTGGATAAGGGTCGCCATTTCTAGCATAACGTTCGGGAATGCCATGGAATGAAAACAGTAATACCTCGCCGCGCGCTGTGAGCTCCCAATGTTGCTTAATTGAATTGGCTAATGCTTCAATGTAAGCGGGCTCAGCATAATACTCTTTCACCATACGTAACTCGGGCAAGTTATAGGTATTCTTTAGACTTTTTGCGTAAGCATCAAATACTGGGGCAGTAGTAGAAACCGAATATTGCGGGTACATAGGCAACAACAATACTTTTTGATGGCCAGCCTTTAGCACCTCATTAACAGCCTCCTGGATATCAGGTGAGCTGTACGTCATGGCTAGGTACACTTCAACCTTGCCACGAAGTTTGGCTGACACTTTTTGATGAATTTGCTCGCTAATGACTTTTAGCGGGGAGCCATTTTTTAGCCAAATTTGCTGATACAGCTTAGCAACTCTGCGTGAACGCAGTGGCAAGATGACACAATACAACAAGGGCAACCAGAGTATTCTGGGCAGATTAACCACGCGTTTATCTGATAAAAATCGACCTAAGAATTTAGCAACGGCGTTTGGCGTAGCTTCGTCTGGGGTACCTAGGTTTACCATAATTACGGCACATTTTAATTCGCTGTCGTTTTGCGGCATTCAACTATTCCCTATATATAGATGACACAGTGTACGGCATTTTTAGGCATAAAAAAAAGCGGCAAAAGCCGCTTTTTTCTTATCACGATGAGCAATTAATCAAGCAATTCAATTAATTGATTGCTGATAGCTTCAACTGACTGAGTTCCGTCAAGTTTAAAGTATTTGCTATTGCCCTGTTCAGCTTCTTTACCGTAGTAGCTTACTAGTGGTTTAGTTTGCTCATGATAAATAGCTAAACGGTCACGAACGATGCTTTCTTCATCATCAGGGCGAATAACTAAGTCTTCGCCGCTAACGTCGTCTTTACCTTCAACCTTAGGTGGGTTGTATACAATGTGGTAAACACGGCCACTACCTGGGTGAACACGACGGCCACTCATGCGTTTTACGATTTCTTCATCGGCTACGTCAAATTCCAAAACAGCATCAATGTTAATGCTGGCTTCTTTCATTGCGTCTGCTTGTGGAATAGTACGAGGGAAGCCATCTAGCAAAAAGCCTTTGGCGCAATCGTCTTCAAGAATACGTTCTTTTACTAAACCAATGATCAACTCATCTGAGACCAGTTGTCCTGCATCCATTACTTCTTTTGCTTTGATGCCTAATGCGGTGCCAGCTTTTACAGCTGCACGAAGCATGTCACCAGTAGAAATTTGAGGGATGCCATAACGCTCCATAATAAACTGTGCTTGGGTACCTTTACCCGCACCTGGAGCGCCTAAAAGAATAATGCGCATAATTTGCTGTTCCTTGGTCTAGTTTTTAGTGCTTTTACAAGAGACGTGAATTTACACTGATGGGGCCAATACTACAAGGGAAGCTCGACTAAAGTTGAGTTTGACGAAGCTGCGCGTAGTAGCGTTGTTTATTGCTGTACATGTTTTGGTCAGCCAGTTTATATAAGCCGCTAAAATCAACATCACCGGTTGAGGCATAACCCAAAGAGAAACTCACTAGAGGCTCTCCACCAAAGCTATTTAAGTCGATCCCTACCTGGTTATTTTGTTTGTTTTGCAAGGTTTGCTCTAACAATTCAGCATTAACCAACTGCTCTCCTACCAACACAATGGCAAACTCGTCACCACCAATGCGGTAAAAGTCAGAGGTGATACCTTGGCAACACTCCGCCATAACTTTAGCGACCGAGATAATCAATTGGTCACCTTTTTCATGGCCTTTTTCATCATTCATTTGTTTAAGGCCATTTACATCAATAATGAACAATCCCACTTCGGCATCTAATTGGGTTTCCAAGGTAAATTGAAGCTCGTCAAAGGCTTGGCGATTGCGGATCCCAGTTAACGAATCGGTTCTGGCAACATGATCTAACTCTTCATTCAGGGTACGGTTTTCCAAAAATGCGCTCAGCTCAGTAATAAACAACAAAATACGATTGCTGTACTCTTCACTAAGTTTTGGTTCATTAACCAATAGCCAACCCATTTCACCACCGCCACAACGAATACCAAAAACATTCACCAGTTGCTGCTTAAACTCAATGCTAAAGCGATCCCAACGTTGCCGAGATTTTTCTGATACGCGGTTTTGCAATACCTCAAAACTATCAATCTCTAGCGACAAACTTTCATAAACTGTGCGATGGCCGCGCGATTTAGGCAAATGGATTATCAAACCCATATTGGGAAAACACATCGCGAGGATACGCAATGCATCTCGAGATATTTGCCGATTACCAACACTGGCTTCAAGCACTCGTCTAAATTGCACCAATTGTTGGAAGAAGAAGTTACTTTGAGCCAGGTTATCCATGGATTCTTCTAAATCCCTTGTGCGCTCTTCCACCTTAAACTCTAATTGGCTGTTAAGTGTTTGAACTTCTTCTAAGTAGCCTGCCCGCAGTTTGTCTACTTTGGCCAGTTCTTCGTTCTTTTGGTTTACCGTACGAAGCTGTTCACCAATTGTCGATTTCATTTCAGCGAGTAAATTAGCAACATCGGCAAATTCACGAATTGTCACTTTTCCGTCGGCAACCCAGTCGGCTTCTCGGCCTTTTTCAAAGTCGCGGATCAGCGCGTACAATTGTCCAAAGGCTTTGGCGACCAAGTGGGCAAATAGCATTACAACGAGAATAATCGCCACAATCACTACTACGCTGGTTGCCATACCGGGTGCCATGGCCTCTTTTACTTGATGAGTTAAGCTGTCTAAGCGCTGGCCAACTTTAATTTTAAGCCATACAGAGTTTTGGTAATTGCGCCCACTAATAATCAATCTGCTTGAATGCGTAACATCGTACTCATCATCGCCAATCAAGTTACCTTCTAGCTGCTCTTCACGGTAAAACACCGCTAGGCTTTCGTCAGCTTGTAGCTCTTTCTCTACCGTTGAGCCCAGTTTATAAATAGGCACAACAGCAATCAGATAACCTCTCACATGTATATGGTCGATGGCTTTGTCGGAGTAAATTGGCACCACATGAACCAAACTATGGTGACGCCCGCCTTTGTTTACCAATGAATAATTGTCGATTAGGTAAACTTTGCTTTTTGAGTCGATATCTTTGATTTTGAAGGGTGACTCGAAACGATTGTGAAGAATATTAGATTGCTCTAACGCAAGAATATTTCCGCCATAGGACTCAATCACATATCCATCAGCTTCCACCAAATACAGTGATTCAATCAACGGTGTATCCAATACAAAATTAGCGAGTACGTCCGGCAGGTGAATTGAAAACAGCAGATCATCAATGCCTTTCACTATGCTGTCTTGTTCAGACAACAAGCGTAAGCCATTAGTTAAAATCTCGTTGCTGTGCGACAACTCCGCGGTAATTTGATTAGCAGATGCCACCAAACGACTGTCTACCGACTTATAAACAAAACTATACATTTGCTTATAGAGCGTAAACGACAGTACGGTTACCGGAATAATGGCAACAAAGATTAACAATATAAAGGTGATAGACCGAAGCCTAATGGTCATTTTTTGCTTCCGCGTTTACGAACTTCTTTATCGGCAACATTTTGCATAAATTTGGTGGCTTGCTCGACCGAATAACTATGGTCAATAAAGCGATTAAACCCGCGTTCCATAGCCAACCATACAATTGTCATTTCAGCATCACCGGGCATAGCCTTGGTTTCTGCCATTTGTTGCAGCATTTGCTGGTCGTTCTCGGTATCACTATTTATCTTTTGCTCAAGCACATCCAGATTGGCAGGAATTAAGCCACCTTGTTCATAAATAATATCTTGCGATGTGGATTGCTGCATAAACAAACTAAATTGTTTTATCTGTTCATAATTAGTGTCTGTTTCCGCCAAACGAGGAAAAGCCAAAACGTAACCAGAAAACATTGGCAACATGGGTTTACCCGCTATGCTAGGTAATACACTCACGCCAAGCTTATCGCCGACGCTTTGCTTGAGTTCTTTGTATATCCAATCACCATTAATCATGTAAGCTGCGTCTCCATTTTTAAAACGTTCAACGCTACAATCATGATTACAACTTGAATCAACGAGACCTATATCTTTCAGCTGCTTGTAATAGCTTAATGCCTTTTGCATTTCAGGCGTATCGAGAGTGATGTTACCGTCCTCCATTAACCAACCTTGATAGGCGGTTAGGAAAGGAATGAACCAATACATTTCTCGATAATTCCAAACAATAGCATCACGCCCATCGGCACTCAGCAGTGTTTGCTGCTCTAATAACTCAGCCCAGCTTTTCACTGGTTGTTTCACCAAATCTTTATTGTAATAAAGTACTAAGTGATTGCCTTGAAACAAAGGAATACCGTATTGCTCACCATCCGTATACCCAGCAGCTAATACCCGTTGTTCAAGCTGCGGAATAATCCAGTCTTCAGGTACTGGAGCCAATGAAATAAGATCATGCATGCCCACAAAATCACTGGGTACATACAGAATATCCGGCAAGGTATTAGTACGCGCTTGATTAAGCACTTCTTCGCGTAAACGCTCTGAAAGAAAATTGTTTTTCTCAACGGTAGCGCCGCTTTGTTTTTCAAACTCAGCTATCGCGTTATCGAGATATTGAGATGGGTTATGTGCATTCCACAATGACACCTTTGTATCGGCTAGAACGGCAAAACACGTAAAGCCCAAAACAAGTAACCATGTGCGCATGTTAGCTACCTAATGTTTTTTATTTTTTTTAGTGTAGCAATGAATTATCGCTTTAACTGTGAGCTTACACGCTGCCCTCACTGACAAGTGCTCGGATCAGTTTACTAGTTTGTATAATCATTCATCAATCAGCGACTTAAAATACAAAAAAGGCAGCACGTAGTGCTGCCTTTTTACCCTATATTAGCGTTTAGTCTAATAGTTGGTTAATACGCTTAATAAACTCTGAAGGGTTTTCTAGGCTACCGCGCTCTGCCAAGGTTGCTTGATCAAACAATACATTAGCCCACTCGGCAAACTTCTCTTCATCTTGCTCGTCTGCTACGCGCTTAACTAAAGCATGCTGCGGGTTCAGCTCAAAAATGTACTTTTGCTCAGGAACATCTTGACCCACCGCTTGCATCAACTTCTGCATTTGGGTACTCATGTCGTTGTCATCTACCACAATACACGAAGGCGTGTCGGTTAAACGGTAAGTTAAACGTACATCTTTAACCTTGTCGCCTAAGCTTTCTTTAACACGGGTAACAAAGCTTGCGTATTCGCTTTCGTCTTGCTCTTTTTGCTTCTTAGTTTCTTCATCATCTAAGTCGCCTAAGTCCAAGTCACCTTTAGTCACAGATACTAGCGTTTTACCTTCTGCTTCTGGCAAGTGGCTAATCAACCACTCATCTACACGGTCGTGCATAAGCAAAACTTCAATGCCTTTACGCTTGAAGATTTCTAGGTGCGGGCTGTTTGCTGCAGCGGCGTAACCATCGGCCGTTACGTAGTAAATCTTGTCTTGGCCTTCTTTCATGCGCTCGATGTAATCAGCGAATGAAACATTCTGTTCGGCGCTATCACTGTTAGTAGAGGCAAAGCGCAATAGCTTGGCGATTTGGTCTTTATTCGCCATGTCTTCTGCTGGACCTTCTTTCAATACTTGGCCAAACTCAGCCCAGAATGATTGGTACTTCTCAGCATCATTTTTCGCCATGCGCTCAAGCATTGTTAGTACACGTTTGGTACATGCACTACGTAAATTAGCAGTGGTTTTGGTGTCTTGTAGAATTTCGCGAGAAACGTTAAGCGGTAAATCGTTTGAATCTAACACACCCTTAACGAAACGCATGTAACCCGGCATAAACTCGTCAGCGTCATCCATAATGAATACACGTTGTACATAAAGCTTAAGGCCGTGCTGGCGCTCGCGGTTCCACATATCAAATGGGGCTTTGCTCGGGATGTACAACAAGCTGGTGTAATCTTGCTTGCCTTCAACCTTATTGTGCGCCCAGCTTAGTGGATCGGCAAAGTCGTGAGAGATATGCTTGTAAAACTCGTTGTACTCTTCTTTAGAGATATCGTTTTTACCACGAGTCCATAAAGCAGTCGCTTTGTTAATCGCTTCCCATTCACCAGGGATAGCTTCAACTTTTTCGCCTTCAGGGCCTTCAGACTCTGGGGTTTCATCTTTCCACATTTGAACAGGAATAGAGATGTGATCAGAGTACTTAGTGATAATTGAACGAACTTTCCAGCTATCTAGAAACTCTTGCTCGTCTTCGCGCAGGTGCAGAATAATGTCTGTGCCGCGACCTTCTTTAGTAATGTCGGCAACGGTGTAGTCACCCTCACCAGCACTTTCCCAACGCACACCTTGGCTTGCTTCTGCGCCAGCTGCGCGTGTTTCTACTGTCACTTTATCGGCAACAATAAAGGCTGAATAGAAACCTACACCAAATTGACCAATCAGTTGTGAGTCTTTCGCGCTATCGCCGCTTAACTGGCCAAAGAATTCTTTAGTACCTGATTTAGCAATCGTACCCAAATGCTCAATCACGTCATCGCGTGTCATACCAATGCCGTTATCAGACAAGGTAATCGTTTTAGCATCTTGGTCAAAACTAACACGAACACGTAAATCACCGTCGTTTTCAAACAACGTGTTATCTTCTAATGCTCTGAAACGCAGTTTATCTGCGGCATCGGCGGCGTTAGACACCAACTCACGAAGGAAAATTTCTTTATTAGAATAAAGTGAGTGAATCATCAACTGCAGTAATTGTTTTACTTCAGTTTGAAAGCCATGTGTTTCTGCATGAGCTGCATCAGTCATCGAGTTATATCCTTGCTTTAAACATACTTCTTTAGTTGATAAACGATATGGGGGTAAGCAATTTTGATTTCAAGCAATGCACTAAAAAAAATTATCTACCACAAATAAAAAAGCTCACTAAGATTAGTGAGCTTTGTGTTTAGTGTTAACCAACCATTTAGTCGAATTGCTGACGCCCAATGAGCGAGTGAGACAACGTTGTTCCATCCACACTATCTAATTCACCACCAAGCGGCACTCCATGGGCAATGCGCGATACTTTTACTTTATAGCGCTTTGCCATATCGGCGATGTAATAAGCAGTCGCCTCACCTTCTACAGTTGGGTTGGTTGCAAGTATCAATTCTGAAACATCTTCATTAGCTAAACGCCGTTCTAGCTTATCTAAATGCAGTTCACTGGGGCCAATGCCGTCTAATGGCGATAGATGGCCCATAAGCACAAAGTAACTACCAAAAAACTGCGCGGTTTGTTCAATTGCGGCAACATCGGCTGGCGTTTCAACCACACAAATCCCCCCTTTGCTGGTACGCTTTGGCGATTGGCAAATTGGGCATAAGTCTTCTTCTGCAAAATTTCGGCACACCTCACAGTGACCAACAGCGTCCATCGCCTTCGTGAGATGCTCGGCTAATTGCAAACCATCTCGACGTTTTCTTTCTAACAAGTGAAACGCCATACGTTGCGCACTGCGGGGGCCTACCCCAGGTAAAACCTGTAGCGATTTAATCAGTTGGTCAATACTAGGGCTATATTTCATTAAACTTCCACTAAACTCTATTTAAGCGAGGCTAATGTAACAGTGTGATTTACAAAATTCATCTTAACTCAGCAAATATTTATGCGATATTTAGTTAAGCTGTTTACTAGCCTAACAGCGGTAGCCTGCGTATTATAAAATGTGTAAAGCAGTATTGGTGATTACGGATTAATCACCAAATAAAACAAGGAAGAACAATGAAGCTGAAAACAAGCCTAGTTGCAGCCACCGTGCTCGCAACACTCAGTGCCAACTCTATGGCCGAAGAAACCTATGTCCAAATTGGTGATTACACTCAAATATTGCTGCCATTAGGCGGTTTAGCAGTGAGTTTAGTGAAAGAAGATTATGCCGGTAGCCTTCAGCTTACTAAGTCTTTTGCGACGACCATGGTATTTACCCACGGTATCAAATTTGCGGTAGATAAACGCAGACCTAACTTCACCACTAATAACTCCTTCCCTTCAGGGCACACCGCAGCAGCATTCAGCGGCGCGTCATTTTTTCAAACACGTTATGGCTCTGCATGGGGCGTTCCTGCTTATGCCTTGGCGGCTTACACAGGTTGGAGCCGAGTACATGGCGACAAACACTATTGGGATGACGTGGTCGCCGGAGCCAGTATCGCCACCTTAAGTAACCTATTTTTCGTTAACCCTATTGATGAAGACATTCGCGTAAGCCCCATGGTTGACGGCGACGCGAAAGGTTTAAAAATATCTCTGTCTAATGGCTTTTTTGAAGGGGGGACACGCTCTAAAAAGCCGGCAACTACTTTTGATCCGCAATTCAAATTCGATTTTTTACTTGGCCCTACCCGCTTAAAATCAAATGATATCGGTAGTTTTGCCAACGACAAAAATATTGAATTTGGCCAAGAGGATACAATAACCACCGCCGCAGCGCGCTGGACCTGGTTTGCTAGCGACCAACATAGCTTTAGCTACCAGACTCAACCTTACGAAGCTCGTGACCAAGGTAAAGTAGAAGGTAGCACTGATGTTTATGCCCAATACCAAGTGTGGGATAACGCGGTAAACTGGCAATATGACCTACAACTAGACAAACAGTGGATCGCCAAAGCAGGTTTAGGCTTATTAGTGCAATATGCCCAAGCATCACTTTATCCAGACTCTAGCTTTTCTAGCGAGCTTTCTGGCGAAGAAGAATGGCTATTTTATCCTTTAGTCAACGCCACTGTCGGTTACCACTTTACCCCAAGCGTAAACCTAGCCTTGGCCGGTGAGTACGGCAATAATGGAGACGGTGAAGTTGTATCTTCTGACTTAAGTGTAAATTATGCCTTTAACCAACGTTGGGACATTGGCGGTGGTTACAATTACTATAAGCGCGACCAGGACAATGCTAAAACCTTTAGAAAGGTTGAGTTTGACAGCATTTATTTACGACTAGGTTACGCATTTTAATGACTCGGGCGCATTAAGCGCCCAAATTTTGAGCTTTAGCTAGCAAGGATGCCCGTGAGAACGCGTTTGAAATCTACATTACTGTTTAACTTATTAAGCATCATCGTTATTGCCAGCTTAGTAGCAATTAGCTTACCTTTTCTTTATAAGCAACACACCGCAGCAATTGAAGCAGAAGTTAACACCGCCCTCAGCTTATTTGAAATAAGCGCGCGCCGAGCGGTGAATACTCAAAACAAAAGCATCCTTACCGACTTAGCTCAGCAACTCCTTAAATCACCAAGCATTAACTACGTAAAAGTGACTGATCAAAGTTCTAAGCAATTAATGGCAGAGGCAGGTGAAGCGCGTAAATCAAGCCAATCAGACGCCCAGAAAACCAATAAATTGGCCGCACAAGTTGATAACCAACAACGGCCGGCCAGCCAAATAAACCCTGTAGCTTGGGTAGAAATAGAGTTTGCCACTCCCAGCAATGTTTACTATTGGCTTTACCCTCATCGCTTAGCACTTATCAATTTAATAATTGCGATACTTTTAATACAGCTTGCCTTAAGCCTTATCGCTAGTAGCCTGTTAAATAAGCACAAAATCCCTTCAAAAAATGATACCAAAATCCAAAAAGAGCCCAGTATGGGGGAGCAAAAGCCCTTAGTCACTAGCTCTAAAACTGCCTTAGAAATGGCCAATACTAAACTACAGAAAGAGCTCACTCGTACTAAGTCTAAACACGAAAAAGATAAAACCAAGTTAAAGCAACTGGTCGAGTTATCTAGTCGAGCGAACAGTTTAAAACAAGCCTTGCTTGAACATGCTGACAATGCCACCTTCATTGTTGATGAGCATAATCACATCATTGAATCTAGTCCGATAGGCTTGGCATTTTTAGGAGTAGATAAAAATAAACTGGTTAAAATAAACCTAAATAAATATTTTCATACGGTAAACAATCAGGATCATGAGCCTGCTGATTTTATGGAGCTACTAGTATCCTTCCCCGAGAGCTTCTGTATGCTGGCAACAAGCAAGCAGAATCAACAAGCCTATGCGGCAACCCACGTAGCCTTACCTTTTAATGAAGACAGTCTTTATTTAGTTAGTCTGAGTCCGATCCTTGAGCATAAAAGCGACCTGGCGAGTAAGCAAAAACGTGAGCAACGCATTGAACAATTACAACTTGCTTCACTCTACACACCGTTAAAAGCAGGCTGTATAGAAGCCTTAAATCAGTTAAACAATGCTAGCCAATTAGCATTTTCACACACGATTAATTACCAAGCGTTAGACGCACAACTTCGCTTAAGTACTCTTATGAAGTGCTTACCTTGGGAACAAGCGCATAAAGCTGATATTGCCCTTCAAGCTAGGTCTATATTAGCCGAGTTAGAAAGTCATTTACTCACCTTCAGCCCTTTGTACAGGTCAAAAAGCTTGAGTTGGTCGTTAGTGGTGAGCCCTGAAGTAAAACAGCAGTATTTCGTCAACAGCGAACATTTAAGTGCCATTTTACATCTTCAGTTGTATTTAGTGTCTTTGTACCCAGAGGGCTCACAGGTGCTGTTTCAGCTTACCACTGAACAAGAGCAATTGGTGTTTAGCATTGATAGTGAGAACGCGCCGGCTTTAAGCGAATTACAACAATCAATCATTGGCTGCAGCGCTGCACTAACCAAGCAAGTTAATGCTAGGCAACAACAAAACCAAGATACCTTGAGTTTAACCTTTGATTTTGCGCCCTTAAACGACAAAGTATTGTTTTCAGCTCAAGACAAGCCTCAAACAACCCAGTGCATCGTCGCCTTGCCTGATCCGTTTGTTCAGCGTTGTCTTAGCCTACAATTACAACTGCTAGGCGCAGAAGTAATAGAGCAAGCGCAATATAGTCAGCTAGATGATAGCCGCGAGGTGGTATACATCAGCACAGATGATCAGTTGCCAACAGAGCTTGATGAGCTAAACCTTAACCAAATAAAAACTCTGCAACTACTTGAAGATGATTCTCAGATACAACAAACAAACCACTCTCATCTAACTTGCCTTAGGGCAAAAGCAAATAGCTACTTAATGGCCACATTATCGTTGGAAGAAGAAAGCGAAGAACAGCAGAATCTTAGCGATATAGCTCAAGCAATTATTAAAGCTGAAGATCTAGAACTACAGACGACTAGAACAGACTTAAGCATAGCCTCATTTAGTCAGTCCAAACATGACTTTCAAGAGCTTAAAACAAGCCAACAGCAATTTAATTGGCAACACCGAGTATGGCAAGAAGCCTATAACCAGATAAAAAACTTGGACCAAGTGGACTACTTGCTGATTAAGGCTGAAGACCTTAACCCAAAACGTATTCAGCAAGTTAAACAGCGCAGTCAGCGCCCTTCTTTATTAGTAGTAACAGATACAGAGTCAAATTCAGCACTATTAGTAGAGCAACTTCAAGGCGTAAGTTACTACCCCTTAGTTAGCCCTCTCACTCAGCAACAGTTAGTAAATGCAATTCAACTCGATCAACAATTTGGTCAGGGCTTTGAATCAATCTGCGATGATGAGCAGTTATTACATACTCACCAGCTTTCTGAGTTTAATTACTTAAGCCTGATCAAATCATTGAGTGAGCTAAATTCCAATGACCTAAAGGGCACAGATTGCGCTACTTTGACCAATAAAACGGGTGCTAGCTTGGCTCAACATAGTTTCAAAGAAAGCTACTTAAATGAGTTGTATCGGGTATTTACTATTGAAACCAAAAATAGAGCGAGTCTAATCAATGGCTACGTTGGAGAACAGCGCTGGCCTGAAGTACAACAACATATAAACCATATTGCGCACGACGCTGGGAAGTTTTCTTTGGCACCACTTGAGAAAAGCTTGAATGAGCTAAACCAGGCCTGTATTCAACAAAATGAATTAGCGGTTAAAGATGCCTTAAGCAGTTTAGTCAGTTAGCGTGAACTTACGGAAATTTCGTTAAGTAGAGCAGAAAAGAACAAGGCATATTTGCCTTGTTCTTTTTTATTTAGTCGGCGATTAAGTCATAGTCTCGACGGAGAATATCCACCACCTCTTGTTTAGGGTTATCACCCATAACAATTTTTGAGCCAGTGATCTTCTCAGCAATACCAATATAGGTGCTAGAGATTTTCATCAGCACTTCTACCGGCAAGTTGTTATCACGAGCCAATGCTTCACGTTCAGGCATACGATTTTTGTTTAACAAAATATCTGGATCAGGGAAGTAGCTAAGCAAGGTTTGGCGGAAATCTTCTTTCGAGTTTTCAACCACTTTACCTTGGCGGTACTGCGGGCCATCCCAAATGCGCGATGAATCAGGTGTACCCACTTCATCCATGTAGATTAGCTTATCGTTACCCTGCGCATCGGTGACATAACCAAACTCAAATTTAGTATCAACAAACACTTGGTCTATATCACTTAACGCTTGGCTAATAACATCGAAACCTTGCTTTAATAGATTCTCGTATACGTCGATATCAGAGGCCGAGGTAAACTTGAAGGCCGCAAAGTTATCTTCAATATTGTTGCGAGTTACGTTCACATCATCAGCTTCAGGTACACCAGGAATATCTTTTAGGATGCCTTTAGTAGAAGGAGTAATGAGCAACTCAGGCAGCTTTTGGTCACGCTTTAACCCTTCTGGTAAATCAATACCACAAAAGTTACGTTCGCCCTTATCGTAAGCTCGCCACATAGAACCCGTAATGTATTGGCGACAAATGGCTTCAATCATTACCGGACGGGCTTTTTGTACAATCCATACGAAAGGATGAGGAATGTCCAAAATGTGGCTATCGGCTAAGCCCTGCTCTTTGAACAGCTTAAACCAGTGATTAGATATCGCATTCAAGGCAGCGCCTTTACCGGGAACGCCTTTTAGGCCGTCTTCACCATGCCAAATGCAGTCAAATGCAGAGATACGATCGCTTATCACCATAATGGCTAATGGTGTATCAGCCGCTACGTTGTAGCCTTTTTCTTTAATGAGTCGTTTGCTGTCGGCTTCGGTTAGCCAATATACGGAGCGTACTTTACCGCTGTGTACTGGGCTGTCGGTGCGAATGGGTAAATCGTTATTCACTGCTAATACTTTATCAGCAAGACTCATGGTAAACAGTCCTATATTTAAAGCGAAAAATCAGCAAATTATGATTGCTTACATGCTGATTTAACGGGGAACATTCATTTGCTGAGGGATTTTACCAGAAAGTATCACAACTGCTAGCCATTCCCCCGTTCATACAGCAATTCCTTACTGCAATAGCTTTTCGACCCATTGGTTTCAGAAACCAAGGAATGTTTAAAGCTTTTTGCATTGGCGAATACACGTGTAACAGCGAAAAAACGGAAACTTAAACGGCAGCAGCGCTCTTGCTGCCAGTTTGTTCCTACCTTGTTTGCGTTATAACTGTTTGCAAATTACTCGTCGCATTGCCCATCAAAATACCAGTAACCCGCATTAACTAAATCGATAAGCCAATCGAGTTGTTTACTATCTTCATCAAAGGCACGCAAAGAATAACTATCCACAACCGACTTATCACACATCGTTTTAGCTAATGCCCACGAACAATTAGGTATTGCATAAGCTTGGCCATCAACAAATATTTGATAAGGCGTTACATCCAGATAAAGCGCCTTAATACCTGCACAGCGAGTTAAAGCAATGCCTTGTTCCATGCAGGCATGTAATTCTGAGTAACTTAGTTCATCTTCGCTACCGCTCAGTGCCACAAGATCTGAGCTATGGGCGTTTTCGCTTAGGTGCTCACCCAAAAACTGCGCTGTGGCTTCTGGCGAATTAAGCAATCCTAGCATTAACTTATTTAACGCTAAGCTATCGTTTTCAGCGATCCGCCCAAACTCTTGAGTCGCAGAGCGTTTCGGGTCAGCAAAACGCTTAGAGCTTAAGTCATGGCGTAATAGATAATCAGCAAATCCTGACAATAAATCTTTAGCATTAGGCGCTCTAAAACCAATGGAGTAATTAATGGCCGGTTCGACTGCGTAACCTTCATGTGGGCAACCTGGTGGAATATAAAGTACGTCACCAGGCTCTAGAATGACATCAATCTCAGCGTCAAAAGCTTCACAGTGTTTAAGTTTGGCATGAGGAGCAAACTCTTTAAGCATTTGCTTTTTACCCACCCGCCAATGGCGCTTGCCCTCGCCTTGAATAATAAAAACGCAATACTGGTCGATATGCGGTCCCACCCCGCCTTCCGGCGTCGAATAAGACACCATTACATCATCAAAACGCCAGTTAGGAATAAACTGAAATGCCTCAGCCAGTTTCGCCACCTCTGGGTGCCAATGGTCAACCCCCTGCACTAACAAAGAGCTGTGAGAATCACCGAGCAGATCAAAGTTTTCAAAAGGGCCTAATTCAGCTTGCCACTGCTGGCCCCTAGAGGTTACCAAGCGCGACTGAATTTCAGGCTCCATTGCCAATCCAGCCAATTCTTCAGCAGTTAATGGATCAATAAATGCCTGCATTCCTTGTTTAAGTAAACATGGCTGTTGCTGCCAATAATTGGCCATAAAATCTTCAATATTAAACGCGACTTGATATTGCATGCACTTTACCTCTTGTTAAGCAGCACGATTGTACCCGATAAAGGCAACAAAGTTTGCATTGCTTAACGGTGATTAATTAAGACAAAAGCATTAAAAGTTTGTATGCTTATTCACAGAAATACAGGGAAAGTTACACGCACCATGACTACGCATTTTAAGCTTTTTGATCTTCATGAAGATGCTACAGAAGAACAAATAAAATCTCGTTACAAACAACTTGCCTCACGCTGCCACCCCGATAAAGGCGGCTCTGCTGAGTTGATGGTGATGATTAAAAATAGCTATCAAAAACTCATGATTGGAGAAGGCTCTCTAGTAATAAATCAACCACTGGATAGCAGTAACAAACAAGTTTTAGCGCTAAAGAAAACCATCCACCAGCAGCAATTTTATATTCAAAAGCTCAGTGTAGCCGTCGCTAAAAAAGCTCAGCAAAAAGAAACCAAACAATTACAAAAAGTAGTATTTCCTGCAGCAACCAGTGTGTTGCTGATCGCGATTATGATTTTGGCATCTAATTGGTACCAAAGTGAGAAAAAGCTAAACGCATTGATTAACCAACAACCTGCACCATCAATCATAACGCCAGCACCAGTGTTGCCAGTCCCCAATTCGCTCAACCCCGAACAAGGGTATAAAACTTGGGAGCTAAAACAAAAACTGCGTTTAACCAGCGCTAGGCAGCAATACTTAGAGTCTGATTTAGCCACTAGTTTAGAGGTGATTCAAGGATTGCTGCTTAATAGCAATACTGAACAACTGAATGTTCAGCAGCAACAGTTTTTACTTCAACAGAATATTGCCTTAGTTCCCGCGCCTCCCCTCATTGCAGTAAACACATTTGAAGCGTTGCTTAATGAACTACAGACAGAACAAACAGAGCAAGGAATTGAGCAAGAACCCATTGAAGAGCAGGCATTAGACAATGTTTTAGACAAAGACCCCGAGTTTGCCTTAGACCAAGCAACGAGCCTAAATGTTAGCTCTCAGGACGATGAAGCAGTATTTATTGAGGAAGATACCGAACAACCAAGCAGTGAAGAGGTTAAACCGGATTCTTGATTAACTGATAAGCCTCTAATTTAGCTTGTTCATTTTGTTCTTTAATTAACGCGATTTGCTTTTCTAAGGCGTTTTTCTTTTCGCCGCAAGGTAGTTTTCTACATAAACTACTTAACTGTTCTAGTGGGGCTAGCAGTTGGTCAAACTGTTGGCTAATGTGTTCCATAACACCATCTCATCTTTTAAGAAGCGTTAAGTGTACGCATCAAGTACTTGAAAACAAGCCTCCAAATGGGTGAAACTGCGCGAAGTGACAGAAAACGGACTCTTTTTTACCACTATGCCATATAGCTCTCTACTCGCACCGATCAACCAGTTCTTATTTTGCTCAACTCCTCAAGCTTGGATAGAGCAAGCTCGTAAACCCGAGAACCTCAGTTTACTGCTTGCCGACCATGCAAATGCTGAATGGAAAGCAGCTGCTACTGCTAGCAAACTGATCAGTAAATACGTAACAAATAGCGCGCCCGAGTTACAGCAAGAGCTAAAAAACCTACTCGCGCCCTACGAGTACCTAATATTTAGAGCAGGAAAATGGTCTGTTGAAGGTTTTAAGCAATGGTTTTTTCCTCAAGGCATTCGGCAAGCGAGTAAAGAACAACAAGATTTAGCACACGCCACACTAAACATAATGACGAGGTGCTACATACTACCTTTATTAGTAGAGCAATTGAGCCAAGAGCTAAACCTTAACAACCGCAGCATGGCAAACCAATATTCAGCGCTTAACCGAGATAGCCAGCGCGAGGTAAACGCGGGCTTAAGCGCTTTTCAAGCTCAATTGATAGACAAAATGCGGCTACTGATTAGAGAAGAGTTACATCATTTCGAACAAGTCTGCGCAATAATGAACAGCCACCAAGTGTCTTATAAAAACATCAGTGCGGGCGGTTACGCAAAAGCCTTAATTCGCCAAGTACGCCACTTTGAGCCACAAGCATTAGCCGATAAACTTATCGTTGGTGCATATATAGAAGCCCGTTCATGTGAGCGCTTCGCCTTGTTAGCGCCCCACTTACCCCAAGACATAGGTAAGTTTTATCAATCCTTGCTTCGCTCAGAAGCCAGACATTATCAAGATTACCTAAGTTTAGCCGCCAGTATTCTCCCGCAAGAGCAACTAGAACCTCGCATACAGCAAATTGGCCAAGCAGAGGCTGAGTTTATACAACAAACAGATCCTACTTTTCGCTTTCACAGCGGCATTCCTATCAGCTAATATTGATAAAGCACCATCAACATTGATCAACTACCGATTTACTCACGTAGTTAAGTACATAGTTTGATTAAGATAAGGTGACCTATGCGATTACCCTTGTTTCCATTAGATCTACTGGTACTGCCTGGTGGCTTAAGCCAGCTAAGAATTTTTGAGCCTCGTTATTTACGTCTGGTGTCCATCGCCAGTGAAGAAGCCAAAGGCTTTGTGCTATGCCAACCCAGTAATGAAGACTTCCCTCAATTCAACATAGGTGTGCATTGCATAATTGAAGATTTTGAGCAGCTTGAGGATGGCATGTTAGGCATAACAATTAGAGGCTTAGAGCGTGTCGAACTCAGCGATACTAATCAAGCCGATGACAAACTCTATAGTGCACTAACAAAAAAAAAACCTGCTTGGTCACTCGAGCAAGCAAATCCTATTGAAGATGATCTCAGTGAGAAATTACAGCAAGTTTTAGTGCAACACAGCTTGTACGAACAACACCCCGATTTTTTTGCCTACGACGACGAAAGTTGGGTGGTATCTCGTTGGTTAGAATTACTGCCGTTTTCGAGCAATGCAAAGAACCAAATTTTAAACGAAGACGACTTTAATACCCTAGATAACTTAGTACATCAACTAGTGTCTGAAATAACAATAGATGCTAGGTAACTGAAATATATAGCGATTACATCTTGACCAATTAATCGCTAAGTTTAATGTCAAATTTCAGCACTAAAAACTTATATTTAACTCAAAAAAGTCATATTTATCGTATTTTGCGAACTTTTACACAGTCTTGTAATCAAAAGTGCTTTAAGATGGCTTTGTCATGGATGATGATTAAGGAGCAGTAGTTAAATGCCGTACAGCGGCGTCCAATTGCACTACTGCCCTAATACCCTTGGAACATTAAATATCTAGTAGTTTGAAAGTGAGTGATCTGCGACCCTGACTTTCTTAAAGGTGATTCATGAGATATAAAGCAAAAATAAGCGCAGCAATAACACAAGCACTACCGCTGATCCAAACCGCCACTTCTGATGAAGCCGTATTATGGAACATCGAAAAAGAGCGAGACATGTTATGCATGGAATTTACCTCAAACTTGAGTTTTGAGAATTTAGAGGCCGGTTTTAAGCAAGCCGCTGAAAAATTAGGCATAAGCTGCCCAATTAGTATCTTAAAGTTACGCCGCTAGCTTAGAAATCTTGGGGGTGGATTTACCCTCCCCCAGTTCTCTCTTCCTTTATTGTCCCACCCACTCATCTATTTTGATCTTTACTACGTATTCACTATTAAGTGCAATCACGGTTAGGAAACAAAATGGAACTCGTTATTAATTCTCACGAAGGCGATATTTACCTAGTTTGCGAGCAGAACCTTAACCCTGCTCAGAACAAGAGCCATCCAAAACGATTTAACAGCCTTTCAAGCGTTAAGCAGCACTACCAGCAACAGCATCCAGATAAAGTGTGGTTAATACACCATTCGGCGTACGACGAGATGTGCGGATTACCTAGCAGTCATTCAGAAATGAAAATTGAACTCGATTGGTCAAAGCATTAAACCGGTTTAGTTAAAGGTAAACCAACAAAAAAGCAGCCCTTAGGCTGCTTTTTTACTTTAAAGGCTAGTTAGTCTTGTAACCAAGGCGGTAAACAAACACCTAAGCCACCTAGTCCGCAATAGCCGTTAGGATTTTTATGTAAGTACTGCTGATGATTAAGTTCGGCATAGTAAAACACCTCAAAATCAACTATCTCTGTGCTAATCGCTCGCGCTAACCCTTCGCCTTGCAAGGCTTTCTGGTAGGCCTGTTGAGCCTGCTGAGCAAGACTGGCTTGCTCACTATTACTCGCAAAAATCATTGAGCGGTATTGAGTACCAACATCGCCGCCTTGACGCATTCCTTGAGTAGGATCATGCTGCTCAAAAAAGCACGCTAACAACTGCTGATAACTAATAACACTTGGGTCGTATACCACTTTTACCACTTCGGTGTGACCGGTAAGGCCGGTGCACACTTCCTCGTAACTAGGATTAACGGTGTAACCACCTGCATATCCTACCGCTGTAGATACCACACCATTTTGCTGCCAAAACAAACGCTCTGCGCCCCAAAAGCAGCCTAATCCAAAGTAAGCGGTTGTTAAGCCGGCTGCCGCTTGCAAATAGTTACTGCCGTTTACCGCATGAACGCCATCAAGAATAATCGCAGTATCGCGACCCACTAATGCGTCTTGCTCACTTACCATGTCCGTTTTGCTCATCGATACAACTCCATTAATCTCGATAAAGGCGGTAACTGACTATCTAGTCGCCTATTTTTGCCCAAGTATCACGCAAACCCACAGTACGGTTAAATACTAGCTTTTCTGGGCTTGAATCTTGGCTGTCTGCACAGAAGTAACCTTGGCGCTCAAACTGATGCGCATGCTCTGCTTTCGCAGTCACTAAGCTAGGTTCAACAAAACCTTGTTTAACCACTAAAGATTCAGGGTTAAGCACTTGGGTAAAGTCTTCTTCAGCAGCTGGGTTAGGTACTGTGAACAAACGATCGTACAAACGAATTTCAGCAGGCTTGGCGTGGTCAGCCGATACCCAGTGAATAACGCCTTTAGGTTTGCGACCGTCTTCAGGGTTTTTACCCAAGGTTGTGTCGTCGTAAGTACAGTAAACCGTAGTTACATTGCCATTTTCATCTTTGTCGCAACGCTCAGCTTTAATCATATAGGCGTTACGTAAGCGAACTTCTTTACCAATTACCAAGCGTTTAAACTTCTTGTTAGCTTCTTCACGGAAGTCTTCTGCTTCAATGTAAAGTTCACGACTGAACGGTACATCACGCTCGCCCATGTCTTCACTTGGGTGAAGCGGTGCACTTAGTTGCTCTACTTTATCCGCAGGGTAGTTTTCGATAACCACTTTAATCGGATCTAATACCGCCATAGCACGTGGTGCATTGGCATTTAAGTCTTCACGAATACAGGCTTCTAACATTGGCATTTCTACCATGTTTTCCATTTTGGTCACGCCAATACGCTTACAAAACTCAACAATAGAACCAGCGGTATAACCACGGCGGCGTAAACCGGCAATGGTTAACATACGTGGGTCATTCCAACCATTTACATGGCCATCGGTGACCAAGGTATTTAACTTGCGCTTAGACATAACCGTGTATTCAAGGTTTAAGCGTGAAAACTCATATTGATGCGGTACCGTATCAATGGTGATGTTTTCTAATACCCAGTCGTATAAACGGCGGTTATCTTGAAACTCTAAGGTACACAAAGAATGAGTAATGCCTTCGATAGCATCAGAAATACAGTGAGTAAAATCGTACATTGGGTAAATGCACCACTTGTCACCGGTTTGGTGATGATGAGCAAAACGAATACGATAAATCACTGGGTCACGCATACACATGAACGAAGAACTCATGTCTATTTTAGCGCGTAACGAACACTCACCTTCTTTAAACTCGCCCGCTCGCATTTTCTCGAACAAGGCTAAGTTTTCTTCTACTGAGGTATCTCGGTAAGGGCTATTTTTACCCGGTTGGCTTAAGGTGCCACGATACTCGCGAGACTCTTCTGCATTTAAGAAACATACAAACGCCAAACCTTTCTCAATCAGCTCTACTGCATAAGCGTGTAGCTGATCAAAATAGTTTGATGAATAACACACCTCATCGTTCCACTCAAAGCCCAGCCATTTAACGTCTTGCTGAATCGAGTTAACGTAATCAATGTCTTCTTTTTCTGGGTTGGTGTCGTCAAAGCGTAGGTTACATGCACCCTGGTAGTCTTGAGCAATTCCAAAATTTAAACAAATCGACTTAGCATGGCCGATGTGTAAATAGCCGTTTGGCTCAGGAGGAAAACGTGTATGCACACTTGTATGTTTTCCCGATTGAAGATCTTCATCAATAATATGACGAATGAAATTGCTAGGGCGATTGTCCGCCTCACTCATACCAGCCTACCTATATATACCGAATATCTAATTTAATCCCGTATAATCACTGATTATTCAGCTCAGCACAAGCAACCATCAATCAAGCGTTGAAAAGATAGCCTACCCGCACTTAAGCTCAGCCGTTTTCCTTACCACTTTAGCCTTACAACAGCTCTAACAAATGGCAGTTTCGTGGTTATGGTTTATATTTCTAAAAGGCTATTGTTGATAATTAAGGGAATAAAATATGCGTATATTAAGTGTTGCATTTGGATTGCTGTTATTAGTGGCTTGTTCCAGTACACCCACTTGGGATGGTATGTCGGAATCTGAAATCGCCGCTTGGAAAGAAATAGGCGTAAATGTAGAACAAGTGCAAACCTATGTGCGAGCAGGAATGAGTCAGCCACAAGTAAAAGAGTTTATTGACCAGAAATTTACTGACCCTGCTCAAATTACTTCTTGGGGGCAAACCTTTACTGCCATTGATGCTAGAGGCTGGATAGATTCTGGTTTCGATTTAACCGCCGCTAAAGACTGGGCCGCTAACAAGTTCAGCTTTGAAGAAGCCGCTGCTTGGGCCTCAGCAGACTTCGACTTAGATGGCGCTAAGAAAAACCGAGATAAAGGCTTAACTCCGGTTAAGTAAACACAGACAGTAAACCACGCTGGTGCTTACTTGATTTGAGTAAGCACCTCGCCCAAACCTTCAATACTCACACTAACCTTATCGCCACTTTCTAATGCTTGAGTTCGCCCAGGTGTTCCCGTAAAAATCACATCCCAAGGCTGCAAAGTAAGGTATTGGCTAATGTAGCTAACAATATCCTCAACCGAATGAATCATATTGCTGCTTGATTCTTGCTGAACCACTTTACCGTTGAGCGTAGTCGTCACAGTAAAGGTGTTCTCTCCACTTACCGTGGTTAACCAAGGGGATATAGGTGCAAAGCCATTAGCGCCTTTGGCTCTCCACCATTGCAAATCTTGCCCCTGCCAAGAGCGCTCAGTGAGATCGTTGCCAGCGGTATAAGCAAATATGCAATTGCTAGCCTGCTGCTTAGTCACTTTTGCACATGGCTTGCCTATCACCACCACGAGCTCACCTTCAAAATGTACGTTATTAGCATCAGCTGGTAAATCTAGCTCGCCCCCTATGCTCAACGAGCTAGCTGATTTATAAAATATCTCAGGTTTACTAGCGCCAGCATTACCGGCATGGCTGCGGTAGTTCAAACCTACTGCAAATACCGTGGCAGGTTCAACCGGCAATACAAACTCAGCCTTGTTAACAGGCGTAGAGTTAGCCTTTATCTCACCACCCGCTAACGGCGAATCACTTAAGTGATGCAGGATTTCTCCCTTACGCTCTACCCAAACTACACCGTCATCGGTGTTGATTCGCGCATATTGGGCGGCTTGTAGCCCTGTACTCACCAGCAAACTCGCAGTCACAACGACTAGTCCATTAAATAAAGGCCTCATATACATTCCCTTGCTTAACTACTGTTTAATAACAATAGTACGCAACACACCATGTTAAAGATTAACGGCTAATCACTTTGCTCACAGTTAAGCCTAAACGTTTCGCTAAGCGGTTTAAGTTGGCTCTGTCGGTCGATAACTCACGCGCTGCCGCTGCCCAACTGCCACCATGCTTTTCAAGAGTATTTGCAATAATGTCACGCTGATAGTTGTCTGTAGCTTCACGCAGGCTTAGCCCTTGGCTCGTTATTGCGTGGCTCACGGCAACGGGTTCCGCCGCAACATACTCACTAGGCGCAAGCTCACCGCAATCGTCTATGCTTATGCGCACTATTTCTTGGCGTTGCTGGCGAGACCTTGCTTTTAAAGCTGCGCGGCTAATAAGGTGCTCTAATTCCCGCACATTGCCGGGCCAATCATATTGATTTAGGTAACTCACCAAATCGGCTTGCAGTTTTAATTGGCCAATCCCCAATTTACGTTTAAGCACTTCTACAAAGTAACCGGCTAGTAGCTGTACATCACCTGCGCGTAAACGCAACGCGGGTACCGTAACTGGGTACACCGTTAAGCGATGATACAAATCTGCTCTAAAACGCCCTTGTTCTACTTCCTCGGCTAAATCCCGATTGGTGGCGGCAATCACTCGTACATCAACTGTTTGGATCTTGTCTTGGCCAAGCGCTTGAATCTCTTTATTTTGCAGTACCCGCAGCAACTTACTTTGCGCCGCTAAAGGTAACTCGCCAATCTCATCCAAAAAAATGGTGCCGCCGTCTGCCACGCTAAACTTACCGGCTCTGGTTTTATCCGCGCCAGTAAATGCGCCTTTTACATGGCCAAACAACTCACTTTCAATTAAGTTCTCGGGCAATGCCGCACAGTTAACGTGAACAATAGGTGCTTTAAATCGACCCGATTGCATGTGAAGAGAACGCGCAACCAGCTCTTTACCCACCCCTGTTTCACCTTGAATTAAGATAGTAAAATCAGACGGCGCGACTAATGCAATCTCTTGCTTTAAGCGCTGCATCTCTGGGCTTTCGCCAATCAGTTCTTCACTGGCGGTTTGCCAGGCTGCTTGGTTTAATTCTTCTAATACTTGCTGTGAATGATGTGCTTGCTGCTCTAGTAAATCTAGGGTGAGAGCGGTATTTAAACTGGCTGCCGCCATCGCCGAAATCACTTCTAAAGTGCGACTTGGTATATCGTCAAATACTTTGGGTGTGAAGCTATCTAACGTAAGCACGCCAATCAGCTTATGGTCGAAATACAAAGGCAAGCCCATGCAAGCATGCACCGGTAAATCACCCTCGCGGTCAATTAATAAACCATCATAGGGATCGGGTAAGTCGCTATCGGCAGGGAAACGCACCGGCGTATTGGAGCTGCATATTTGCTGAAAGCGAGGATGCTCTGATAAAAGAAACCGCCGGCCCAAAGTATCTCGACTCAAACCTTGCAAAGTTAAGGGGCTAAGTACTTCGCCGCGTAAAGCTAAAAGAGCCACCGCGTCACAGCTAATGGTTTTGCGTACCGTGTCTAATAAACGATCAAAGCGATCTTTAGTACTAAGGCTTTGGGCTAAATCTAAAGCTAGTTCAATCAGTGCCTTTGAAGAAATGTCTGACATATTACCTCCGTCAATTAAATTCAAAGTAGTCTAATTGACACTTTTTATCAAGAAGTCATATTGACACCATCCACAAAAATCGCCCCACTAAGCCCCATTGAACCAGGCCTTAAACGTTTGGCACAGCGTTTGCTATTTCTAAAACAACGGTGAAGAACCTAAAGTTCGCCACTACTTCAAAGAGGAAAGCACAATGACCGTATTCCCATTACTAGTAAGCTCCGCTTACACCCAAACAGCAAAACAATATATGCGCTGCGTAGTAGGCGGTAACTGGCTAATGTTGCTTTCACTCAGCATTATCATTTCATCCATTGTTATCTCCTACCCTTTAGCACAAAGCTTTTCTATTCCAATGCAAATTACAGCTCACATCTCTACCATTGTTTTTGCTGGCATTTTAAAAGTAGGTTACGTGCTACGCTGTGTAGGATTAAACGAACTAGGCCAAGAGGTATTATAAGTGATTAAAATTGGTGAGCCGAACGCCACAGACCAAGCCCAACATTGGCATCAGCAAGCTATTTTAGAGCTCGCCTTTAGACCGTTCTTTTTACTAGCCACATTAAGCTCTGCTATTAGTATTGGTTTATGGATCCTGCTACTTAATGGCAATATGCTAATAGGTAGCCAAGGCTTAAGCCCGCATGTGTGGCACGCTCATGAAATGCTAATTGGCTTTGGCACAACGGTAGCGGTGGGGTTTATTTTAACCGCCGTACAAACCTGGACTGGCCAGCCCAGTATTAAGGGCAAGGCATTAGCCGGCTTAGTATTGTTATGGTGTTTGGCGCGTATTGGGTTTTATATAAACGACGCCAACAGCGCAATAGCCGCTACTGCACTACAAGGCCTTTGGTGGCTAAGTGTTGTTGTGATTTACAGTAAGTTAGTCTTTAAAGCGCAAAACCGCCGCAATTACATATTCATCGCTTTACTCAGCGTAATGACCTTAATCAACCTCGGTATGTTAATTGCCGATTTAAACGGTAACAGCGCCTTCGCCTTACATTTAAGCCGCACTATGGTATTACTCTTCACCATAATGATGGCCTTAGTAGGCGGCAGAGTTATTCCTTTCTTCACGGTGCGCGGCGCAAAAACTGAGGCCATTGAATGTCCAGCTTGGATAAACCAACTAGTAGGCCCATTTGCTATTGCCACGGTGCTTGTATTTATTAGTGACTACTTCACCGCTACCTTTGGCATAGTGCCAATAGCCCTGATGGCTTTAGGTCTGCTGCACTTACTACGCCTAGCTTACTGGCGCTCGATAAAAACGGTAAAAGTGCCTTTGCTATGGTCATTGCACTTATCTTACCTACTTATGGCACTAGGCTTAATATTACTCGGCGCCAGTTACTACTTACCGCAACTTACTTTTAGTAACGCCCTTCACCTCATTACCATTGGCGCCATAGGGTTAATGATCTTCGCTATGATGAGCCGTGTATCTTTAGGCCACACAGGCAGAACATTAGTGATAAAACCGGTGATTACGCTGGCGTTTTTACTCTTGGTGGCCGCTACCTTAATTAGAACATTTATGGCGATTACAGACCCACTTCAAGCTTGGAACATAAGCGCAGGGCTTTGGATTAGCGCCAGCGTGCTGTTTTTGGTGGTATACGTACCCATTCTAAGCAGTAAAAGACAAAGCTAAGGCAACAAAGGCTAGACGAACTCAGGGTAATTCTGCGATATTGCGTTAATCACCTAGCAATACCAAGGAATTACCAATGTTGTTTAGCGTTTGGCTTACGTTTGTTGCCGCTTGCATTGTATTTAGTTTATCGCCCGGCGCGGGCGCAGTGGCTACCATTAGCCACTCTTTAAGCGGCGGCTTCAAACAAGCCTGTAAAAATATTGCGGGTTTGCAGCTAGCACTAATAGGCCATGTGCTTATTGTCTCTGTTGGTTTAGGCGCCCTGCTGGCGTCTTCGGCACTGGCGTTCACCATCATTAAATATCTAGGTGCCGCCTACCTACTCTATTTGGGAGTGACTAAATTTTTTGAGAAAAGCCAAGCCTTTAGCACCGAGCCACAAGCAAAAAAAAGCAGCTCTCAGTTAGTTAAACAAGGCTTCATTGTTAACCTAATGAACCCAAAATCTATCATTTTCCTAGCGGCCTTTTTGCCGCAATTCATAAGCCCGAACAGTGACCTTTCTAACCAGTACTTAATATTAGGTTTAACCGTAGTGCTGATCGATTGCGTAGTCATGTTTAGTTACGCCACCTTAGCTAGCGCAGCTAAACCTTGGCTAGGTAAAGCTAAGTTTATGGCGCTACAAAATCGTATATTTGGTTCACTGTTTATTATGATGGGTATCGCGCTGGCACGTGTAGAACGATAAAGGAGCTTTATAGCTCCTTTAAACAAACTAGTTAGCGATGCTAATACTCACTGATTTAATATCAATCCACTGGCTCTGCCCAGATTGATCACCTTCAGCATCAGTTTGAGTGTTAAGCCAGTCTATGGGCTGGTACTTTACGCTCTCATTCGGAAAGAGATCTGCATGTAAGTCGTCAGTCCAATTCCATGGCCCATCTACAGTGCCACTCCAAACGCTTTCCGTTTCAGGTTTTGGGTAAGATAGATAACTCGTTACCTTTACTGGCGTATCAAGATTTACCAAAGACAGCAATGGATTTACATTACGCGCGATGGTAAATGAAACTATATTAGAATCGGTTGAAACCGAACCCGTTTGGGATGTATGAACCAAATCGTATAAGCCCAAATTTTCTTCTGGAGGTGGACCAGGCATATATTGAGGCACGCCAATGGTTGTAGTTAGGTCATTAATACTGATAAATTTTTCAGTTTCACTATTTTTGTTATACCTAGCAGAAAAACTAAAATCACCTGATGACCGAGTCCCTGTTTTGTCTAAATCAAACAAAAATGTGTAGATTATTTCTGTTCTATTCATCATTTGCGCATTACGATTTACTTTAAATGACGTTGGTAACTCAGCTAACTCCAGGCTTAATGTTATGTTGCCCGAATCACAGCCATCAACACTCGGGAGGTGGCTCAATTTATTAAAGCTAAGTTCCAAACTACCTTCTTTTACATTCAACTGCCCAGAGTCACCAATTGAAAAACTACTCGTAGTACTTGTTCCTTCATACACAGTTGTAAAGCTATTTTCTGTAACAGCGGAGTACGCGGAAGTTGTAGCCCCAAAACAGCCAGCTTCCGTGTCAACATAAGCAGAAATGGCTGATTTTCCTATAGACACAATCACAGAGTTATCACTAGATTCCCATGCACCCAAGTATTCATCTGCTAATACTGGGTTATCGTTACTACCATTTCCTGTATTAGAAGAATCTGAACTGTCTCCTCCTCCACAACCAGCTAAAACTGAAATCAAAGCTGGAATCAAAATCCCTTTCATTATTACACTATCCTTTAAAATACCTATTAAGCATTCGCATATTATCTAACTAGTCATTAATTAGCTTCTATATCTTGCTTATGTTTCGCCTTTACCTGATCTCGTTCGTCTTATCGGTAATTAATTAAAACAATGAGACCATCATATTAAGATTATTAGCGTTAAAATTTGCCCATTTTTAACGTGTAATTGCGGCTTTAGAAACTAGAGATGTTCCTTACGAAATTGAATACATCGAAGATGAGTTTGGCCCAATAGAAGCAGACGTAACAAACGAACAGCGCGCCATAGTCAGAGCGTGGAGCTAATTAGGCTCTAAGCATTATTTAGCGCAGTGCGGCACCAAGAGCAGTAAAAACAAGGTCCCTTTCGATCATGAGCAACAATTTCAAGTGAGCTTTATGAGTAGTTATAAGGGGTAACGCGGTAGTTTACATCGACCAATTCTGTATTGGTAAAATCATCATAAAGAACTTTTTCAGTCAAACCCAAACTCAGGAAAACCCAAAATAAATCTGCGTATTTTCACGCCATTTGAACTTTTAGTTTGGTCTCATTACGCGGATATTTGCATATAGTGAACATCATGAAATTCATCTAGGGCATATAATGCTTGCGGCTCTGTACCATAAACCTTAAAACCATATTTACTATAAAACGATATTGCAGGCTTATTACTGGTGGTAACTTGAAGCCAGAGAAGTATCACTTCGGAATGATTCTTTGCCCACTTCTGTACGTATTGTAAAAGCACTCCTCCTACGTGTGCCTTTCTGTAATCATGAGCAATGTACATCCCCCAGATAAACCCACGATGTTTGAACTTTGGGCTTAGCCTCCTTGATACAGCAATAACACCCACTAGTTTATTTTCAGCAAATGCACCAAATAACACCGTTCCTTCAGATGCGTACATAGACAAAATTGAAGATATTCCGTCATCTCCTGCTAACAACTCACGCTCGACACTTGGTCCCACATATTGGGGAAGTTCAAACTCAGAAACTCTCCTAAGTGCTAAGTATTCTTTTGAATGGTCAGGCTGTAATTCCAAAACATCAATATTCATATCATTCCCTTAAAGTCCAACCGGATATTTTAGCTTGCTAACAAGGTTATCGTTATGCCCAAATCTACCACCTAAACCAACAAAGCTGAACCTAGTTAAAGCGCCAAGCGATAATAGCCAGCTTAAATCGCCGTTAGGAAGCATTTATCGCAACCCTAGTTATCGATTCAAATTCAGCTAATACCGCCAGCCAATACAAAGATAATTACAATTCGGAAAGAATATTCTGGTGAGTCGGCGTCCAGCCTAATTCCCTTTTTATCTTATCTGCGTTCATACATTGATCTAAGGTTGGCCCTAAAGCCCAAGTACCATTTTCAGCAACCACCTCATCAACAGAACGCACTAATACCTCGGTTGGTAATCGACTTTTTCTTATATACGAGTGAGCAATACCTCCCACTCGTACCGCTTGTTCTCCACACACATTGTATGACATGCCTGGCCTACCATTTTCTAAAACAAGCCTATAGGCTGATGCAAGATCATCTGTATGAACTACCGGCCAGCGTGTATCGAGAGAGCCCCACACTTCTACTTGGCCATTCTGGGGAACAAAGCTAGACAACACCCCTGCATCTTTAGCGTAAACCACAGCTGGGTGAATAATATTGGTATGCAAACTAGGCGCGTTCAAAACTAAAGAACTATTTTCAATCATCCAACTAAAGCTAGATATTGGCTTAAATGGGCTCTCCTCTGTGGCTGCAATATCCCCTGTTTCCCCGTATAGCCAAACACCCCCAGTGTAGATAAATCGCGTTATTCCGCCCTTAACATTAGCTTGGGCGATTAGTTCATTAACCACTCGTAAATCAATGTCCCCCATATCTTCACAGAATGTTGCAGCGGCATGAATAACAGCATCAACCCTATGAATAGCGGTCGACCATAACTGAGGCTCACGTAAGTCACCCCGTAAAACATCTGCACCCTTTGCTGTAATGGTCTGCGCTGCATAATCAGACCGCGCCAATGCAAGCACCGAATGCCCATGCTGTAATAGCTCGGTCAATATCGCACTGCCAATGGTTCCCGTTGCTCCAAGTAGTAAAACCTTCATTTGCAATCTCCTTTGAAAAGCACCAAGGTAAGACCTCAAGCTAGCTTTAGGTCAAGAGATTGTGTTGTGGTTTATTGGAATAAAGTTCTATTACCTAGACTAAGGCAAGGCTGCTCAATCAAGAGCAGGTGCAAACTATTTCAACAAAGAGTTGCGGGTAACCAAGCTCGCTCTACTTCTCCAATATCAAAAAGAACTATCGCGACACATGCTTGCCATGGGCCTCTCATTGAGTTTTTCTATGCTGATGTTAATCGGTACGAATCGACTTGTGGATGTTGACAGCGGGGATCATATCAACGCTCTGTTAAGGTGTGATCAACGCAATACTAATGCTCCCGCATACTACCTTAACCACAAAACCTAACGCATAGTAAAAATGCCACGCGTTCCGAATCATTCTTAAACAGTTTGTTATATTTCTAGTACAACGCGTTTATTATTTCTGGTATGTCAGCTAACGTAACTATTCCTAAAATAGACTCATTCCTTTTTCCCGATTCAGTGAGAAGAATCCCATCAAGTTGCTTACCTTCCGATGAGTATCGATCAAACTTAGCAAGAGCTTTACCATAATCTTCATTTTTTGGTAGCAGAACAAAATTGTCTTCATTTTCCAAATGAGTCATTACATGGGAAATTGTAGTATCGGTAGTAGAAAAAATATCTTCCGAAGAGTCTGCACCCAGCCATCGAGAAATTGTGTTTGAAGACAATACGCCAATAATCTCTCCCTCATTCATGATCGGAACTTGCGAAAAATCATTTGCTCTCATTGAGATAATTGCATCTTGAATCGGCTGTGAAGATCTAAATATCAATGGTTTGGATTTACAAAAATGAATCAGCTTGGGTTGATTAGCTATTTTCTTGTTAATTTCTTTAAGACTAGCAATCAACTTTTCAGAAGGTGCTATCAAGTGAGTGTTTGCATATCGTTCATGACTTAATAAGTTGCGCAGTTCAGCAAATACCTTCAGGTCCGATTGATATTGCTTTACAACTCGATTCTTTGGTACTGTCAATCGAACCAACTCGCTAAATGACGTACTCTTCGACGCTTTAGAAAGATCTCGCAAATACTTTTCCAGATTACAAAATTCATTCAAAAAATCATCTACTGGACTCATAAGCCCTCCTGAAATATAACACCGCAATAAGCGGTGAATGAACGCGTGCTATGTTTGAGCGTAAGCGAGTCGGCACGCGTTCATGAATCCGACTTAATTGCTTTGTTATGCACGTGCTTCGATTGTGTTGTAGTGAAATGCAGAACTAGAATCTGACAGGTGAAACCAAACTTCAATGTCCGCTATGTTTTCAACAGTTTTCGATTCTTGAGCAATCTTTTCAAACAAAACTTCCGGATTAATGTTATACCCATAAACTAAATAAATTGCCCTCTCATAGCCGACTGCACTTTTAAATAGAGACAATGATTCGAGATCCTTTCTAATGCCTGCATTTGGAGCCCTTTCGTGTTTGACTTCGATTATTGCATGGTTACCAGACATATATCCCGGTTTATGTACTAAGAAGTCAGGCTTAATATGACTCGCACCTAATTCACGCAAAATAGGATGGGCTGCTTTATCTATCTCTCCGTTCAAATAATACTCGGAGTTGTCAGGCCAAACCATTCTCATCTGATGATATAGTTCATAGCAATATACTCTTTCCCTATAAACTGGATCACCACCATCGATTCTAAGCCTAATGTAGCCCGCTTCGATTTGGTTGGTTGCATTGATTATTATTGAGTCAATTTCTCTCATATTTCCTCTAAGTGCATAACAACTTATTAAGAGGAAAAATGCCTTGTTTAAACAAGGCATTTTTCCTCTTTTTACGCATTTAATGAAATGAAGATTACCACTTTTTACTCGTATCATCAGCGACCTAAGACAACAATCAACAAAAACACCAACAGAAAAAAATGCAAACACTTGGGAAAGGAGGAGTTGCCGTTTACCTGTATACAATCACAGGAAAATTGCGGTTCATTAGCCTAATGAAAATTGCGTAGTCGGGAGGACTTTCGAGAAAGCAGTAATACAATATCGAGCTGAATCTCATGGCACCCGCAAGCTTTGCACCTGATACCTCCCTCGCTCCCTACTTCATTTATCTATGCCACAAAACTTTTTAAAATTAGTTTCGTCTTTTTCTTATCTGGTTCGTCTTATAGGTAATTCACTAATACAATGAGACCATCATGATTAAGATTGTTAGCTTTAAAATTTGCCCATTTGTTCAACGTGTAACCGCGGCTTTAGAAACTAAAAAGATTCCTTACGAAATTGAATACATTAGTTTAAAAGACAAACCTCAGTGGTTTTTAGACCTGTCGCCAAATGGTCAGGTGCCCTTGCTAATTACCGAAAACAACACCGCTTTATTTGAGTCTGACGCAATTATCGAATACATAGAAGATGAGTTTGGCTCTATAGAAGCAAACGTAACTAACGAACAGCGCGCCATGGACAGAGCATGGAGCTACTTAGGCTCTAAGCATTATTTAGCCCAGTGCGGCACCATGAGCAGTAAAGATAAAGCCACCTTTGAAGAGCGTACTGAAAAGCTGTTTAAAGCCTTTGTGAAAATAGAAGCGCAGCTATCTGGCACGACGATGTTTTTTAAGTCTAACCAGTTAAGCAATGTAGATATTGCATGGTTACCACTATTACATCGCGCCAACATTGTTAAGCAACATACTGGCTTCGACTTTTTATGCGGCCTACCTAAAGCGCAAGCATGGCAAAATAACGTGTTAGCCACTGGCCTTGCTGAGAAAACTGTTTCAGACGATTTTGCAGCCTTGTTCACTGACTTCTACCTTACCAATACCTATTTGGGTGGTAATGAAGCTGAAGAAAAAGTGGCGTGTGGCACAAGCTCTTGCTGCGGTTAGTCTAGTTAGCAAGTGTAATTACACTTAAGAAAACAACCCTCAGTTTGTATACTTCATGCTGAGGGTTTAGTGATTTCTATAAACGGCAGAGCAAATACATGAAGATTGAACAGGTGTGGCACCAATATCGACAAAGCCTAAAAGCGTTTTTACACGCTAATGTTTCTAACCCTGCCGATGTGGACGATCTTCTGCAAGAAATCTTAATTAAAACCTATCAAAACTTTAGCCAGCTACAAGATCATAGCAAGGTAAAATCGTGGTTATTTCAAGTTGCCAATCGCAGCATTATTGATTTTTACCGTCAGCGCGGCCAAGCCGATAAGCTTGAAAACAATGAGCTTTGGTATACCGAGGCGGATGAAAGTGTGCACCAACAACTGGCTAGCTGTATTTCGCCTTTTATTCATGCCTTACCCAGTGACGAGGCAGACATGTTGGTGAGTATTGAACTAGAAGGCATGGGCCAGAAAGACTACGCAGCACAACACCAGATTAAGTATTCAACATTAAAATCGCGCGTACAAAAAAGCCGCGAGAAAGTATTACAACTGTTTCAATCTTGCTGTCAGTTTTCGATAGATGCAGAGGGCCGATTGGTAGAATTTGATCCCAAGAAACTAGGCTGTAAAAGCTGCTAAAAGCGTTAGCTAATGCAATAAACCCAAGCTATTACGCCAAGGTTTACCACACTACCCGCTAGTGGGTATTAGTCGCGTTTATATAAAGCTTCTAGGGTACTCGATGCAATGGTATTGGCATTGATCATATACCCAGCCAACGCACCAGATGCATCTTGCGGTAAATCAAGCTTCTCTACCGACAACGCATGTACGGTAAATTGGTAGTGATGAACACCATGCCCTTGCGGTGGGCAAGCGCCACCAAAGCCTTTGTAGCCATAATCATTACCCACCATTTCACTACCCATAGGCAAATTTTTCCCTTCTACATTCCCCGCATCGGAAGCGAGAGCGTTTATGCTTGCTGGGATATTTACCACTTGCCAATGCCACCAACCGCTGCCAGTAGGTGCATCCGGGTCGTATACCGTAATGGCAAAGCTTTTAGTACCAGCCGGAGGATTAAGCCAGCTAAGTTGTGGCGAAACATTAGCGCCAGAGCAGCCAAAACCCGTGAACTCTTGTTGCTTATTCATTGTTTCACCTTGAGCAATATCTGTACTGGTTAAGGTGAAGGTGTTGGCTACAGCGGGTAAAGTGCCAAGTAGTGAAAAAGTAATACAGCAAATAGGTAACAAACGCATGATAGATCCTTGTTTAATCAACGAGTCACTATGCTAGCGCGCACGCTTAAGCGTAATTAGTCCTAAAACCCCCAACTATTCGCCTTATTCGGTCATTCTGGTTTTTCTTAGCTCGGAAGGGGTTAAACCAAAGTGGCTTTTAAAGCGGTCGGTAAATCGCGAGGGGGAATGATAACCGCATTTCTCAGCAATTAAACCGATGGGGTCATCACTCGTTTGCAACAAATGTAAGCCAAGCCCCAGCCGCGCTCGGTCTTTCACTTCTTGAACGCTGGTTCCTTCTGCGTTTAACTTTCGGCGTAAGGTAGATTCGCTCATCGCAAGGTGCTCGCAGATAGTTGCGATTGATAAGTCATTGAAGTGTTTATCGCGAAATAGGTCGTGCAAGCGATGGCTAACTTTAGGCTTGCCCATCATCGTGGTGATTTGCCGATGCCCAAGCGAATAAAGCAAGCTTAGTATTTCTCTCTTTCTTGAGCTTTGAAGCGCTTTAGGCGCCCACAAGCTGCATTCTACAAATTGCTGTAAACACTGTTTTAAAACAGTGTTGGTTTTGGCCACAAAATAATCAGGCTTTACCTTGCTAGCCGCTGCAACGTTGCTGGGTAATTCGCTAAAGTCTTGGTAATCAAACTCAATCAACAATGCAAAATAAGAGTTACCCTTAGGAATGTTTCGCATATTGATGGCGGGGCTGTCACTTAAGAAAATGAAGTGGTCACTAGGACACGCTATTGAAGCATTTTCGCCCAGTTGTTTATTGCCATTGATCACCACAATTAATAAGGGTTTCGAGATGGGTACATTAAGCAACATTTGCTCGTGAACCGAAGAGTAAACTGAAAATGGCAATTCCTTTACGTCCATTTGGCTCACTGCTTTTTGAATACTAACCAGTAACTTTTCCATGTCTCATTCATTTAATGTTAATAAGTGTTTGCTAGCAGGCTTATTTGCGCTATTTCGATTAAAACGACCTAGCTGCAACCAAGGGCTTAAAGCACGCTTATTACTGCTTACGGTTATAAGCTTGCCGTTAAAAATTACCCGTTAAAGGCTTGGCGTATCAACTTGGTGATCCGTGGGTTGCGGCGTTACGGTCATTACCTTCACTCCTTTTGGTGTTTCAAAGCGATGCCATGTATTCTGCGGTACAACCATTAATTCACCGGCACTAAGACTTAAGCTTGTTTCACCGTCTTTCGTTAATAAAACCAGATTTGTTGCCCCTTCAATCACCTGCACAATCTCGTCACCTTGGCTGTGCCGTTCCCACTCGCTGCTACCCGCATAATGCCCAATATAAATTGCACCATTTCGGTAGTGACACAGTTCACTAAACGCTCCCGCTAATTCAGCCTCGCTAGAATCTGGTGTGCGGTTACCCACAAATTGCAAATGCTCGAACTGTTGGTTTAAGGCAATAACCGTTGCTTTGCTCATTCTACTTTCCTCTTAACACCACTTGACCGTTAAATCGCGACGCGCCATACGTTAGCAAGAACCGAATTAAAGTTTAGAATTAATTTACTCACGCTAATTGATAATTACCTTTAAGACCAGTAGCGTAGACCAAAGACCTAAACAATTAGTCACTTATTTAGAGAAACTTATAATGAAAAATGCCCTCGCCCTGCTCCTTGCCAGTAGCCTGTTGGTTGCTTGTGATAGCAATGAAGTTGCCGATGTCTCTCTAGGCTTACTAACCACTAAAGATATTAAAATTAGCGTGCTTAAAGATCCCATTGTTAGCGGAGTAACTTGTCATATTGCCAATGTAGAAGCTGACTTAGATTTTGCTGACCCCAGTGATATGTCTATTTCTTGCCGCCAAACGGGTGAAATTACGTCGGCTATGATTACTAGCATCGATAAATCGAAATCGGGAGAAGTGGTGTTTAAAAAATCGAAAAGCATACTCTTTAAGTCACTTAAAATACGCCGAATTTACGATGCTGAATCGCAAACCTTAATGTATCTATCTTATTCCACTAAAGAAACCTCGGGCAGTTACAAACATAGCTTGTCTACGGTACCTCTGTGGGGAACTCAAGCTTACAGCTCGCAGATAGAAGCGACTCAATAAGTTGTTAAACAAATAACAGATATAAAAAAGGCCCTCTTCCAGAGGGCCAAACAGTACAGTTATAACGACAGTTACAGAGCGCTATTCTTTCTTTAATACCCTACTTGGCGGCGAGAATTTTTAGCTCGTTGGCTACAAATTCTACGTGTGGACCAATCACTACCTGTATTGCCGTTTTACTTGGCACAATCACACCAGGTACATGTTTTTTAAGCCCGCTTACATCAACACGGTCGCTGTCTTTTACTTCTAAACGAAGGCGTGTAGCACAGTTGTCTACAAGTACTACGTTGTCTGTTCCACCTAACATTGTTAATACTAAACCAGCAGTTTCTGCATGGCTGCCACCAACACTTGAGGTTTCTTCACCTTCGTCAGCGTCTTCACGACCTGGTGTTTTAAGGTTCATTTTAATAATCATGGTTTTAAACACGAAGTAGTAAACTGCAAAGAACACTAAACCTTGTGGGATAAGCATGTACCAATTAGTGGCTAATGGGTTACGTGACGACAACACCATATCAACCAAACCAGCACTAAAGCCAAAGCCTGCCATCCACTGCATAGACGCCGCAATAAATACTGAAATACCGGTGAGTAAGGCATGTACTACATATAGCACAGGCGCTACAAACATGAAGGCGAACTCTAGTGGTTCGGTAACACCAGTAAAGAAAGACGCCGTTGCTGCAGCAATCATGATTGAGGCAACTTTAGATTTATTTTCTGCTTTAGCGGTGTGGTAAATAGCCAAGGCTGCGCCAGGTAAACCAAACATCATCACAGGGAAGAAACCTGCCATGTAACGCCCTGTTTCACCCGGTACAGCGTCAGCCGATACACTCAAAAACTTACCAAGGTCGTTAATACCAGCCATATCAAACCAGAACACAGCATTAAGTGCGTGGTGTAAACCAACAGGAATAAGCAAGCGGTTGAAGAAACCATAGATACCCGCACCAACCGACCCTAAGCCAGTAATGCTTTCGCCAAAGTGAACCAAGCCACCAAAAATAATTGGCCACAAGTACATTAATACAAAGGCAACACCGATACCGGCCACCGACGTAAGAATAGGCACTAAACGCTTTCCACTAAAAAACGATAAAGCTTTATGCAATTCTACTTGGTAGAAACGGTTGTATAACTCAGCCGCCATAATCCCGCTAATAATACCTACAAACTGGTTTTCAATTTTTGAAAACGCCAAGGTGCTAGAATCGTTTAGTACCACTAAACCAATTTGCTCTACCGCACCCGGCGATAGCAAAGTAGTAACCACCATGTAGCCAACAAAGCCTGCTAAGGCCGCGGCGCCGTCTTTATCCCGAGACATGCCGTAGGCAATACCAATGGCAAACAGTACCGACATGTTGTCGATAATGGCCGCACCAGACTTAATTAAAAAAGCCGCCAGTGCACTATTGCCACCCCAGCCGTTTGGGTCAATCCAGTAACCTATGCCCATTAAAATAGCGGCTGCGGGTAGTACCGCTACCGGTACCATTAAGGCGCGACCAATCTTCTGTAAATAGCTAAACATAGTGTCCCTCTTTATGGCTATTATTAACCAAATTCAAATTTATCAGCGGCATCTGCCAACTCGACCTTGGTGTTCAAATTCACAGCGTGTTTCGTTTAATGTTCCACCAAGAACTTAATTCGCAGTGTAAATAATTAAATTTCCTTCGCAAATAAAGCCTTCCAAAAGTGTGATCAAAGCATTCATAAATTGCTTTTATGTCGCCTTTAGTCACATTTTATCTAAATCTTATTTCGCGATAAAAATTAAACTGCTAAGCTAATTTGAAATTACGTGGAGAATACCGATGAGACTCATACCTTTACTCGACAAAGAACAAGTAGGACGCTGGTCTGCACTTTATATCGCAGAGAAAATTAAGTCGTTTAATCCTAGCGAAGATAAACCCTTTGTATTGGGGTGCCCTACCGGCGGGACTCCGCTAACCACCTATAAACATCTTATTGAGCTGCACAAACAAGGCATGGTGAGCTTTGAGCATGTGGTTACTTTTAACATGGATGAATATGTTGGTATTCCAAGTGACCACCCTGAAAGCTACTACAGCTTTATGCACAACAACTTCTTCTCACATATAGACATCAAGCCAGAAAACATTAATTTACTTGACGGCAATGCCGAAGATTTGGAAGCAGAGTGCGCCAATTACGAAGCCAAAATTAGGCATTATGGGAAAATAAACTTGTTTATGGGTGGTGTTGGTGTAGATGGCCACATCGCATTTAACGAACCCGCCTCTTCACTGGCGTCGCGTACACGAGTAAAAACGCTTACCGAAGATACGCGTATGGTTAATTCGCGCTTCTTCAACAACATTGATGAAGTACCGCGTTTAGCACTTACGGTTGGCGTAGGTACCCTTCTTGATGCGGAAGAAATTTTAATATTAGTGACCGGACATAACAAAGCGCAGGCCCTACAGGCAGCAGTAGAAGGCAGTGTAAATCATTTATGGACCATTTCTGCGCTACAACTACATCCCAAAGGAATGATAGTATGCGACGAGCCTTCAACCATGGAATTGAAAGTAAAAACAGTACGCTACTTTCAAGAGCTTGAAGCCAACAATATAAAGAACATTTAGGAACAACGGAATGATATACGCCCTTACCAATGCCCTGGTTTTTGATGGTAGTGAATTGTTAAACGGCTATTCAGTACTGATTGAAAATGGTCACATCACATCGGTGGTTCCTAACCAGCAAGTATCGCCACAAATAAGAAGCATTGACCTAAATGGTTCAGTGCTAAGTGCGGGTTTTGTAGATCTGCAACTAAACGGTTGTGGCGGTGTGATGCTAAATGGCGACTTTAGTACCCGCAATTTAGAGATTATGCATCAGTCTAATATTAAAAGCGGCACCACTAACTTCATGCCAACCCTCATTACTACCGATGACGAAGAGATGCAGCAAGCCGTTGAGGTATCACGAGCTCACCAACGCAGCCATGGCTCGGTTAACCTAGGATTACACCTAGAAGGCCCCTACCTTAGCGTAGATAAAAAAGGCATTCACAGCGAAGCACTGATTAGACAACTAAACCAACAGCGTTTGCGTTTTTTGTTAGACAACAGCGATGCCATTAAAAAAGTCACTCTGGCACCAGAGCATGTTGAGCTAAGTACTATAGCCGCGCTTAAAGAAGCCGGTATTTTAGTGTCTCTTGGCCACACCAATGCTAATTACCAACAAGCTAGCGAAGCCATTAATGCGGGCGCTGGTTTTGCAACCCACCTGTTTAATGCCATGAGTCCAATGACCGGGCGTGAACCAGGTGTGGTAGGCGCGATTTTTGATCACAACCTGTTTGCTGGGATTATTGTCGATGGCCACCATGTAGACGATGCCAATGTGAGAATAGCTAAACGATTATTACGCCACAAACTGTGTTTAGTGACCGACGCCACCGCTGCTGCAGGTGCCGATATCACTAGCTTTGATTTTGTTGGGCGAAAGATCACAGTACAGGATGGGATTTGCTTTGGTGATGATGGTACACTCGGCGGCTCTGCTTTAACCATGATTCAAGCAGTAAAAAACTGCGTACAATCAGTAGGTTTATCTATGCGCGACAGCCTAAGAATGGCCTCTTTGTACCCAGCAACCGCCATCAATAGAGACAAGGACTTTGGTCGAATTAAAGCAGGTTACACTGCCAACTTAACGGCCTTCGACCAAGATTTTAATGTCACGCTCTGTATTAGCGACGGCCAACTTACTCAGTTTTAAGCAAGCAAAGCATGAATGACAAATTAATCGTAAACGTAGATAAAGTTAAACAGGTAAACACCGCGGCGGTGTATGGGATGATTGACCAATTAGGTCCGATCTCTCGCGTAAAAGTAGCAGAACAAAGCCAATTGGCACCTGCTAGCGTGACCAAAATCACCCGCCAGCTATTAGCTACCGGTTTAATTAAAGAAGTTGCCCAGCAAGCCTCTACCGGAGGGCGCCGGGCTATTTCCTTAATGACCGAGCAAAGCCATTACTACTTTATTTCGGTGCGATTAGGCCGTGGGACCATGGACATTTCGCTGTTTGATTTAAGCGGAATATCTCATGCTCACAGTAATCTTGATGTGCCAGAGGTGGAACAAGACGCCCTAGTAAACACCCTGCTCAACAACATCGATAGCTTTATTCAGCAACACCTTGAAGCTTCACAAAATCTTATTGCGGTTGCGGTTACCTTGTCTGGTTTAGTGAACCCAGGCGAAGGCACGGTGGTATACACTCCTCACTATCAGTTACGAGATTGCCCACTAGCCAGCCTAATAGAAGCGCGATTCTTATTGCCAGCTTATGTAGGTAACGATACCCGTGCGATGGCGCTAGCTGAGCATTACTTTGGTGCAACTAAAGATGTGCTCGATTCCATTTTGATTAGTGTGCATAGCGGCACAGGTGCCGGCATTATCGTGAATGGCCAAGTATTTATGAGCCAGAACCGAGATGTGGGTGAAATAGGTCATATTCAGGTCGATCCTCTGGGCGACAAATGCCAATGTGGCAATGTAGGTTGCCTAGAAACCATTGTCTCTAATACCGCGATTGTAGAACGATTAAAAACCCTGATTAGCCAAGGTTGCCCGTCTATTTTACAGGGTGACTTTAACATTGAAGATGTCTGCGCTGCAGCCAACCAAGGTGACATGTTGTGCCACCAAGTATTGCATCGTGTAGGTAAAATGCTCGGCAATAGCATCGCCATTACTATTAACTTATTTCACCCGCAAAAAATCATTCTAGCGGGAGAGATAATGGCGGCACAAAGCATTTTATTACCCACTATTAAACAGTGTATTGAGCATCAAGCCCTAAGCTCGTTTGCTGAAGACTTACCGATTGAAGCGGCACACTTTCAAAACAACCCAACCATGGGCGGATTAGCCTTAGTAAAACGCGCCCTACTTAATGGGAGCTTGCTGATTCGCTTAATTAACGAAAAAGCGCAGCAAATCGAACAGTAATTTAAGGCTAAGGTTTTAAAAAATAAGCGCAATACACCGCGCTAAGCACTAGGTTTAGATTAACTTTTTGTGCTTTAATTATGACGACTAAGGTACATGGATGTAAGCTTATGCGAGTTTTTACACAACAAATACTTATCGTTACTGCGGGGCTATTGTCTTGTGCATTAATGACCGTCATTTCTCTACAATTTCTTTCGCACGACATCAGCCAGTCGCAACGCTATCATGCAGATAATACTTTAAGCCTCACCCAGTCGGTGTTTTATAGCACCATACAATCCTTAGATGACTTAGCTAACTTAAACATAGACGACTGTAGCCCAGCGTCCTTACTAAAAATGCGCCAAACGGTATTCCTCAGTGATTACATTAAAGACGCAGGTTTAGTACAAAATAACCACTTAGCTTGTACCACTACAGGAGGGGAACTAGAGGTTCCCTTAGAATTAGACCCGCCAAGTTACACCACTAACTTAGACTTCGACGTATGGTTAAACCAGCAATTGATTATATTTGATCACCTGCATTCAGGCATGGTCATCCGTAAAGGTGATTTCACTGTTGTGATCGCTAACAATACCTTTAGTAGCTTAGAATACGGTGATAACCAATGGGAAGTGGTAAATCGAGTAGATGATCACTATACCCACTTAATAGGCACACCCGGTACGTTTCGCCGTGCAGAGCTAGATGAAATGGAAGAAGTAGATGATAACTATCACTATTTTCATCGTTGTAGCCAGACCTACGATTTCTGTATTGCCCTCAGTTTGTATAACTACACCCTCCTTAAAAGTAAGTTCGGTTTTTTAATCTTTTCGTTATTGTTTAGTGCAGCCTTTGGCATTTTGATAAGCATCAGTTCTGATACCCTAATCAAACGCCATGGCAGTATGAGCTCTCGTGTAAGACGAGGCATCAATAAAGGCCACTTCGTTTGCCATGTTCAACCTCTTGTCGATCTTAAATCTAAACGGATTATTGGTGGAGAAGTATTAACTCGTTTCGAAGATCAACATGGCAAGTTAATGCCCGATGAGTTTATTCCAGAAATACGCAAACTGCGCTTAACCTGGCCTTTTACTTTAATGATCATTAAAGATGCTCTGAGTCAGTTACAAGCCAGTGGTGCAATAACTAGTGATATGAAAGTGAGTTTTAACATTTTCCCTTGTGATGTTGAAAACAACAACATTGCTGATTTACAAGGATTGCCAGAAGTACAGCAGTTTAAAGGAGGCATTACTCTCGAGATAACAGAAGATCTGCAACTCGACAGCTTAGTCGCCAATCAACACATTAATCATGTTATTCAACAGGGTTTTGAAGTGGCGATTGATGATTTTGGCACCGGCTACTCAAACCTTAAACAACTTAAAAACTTCCGCTGCCAATACCTAAAAATTGATAAGAGCTTTGTATTCGATTTAGAGGCGGGCTCTATTCGCTCGTCGTTAGTACCGCACATGGTAGAAATTGCCAAGAAATCTGATTTAAAAGTCATCGCAGAAGGTGTAGAAAACCTAATGCAATGCAAAGTATTAGAAGAATTAGATGTAGAGTTTGGCCAAGGTTGGATGTTTGGAAAGCCCATGCCTATTAGCCAGTTTGTTGAAAAGTACACGCAATCGAACAGTTCTACAGACTAATTTACAAAGCCTAAGTGCAAATTTACCCACTAACAAAACCAAAAAAAGGACAGTGAATACACTGTCCTTTTTGCTCTATGTTTCCACTGCGCCGCTTAGCACGTAACCCCTATTTGGCTTTCATTTTGCCAATATAGCTGCCACTGTTCTTCACTCACTCCGCAGCCACAGCCACCCGAACAAGAGCCCAGTTTAACCAAGCGGAGTCGATGGCGTTTTACCCAAGGCTGCAACATCGCTAACGCTGCGTCATCACTCAATGAGAAATGATTTGCTACCTGGCTAAGCATAACCCCAGGGTTAGCTTCAATGTATTCCTTAAGCGCTTGTAATATCAAAATGCTCTGCCCGCTTACGTTTCAAAAATAGTACCCAAACCGCCAACATAAATACCATTGCCAATAACAACACGCTGGCAGACACTGGCGCTTGCTGCCAAGTAGCCACTTGGTAGTAAATAGTGGCCGAGCTATAGGCTAGTAAGGTAGACCACACGCCAATTAGTCGCGCCCATTTTATACCTAGTTCTTTTACCAATGCGCCCATTGCCGCTGCGCAAGGCATGTAGAGTAAAATGAATAACATGAACGAAACGGCTGATTCAGGCGTAAAGTGTTTGCCCAACTGCGACATAGTGCTGAAATCAACTTCGTTTATTTCAGCTGCTGCTTCAAGGCTATCAGCTTCTTCAATTGCTATGCCTAAAGGGTCACCGTAGTTTAAGTCGTTAAAGTTATCGACAATGGTTTGCCCAGCTTCTTGGAAACGGCCTAGATAAGTCCACTCTTCGTCTGCTTCACTGGCATTGGCATATAAGCTGTTTAAGGTGCCAATTACCGCTTCTTTAGCGAATAAGCCAGTAACAATACCTACCGTTGCTGGCCAGTTGTCTTGCTCAATACCCATTGGGCCAAATACTGGTGTAACAAATTGGCTAGCTCGACTCAAAATTGAATGTTCTTGGCCTTCGGCGTCTAACTCACCACCCGTTCCGATACTGTTTAATACGCTAAGAATAGCGACCACTAATACAATGGTTTTGCCTGCGCCAACCACAAAGCCACGCACTTTTTGCCAGGTTAATAGCAATACGCCAAAAGCCGTAGGTAACTGGTAGTCTGGCAACTCAAGAACCGAGTCTTGCGCAGTGCCCGGTAACAACGTGTACTTAAGCAATAAGCCGGTAACAATCGCAGCCAATATGCCAATGAGATACAAACCAAATACCATGTTCTGGCCTTGCTCTGGGAAAAACGCTGCCACAAACAATGCATAAACCGGTAAGCGCGCACCACAAGACATAAATGGGCTCATGGCTGAAGTTAATACCCGCTCGCGATGCTTTTCTAATACTCGGGTCGCCATAATGGCAGGCACGGTACAGCCAAAACCCATTAACATCGGAACAAATGCTTTACCCGGTAAACCAATCACCTGCATAGCACGGTCTACCACAAAAGCCGCTCGCGCCAGATAACCTGAGCTTTCCAGTAACGCTAAGAATAAATACAAACACGCAATAACGGGAATAAAGGTAGCAACGGTTTGAATGCCCACGCCTACACCATTTGCTAACACCACAGTTAGCCACTCGGGAGCGCCGACATTACTCAGCACTTCACCCACACCATCAACAAAAATAGTGCCAGCAGTAATATCAAAAAAGTCGATGAATACCGCACCGCCATTAATGGCAAACATAAACATTAGGTACATCACGCCTAAAAAGGCAGGAATACCAATCCAGCGATTAAGCAACAAGCTATCAATCATCGCCGTGTAATCTCGGTTTAAGTGGCCTTTTTTGCCAACACAATCTTGTGTAAGTTGGTAGATAAAGTTGTAGCGACTATTCGCGAGTTCTAAATCAACATCAGTATTGTTAAATTGCACAAAATCTTGTTCTAACTCTGCCACTAACTGAGGTTCAAGCTGTTTAATCAGCCAAGGATCTTGCTCTATCAAGCGCAATACTTGGCCTTTGTTAAAGCCCAGTTTTGCTTGCCATTTTGTTGAAAATGCTTCGATGGGCGCTGAATATTCTAACTCTAGAGGCTCACTCTGTTTGGCTTGCTCAATAATCTGGGGAAGATTATCTTTGAAATCTTCTACCTGCTTTTTAGAGGTAGCAGACAGGCATACCAGCGGCAACTTAAAGCGTTCGCTAAACTGCTGTACTTTAATTTTTAGCAGCTTTGCTTTAGCGGTGTCCATTTTGTTTAGTACTAGCACCACCGGTAAACCCAGTTCTTTAAGTTGAATGCTCAAATATAAGCTACGTTCAACTGCACTGGCATCGACCACGTTGATCACTAGATCTAAAGGTTCCGACTGTAAAAACTCACAAGCGATACGCTCGTCTAAAGAACTATTGTCTAACTGAGGATCAATATTATAAACGCCGGGGAGGTCCACCACTTCAGATCGCCAATCGGCCTTGCGGATCCAACCTGACTTTTTATCAACCGTAATACCACTAAAGTTACCCACTTTCTGTTTACTGCCCGTCAAAGCATTAAACAAGGTACTTTTGCCACTATTCGGGTTACCTACTGTAGCAATTTTATGCTTAATCATACCGACTCCACCTCAATCGCCTTTGCCTGTAGATTACTCAAGGCTAGGTTAATGCCTGCGGCAGATACCTGGATCGGATCACCTAAGGGAGCGCGCCTAACTATGGTTAAGGTTGTATTAGGTAATATGCCTAACGACATTAGCTTTTTTCGACTAGCGCGTGGCAAGTTTTGCAAACTTAACACCTTTGCTTTTTGACCTGCGACTATTTCATCCAATGACATAGAGTCCCACCCGACAATTCTAAATAGAAATGATTTTCATTTAGTTGATTGTGCGACACTCATCACTATATAACTTTGATCTATATCAAGCAGGTTTATATAGCTTGGTATTTTTGTGAGATATTTTTAGGTGTTATTTTTGAAACCTTTTCACTAAATGCGCTACCATTTAGCCAATTTCAACAAAGGTAACTTGAAGATGTCATTCAAAGACCAACTATCGCAACTTGTTTACTCCACCGACCAAGGCCGCATTGAACCTGAAGACATAGCTGAAGATATTCCAGACAGCGATGGTTTTGTTAAAATGCGTCGTGAAACCAAAGGCCGAAAAGGCAAAGGAGTAACCTGCTTAAGTGGCTTTGGGCTAGAAGAATCAGAGTTAAAAAGCCTATGCAAAGAAATGAAAAAACACTGTGGCGTTGGTGGTAGCGTAAAAGACTATGTGATTGAAATTCAAGGTGACCAACGCGACAAGCTTGAAGCATGGTTGAAGCAGCGTGATTACAAAACTAAACGCATTGGTGGCTAAACCTTTTGACTAACCAGTGCTTACACGCTATCTTCTGCGCGCTTTTGGGGAGTAGCCGCCTGTAACTTTGGTTGCGGGGCATTTATCAACATACTTAGTGCACAATCACTATGGTAAATGCAGCCTAGTTAGGCCTGGCAAGACCAACTGCACATTAACGCTATTATGAGGTGAGCGGCGTTTGTGCATTGGTTTATTTGCTCGCCTCATTAAGAGATATTAATGGAAGCCCTTGTTACCTCCATCACCGCTGTTGCCATTGCCGAAATTGGCGACAAAACTCAGTTACTTGCTCTGTTACTCGCATGCAAATTTCGTAAACCAATGCCCATTATTGCCGGCATTATTGTCGCAACCCTACTGAATCATGCCGCTGCCGCTTGGTTTGGCGCAATGGTGCAATCTTGGTTAAACCCTGATGTACTGCGTTGGCTGCTAGGATTGTCGTTTATTGCCATGGCTATTTGGGTGCTGATTCCCGATAAAGTAGACGACTTAGACAGCGCGATGCTAAAACATGGCCCTTTCTTGGCGTCCTTAGTGCTTTTCTTTATTGCTGAAATTGGCGACAAGACCCAAGTGGCTACAGTTATTTTAGCGGCTAAATACGATGCCTTATGGATGGTAATAGCAGGAACCACCATTGGTATGTGCATTGCAAACATCCCAGTTGTTTTACTCGGTAAACTAGGGGTAGACAAGCTGCCTATGACCTTAATACATCGCTTAACAGCAATACTATTTTTAGCCTTAGGTTTAAGCACCTTGTTGTTTTAAGCAAGGCTTAAGCTTTAGCCGGTTTGTGTTACACTCTGCCGCAAATTGTTACTCGGGTTGTAAAAAATGAAAGTGATTCGTTGGATTTTAGGCCGTATTATTTTGTTACTTAACGCGGTATTTTCGCCAAAATCGATAAAGCGTAGTCCTGATGAACAAGCTGCAGTTGATCAGAAACTACAAGGCTTACATCTTTACCAATTGGCTGCTTGCCCCTTCTGCGTGAAGGTAAGACGCGCAATGAAACGCAACGGCATCAACATTGGATTACGTGATATTAAAGCCCAGCCAGAATTTCTTGATGAGTTAGTAAGCGAAGGCGGTTCTCGAAAAGTGCCTTGTTTGCGCATCAGCGAAGGCGAAAACGTAAAATGGCTTTACGAATCAAATGACATTATTCGTTACTTAGAGCAAAAAGTGGCATAAACCACAGCTTTGCTCAGTAATAAAAAAGCTCCTTTTGTAAGGAGCTTTTTTATTTACCTAAGATCTTGGCAAGCTCTAGGCTAGTCAATTTCCATAATGTCACTTGGCATAACATCTCTTAATCGCTTCCAGACTTCACTGGTTGCAATACCGTAATTACGCACCACTTGAAGCGCATTATCGTGCTCTCCTGAGTCCGCTAAGGCGATCAAGTCGTCATAAAACTTATCGACTAATTGGCGCGATACGGGATCGTCAAAGTAATACTTACCGACACTACGGTACATGCCTCTGAAACCATTTAAAATTAGGGCATACAGGGGATTACCTGAGGCAAAAGCTAAGCCGTGCAATACTTGATAATCAAACTCAGCGTAAGCTTCACCGGTTTGTTCTAATTGCTTGTATTGTTCAATTAACTGGCGACTTTTCTCCGGGTTGTTTTTTAAGGCACCACGAATAAAAATCACACTAATATTGGTTCTTGCTGATAATAACTGTTCAAAAAGTTCAGGTACGCCGTCGCTGTCTAGTTTAGCTAAGGTTTCGAGAATATTCAGTCCAGCGGTTTCCCAAAAGTTATTTACCTTAGTGGGTTTGCCATGTTGAATAGTTAACCAACCATCACGTGCCAAACGCTGGAGGACTTCACGTAATGTGGTGCGGGTAACGCCAATTAGTTCTGATAGTTCTCTTTCGGCAGGGAGGATGGTGCCAGGAGCAAAACGGTTATTCCAGATGGATTCGATGATGTACTGTTCGGCGAATCCCGCTGGGCTTTTTGCTTTTATTACCATTATTTACTCAGTCTATTTTAGTTTTTATTGAAATGATAATAACAAACCATTAACTAAAGCAAAAGCAAGTGGTACGGGCTCTAACCTACAGTTTTTAAAAACTATTGACATTTTTTATCATGACTTGAAGAATTTTGATATTTTCGAACGTTCAGCTATCAAAGATGCGTGACATCACATACAATCACGCTCGAGTTTTCGTAGGGGAAACTCGACCTGCCATACGAACAAATATGAGATTTCAGGATGAATACTAGTCTATCCAGTGCCTTTGCTAAGAACTTTCTTGGCAATGCGCCTTTGTGGTACAAAAAAGCCATTGTTTTATTTCTAATTATTAACCCCATCGTTTTCTATATTGACCCTTTCATTGCGGGTTGGTTGCTGGTAATTGAGTTCATTTTTACTTTGGCTATGGCCTTAAAATGTTACCCATTACAGCCGGGCGGTTTACTGGCCATTGAGGCAGTAGCTATAGGGATGACATCATCGGAAACAGTAAAGCACGAGTTAGTGAATAACTTTGAAGTAGTGCTGCTATTGATCTTCATGGTGGCGGGCATCTTCTTTATGAAGCAACTGCTTTTATTTATGTTCACCAAAATGCTCATTAAGATTAAAGATAAAGCGATTTTGTCTTTAGCCTTTTGTATAGCCGGTGCATTTTTATCGGCCTTCTTGGATGCATTAACCGTTATTGCCGTGGTGATTAGTGTCGCTATCGGCTTTTATAGCATCTATCACAAAGTGGCCTCTGGAAAAGACTTTCACCAAAAGCATGACCACACCGGTGATGACTTAAGCAGCGATGACTTAGAAGGTTTTCGCGCTTTTCTACGTAGCTTAATGATGCATGCTGGTGTAGGTACCGCGCTTGGCGGCGTATGTACCATGGTAGGTGAGCCACAAAACCTCATTATTGCTGACCAATCTGGATGGCAATTTTTTGAGTTCTTCTTACGCATGGCACCGGTCTCTTTACCGGTACTAGTATTTGGCCTGTTAACCTGTTTCTTACTAGAGAAAGCGGGCAAGTTTGGTTATGGCACTAAACTACCTGCCAACGTTAGACAAATTCTTACCGACTACGATAAGTACGAAGATGAGAAGCGTACTAACCGTGACCGTGCAAAACTTATCGTTCAAGCCTTTATCGCAGTATGGTTAATTATTGGTTTAGCCATGCACTTAGCGGCTGTTGGTTTAATTGGTTTGTCTGTGATTATTCTCGCCACTGCATTTACCGGAATTACCGAGGAACACCAATTAGGAAAGGCCTTTGAAGAAGCCCTTCCCTTTACGGCATTGCTAGCGGTATTCTTCTCGATTGTGGCAGTGATTATTGATCTAGAGCTATTCAAACCCGTTATTCACTGGGTGCTATCGATTGAAGATGAGGGGCAACTGGTCGCCTTCTACATTGCCAATGGCTTGCTCTCGATGGTGAGTGACAATGTGTTTGTAGGCACTGTTTACATTAACGAAGTGAAAGCCGCTTGGTTAGATGGCCAAATCACTCGTGACCAATTCGACATGTTAGCGGTTGCCATTAACACTGGTACTAACTTGCCGTCGGTAGCTACACCAAATGGCCAAGCAGCATTCTTATTCTTGCTCACCTCTTCACTCGCTCCGCTTTTACGTTTGTCTTACGGGCGCATGGTGTGGATGGCCATTCCTTACACCATCGTACTAGCCGGTGTAGGTTTATTGTGTGTGGAATTTGCATTGATTCCTGCCACTCAATACTTCTACGATATGGGATGGATTAGCCATCACGTTGCGGGCGCAGCGTCAGCGGTTTCTGCTGGACATTAATTTTAAAAACGGCGATGCTTGCATCGCCTTTTTTAACAGGAGTTTCTGATTATGCTCAATTTTTTAAGCAGTTTGCCGTACCAACGTAAACCTTGGTTTCTGCTTTTTATTGGTAGCTTATCATTAGAGTTGTGCGCTTTATTCTTCCAACATGCCATGAAGCTTGACCCTTGCGTTATGTGTATTTATGAGCGTGTAGCCATGTTTGGTTTAATGGCAGCAGGTTTACTAGGTTGGATTGCACCTAAAAATATCGTCATTCGTTTAAGTGCTTTTGGATTATGGATCGTCAGTGCCGCATGGGGTTTGCAGCTAGCAATAACCCATACCGACTACCAAATGAACCCTAGCCCATTTGCTACCTGCGACTTCTTTGCCAACTTCCCTGAATGGGCGCCGCTAGATAAATGGGTGCCTTGGTTATTTAATCCAAATGGATTTTGTGACGAGATCTCTTGGATGTTCTTAGGCTGGTCTATGCCGCAGTGGCTGATTCTATTATTTGCGGTGTTCTTAGCAGCCGGGGTTTTGTTCTTTGGTCTGCAATGGCGTAAGAAATAGATTTAAAAGATAAACATAAAAAAGCCCGCTTAACGCGGGCTTTTTTATGGCTGGCATTTAACGCTATTCACACTCGTCTAAAGGCCACCGCACAATGTAATCTTGAGACGGACCCGTTAACTGCGTTTCACACACAATTTTACCCCGCACAGAAGCGCCACGTTTGTGCATTTCCGAAGCCTTGCCCTTATTTAACAAAGGATGCCACTCTGGCAGCGGTTTCCCTTCGATTAGCCGTTTATAGGCACAACTAGGCGGCAACCAATGAAATGCATCAATATCATCTAAAGTGATTTTTACGCAATCAGGGACCTTAGCAAATCGATTCGGGTAATCACTACACTGGCAGCTTTTACTGTTTAACAATACACAAGCAATATTGGTGTAATACAACTCATCGGTATCTTCATCTATCAACTTCGATAAACAACATTTACCACATCCATCACATAACGACTCCCACTCTTGGGCAGTCATTTGCGCCAAGGTTTTGGTTTCCCAAAATCTTACTTCACTCACTCAATACAACCTCTGTTTCTACCGAAATATCGGCAACCTTAAATGCTAACTTATCGCCGGCCTTCAAGGGGCCAACGCCAGCAGGAGTGCCAGTTAGCAATACATCTCCTGGCTCTAGAGTAAAACAGCGTGAAGCTTCACACAGCAATGTGCTTAGATTGCGGATCATTTGCTTTGTTGTGCCCTGCTGTTTTAACTGAGTATTTTGCTCAAAACGTAGCTCAACATCAGCCAACTCACTTAACCTATTAATCGGCTTAAAGTGACTCAGTACGCAGCTCTTATCAAAGGCCTTAGCGCGCTCCCATGGATGACCACTTTGTTTTAGCGCTAACTGCACATCGCGTAAGGTTAAATCTAATGCCGCGGCGTATCCCCAAACGGCATCATCCAATTCTTTAGGAGAGGCATTGCGAAGCGGCTTAGCAATCAATATGGCGAGCTCAAGTTCGTAATGCACTTCATCTACATCATTTGGAATCATTACTCCGTTTGCCAAACCAGTGATGGCGGTTTTAGGCTTAATAAACAACACTGCTTGTTTAGCAGGCGCGCCCCCCATCTCTTGCATGTGCGCCAAGTAATTTTGCCCTACACAGACTGCTTTATTCGCAGTAAATGGTAAGGCTTGGCCTTGTTCGTCGAGATGCTGATACACCTTAAAACACCGGTGGGTAAGCGATGCGATCAGCTAAAGTACCTACCGCGGCCACAAAGTAATGCGAGCGATTCCACTTCATCAGTACTTGGTAGTTATCGTAAGCTAAATATGCACGCCCTTGAGCGTCGTCTGGCTGAACGATAGAGGCTTGAATATCGCGAATAGGTAAGTTAGTGCCGTCGTAACGGCGAACGCCCATAGCTTGCCACTCGTTTAGGCTTTTCTTAACTTTTAAGCCTGAGTGCGTTGTATCATAATCGTTTGGAAGTTTAACTTGGCGACCCCACGTTAAATCATTGTTCCAGCCACTTTGCGCTAAGTAGTTTGCAGCAGAAGCCAAAGCATCAGCGGTATTGTTCCAAATATCTTTGTTGCCATCGCCATCAAAGTCTTGGGCGTAAGCTAAAAAGGAACTTGGCATAAACTGCACTTGACCCATGGCACCCGCCCAAGAGCCTTTCATTTTGTTAGGTTCAATATGTCCATCTTCAAGAATACGAAGCGCATTCATTAATTCTTTCTTAAAAAACGCTTCGCGACGGCCTTCATAAGACATAGTGGCAAGCGCCGATACCACACTATAGTTACCGGTAAACTTGCCAAAGTTGGATTCCACTCCCCACAAAGCAATAATAAAGCGCGGCTGCACCTTATATTTCTTTTCAATTTCTTTGAGTAATGGGTAGTGTTTCTTATATAACGCCCGCGCTTGCTGCACTTTCCAGTCGGGCACTGCTCGTGGCAAGTAGGTATCTAGTGTTAGCTTAAACTCAGGCTGTTGCTTATCTGCTTTTACAGCGCGAGGGTAAAACTTGGCATTGGTAAATGCGGCATCAATAGTGGCTTGTGAAATGCCTTCACTAGCCGCTTCTACTTTAAGTTCTTCAACGTAGTTATCAAAGCCCGGTTCAGCGTGTAATGAGAAGGCAGCCGAGAATAGCACCGTACCGATAAATTTTTTCACTAACTTCCCCTTTTAGTCATTTTTTGCCTTAGCCTGAGCGGCTAAATGCTGCTTAAGATAGTTTTCTGGAGGTGGTGGTAGTTGTAAATAATAGCCTTGCTCTTTAAACGCGGCTTCTAAGGTGTTTATTTCAACACTAGCAAAATCTTTTGTTGGTCGTTTTGGTACCAACATTACCAGCTCCTTAGCCCCCATTAACTCTAGTAATGACGCTGGAACTGGCGAAAAATCGTCTTTCTTCTCAATATAGAGATAAGTTTGCTGTTTTTTGAGACTTTTATAGACTGCACAGAACATGAAAATGTTAGTATCCTAGTCACTGATCAGGTTATGCTAAAACGCGACTATATCAGAATATATAGTGAAGCGTCATTGCTCGTATACAAATGTAAAAAGGAATCAGCTGTTCATGTCCGGACAGGAAATAGAGTTTAAAGGGACAAACTTTACCCTTTCAGTGGTTTACTTAGGAAAAAATGATTTAACATCATTAAATAACAAGTTAATGGAAAAAGTGGCGCAAGCGCCTCAGTTCTTTAACTGTGCTCCTATAGTAGTGAATATTAGCGAAGTAGACGCTGATTTTGATTTCAACCAACTCAAGGAAGTGGTAGAAGCTCAAGACTTTGTATTAGTAGGCGTTACCGGATGTAGTACCTCTGAACAAAAAACCGCTGCCCGTGCTGCAGGTTTAGCCGTAATGACCAGTGGCTCACAACAAGCAACTGCCAAGCCCAGCAAACCAGCAGAAGAAAAAGCGCCAACACCTCCCCCTACCCCAGCGGCTGTGCCAAGTAAAATCGTTCGCGGACAGATTCGCTCTGGCCAACAAGTTTACGCGCAAAATACCGACCTAGTCATTATTGGCTCGGTAGGTAATGGCGCGGAAGTGATTGCTGACGGTAACATTCATATTTATGGTGCATTAAGGGGTCGTGCTATCGCAGGCGCTAGCGGCAGAAAAGACAGCAAAATATTTTGTCAGAACTTGCAAGCAGAACTTATTTCTATTGCTGGTGTTTATATGTTGCATGAGCAAATTGGCGAACATGCCGACGCGCCGCAATGTGTACAAATAGAAGACCAGCAAATCGTATTTGGTAATTTAAGTTAACTTCGTTAACGAATTTATAAAGGAAAGATAATGGCTAAGATTATCGTTGTGACCTCAGGAAAAGGGGGTGTTGGAAAAACAACCTCCAGCGCGGCTATTGGTACTGGCCTCGCCATTAAAGGTTTTAAAACTGTAATCATCGATTTCGATATTGGTTTACGTAACCTAGATTTAATTATGGGTTGTGAACGTCGCGTAGTGTATGACTTCGTGAACGTAATCAAAGGTGAAGCCAACCTTAATCAATCATTGATTAAAGACAAACGTACCGACAACTTGTTCATTCTTCCTGCTTCTCAAACGCGTGATAAAGACGCGTTAACTAAAGAAGGTGTGCAGAAGGTATTGGACGATTTAGCAGAGCAAGGTTTCGACTACATTGTGTGTGACTCTCCTGCTGGTATTGAAACAGGCGCAATCATGGCGCTTTACTTCGCCGACGAAGCGATTGTTACCACCAACCCTGAAGTATCATCAGTTCGTGACTCAGACCGTATTCTTGGCATGCTTGCCAGTAAGTCAAAGCGCGCAGAACAAGGTAAAGAGCCGGTTAAAGAGCACCTACTATTAACGCGCTACAACCCTGAGCGTGTTAACCGCGGTGACATGTTAAGCGTAGAAGATGTGCAAGATATTCTGGCGATACCATTACTTGGGGTTATCCCTGAGTCACCGGCCGTGCTTAAAGCGTCTAACTCTGGTGAGCCAGTAATTTTAGACACTGAAAGTGACGCTGGTTTAGCTTACGACGACGCTGTAAGTCGATTAATTGGCGAAAGTGTAGACTTTCGTTTCTTAGAAGAACAAAAGAAAGGCCTATTTAGCCGCTTATTTGGAGGATAACGATGTCTCTTTTAGACTACTTTCGAACGACAAAACAGTCTAAAACGGCGCAAACCGCCAAAGAACGACTGCAAATTATTGTTGCCCACGAACGCGGGGAGCGCAGTGGGCCAGATTACTTGCCTGCTATGAAGCAAGATATTATAGAAGTAATAAAGAAGTACGTTGCTATCAACTCAGACCAAGTTAATGTTAGCTTGGACAACAAGAGTGAAGACATTAGCGTACTTGAGCTAAATATTACCCTTCCTGATCAACGTGATTAGCGAATAATGGCTTACGCCAACCAGTAAGTAGTAGAGGCAACTCTTCTGCTTGCTGGTGCTCTTTACGTTTCCACGCAATATATTGATTAAGCACCTTCTTGCTCGCCAATACGTCTTCAGGCAAACCCGACTCTTCTGCGACTGCAGTCACCACCAACTTAAGTTCTTGAATGGTTTTTTTGTAATCTGGGTAATCAACAATACGTTTAATAGGTTTAGGGAAATCCGCTGTATTAACTTGCTGACCCTGTTTCACTAATTTAAGCAAACGTTGACCATGAATACGCAACTCTTGCGGTGGTAAATTAAGCCGTTGTAACTCATCCACGTTGCTTGGTTGGTAGCGCGCTAAGGCCCATAGGTTGTCACCGTGTACCACATTATTAATGGCTAAATCACGACTTGCCGCTTGCTGTATTCGCCAGCGACACAACACTTGTAACACCGCTAATTGCTGCGGGTTTAACTTCCAAGCATTTTTAATGTCTTTATAAACTTCATCTTGGTTTACCACACGTTTTTTCAAGGCTGCTAAACGCGTGCTTTCTTCTAATGCAGCTTGAAAACGCCCTTCTTCTTCTAGCTGCTGTTTAATCTTAAGATATGCGGGTAGCAAATAGATAACATCTAAAGCAGCGTAATCTAATTGCGAAGCCCGCAGTGGACGTGCGAGCCAATCGGTACGAGATTCACCCTTATCGAGTTCAATCTCTAGCTCTGTGGCAATAAAGCGCTGGTAACCCAAGCTAATGCCATGACCAAGAAAAGCCGCACCAACTTGTGTATCAAACACGGTTGCGCCAAATTTTCCACTTAAACGTTGAATGATTTCTAAGTCTTCACTAAACGCATGCAAGACCCAGTGATGCCGGGCAAGAGCCTGCCACAACGGTTCCATTGACACTTTTAGTGGATCCACTAGATAGCATTGCAGGCCATCGTAAATTTGTAGTAAACCCAGTTGAGCATAGTAGGTTCGAGTACGAACAAACTCGGTATCAATGGCTAATACCATTGGGGTTTGTTCATTTAAAAAACGTAACAGAGGCGCAAGTTGCGCCTCTGTTTCAATCATGTCGAAGTTTACGTCTGCCAAAATTGCGGCGTCCTAGTGGAAAGCATCTAATGGCTAACCATTTTACGGTTTATGCCTCTTCGCGCAAGGCTCTACGCAAGATCTTCCCCACATTTGTTTTAGGTAGTTCGTCTCTAAACTCCACCAGCTTAGGCACTTTGTAGGCAGTTAAAAACTCGCGACAGTGTTCTATCACTTGCTTCTCGTTCAGTGAATCGTCTTTTTTAACGATAAACACTTTAACCGCTTCACCACTTACGTCGTTAGGCACACCGACTGCTGCTACTTCTAACACTTTAGCGTTACCTGAAATAACCTCTTCAATTTCATTAGGGAATACGTTGAAACCAGACACCAAAATCATGTCTTTTTTGCGGTCAACGATATGGAAGAAACCTTGGTCATCAACTGTGGCAATATCACCCGTAGCGAACCAACCGCCAGGCATTGATTCTTCGGTCGCTTCTGGTCGCTGCCAGTAACCCTGCATCACTTGTGGGCCTTTCACTAATATTTCGCCTGATTCACCGTCGCCGACTTCTTGGCCATCTTCGCCCACCAACTTAATATCCGTTGAAGGCGCTGGTAAGCCAATACTGCCGTTATAGGCTTCTAAATCGTAAGGGCAAACGGTAACTAGTGGAGCACACTCTGTTAAACCATAACCTTCTATCAGGCGCGAACCGGTGACTTCTTGCCAGCGCTCTGCAACTGCTCGTTGCACCGACATTCCCCCGCCCAGTGATAAACGCAGACGGGCGAAATCTAACTTGGCAAAATCGTCATTATTTAGCAAGGCGTTGAATAAGGTATTTACCCCTGTGATTGCCGTAAAGGGCGTCTTGGCGAGCTCTTTAACAAAGGTAGGAATATCACGAGGATTGGTGATTAATAAGTTCTGGCACCCCATGGCAAAAAACACCATGCAGTTCGCGGTTAATGCAAAGATATGGTAAAGCGGCAATGCTGTTACTACCACTTCTTTCCCTTCGCGCAAACATGGGCCAACAATACCCAAAGCTTGCAGCAAGTTAGCCACCATATTGCTATGTGACAACATCGCGCCTTTGGCGACACCTGTGGTACCTCCGGTATACTGCAAAAAGGCTAGATCTTCACTTTTGATTTCTGGGCGAACATATTGGAGATGCTGCCCTTTAGACAGAACATAACGGAGCGATTGAGCGTGAGGTAAATGGTACTTTGGCACCATTTTCTTCACGTATTTTACAACAAAGTTCACTAAGGTACGTTTGGTTGCAGAAAGCTGGTCGCCTAAACGGGTAAGAACCACATGCTCGATACCGGTTTCTTCTACAATTTCTTCAAGAATATGCGCAAAATTAGACACAATCACAATGGCTTTAGCACCACTGTCGTTTAGTTGATGCTTTAATTCTCGCGGCGTGTAAAGCGGGTTTACGTTAACTACCACCATACCTGCACGCAAAGCACCAAACAAACAAATAGGATACTGCAGCAAGTTAGGCATCATTAAAGCAACGCGGTCACCAGCGTTAAGCTTCAATTCATTTTGAAGATAAGCGGCAAAGGCGCGTGATTGCTCTTCAAGGCGGCGATAGGTCATCACCTGCCCCATGTTAATAAAGGCCACCTTATCTGCGTGTTTAGCAGCACCTTCTTCAAAGACATCTATCAATGTTTGATAGCGTGCTGAGTCTATCTCTGCAGGAACATCTTTAGGGTATCGATTAAGCCAAACCTTATCCACGCAGTTCTCCTAAACATTTCAATTACAACAAGTATAATTTGCTCACCAAGTTTATTGTGAATTTTATTATGCTCTTGGCGGCATCGTTGGCATTAGAGCTTTCGCTCCAAAATTTCAAACGATTGTTTCATACGCCATTTTAAATAACAATATTTTAACATTGAGCGTAGCGGATAAGATCGAAAATAGTGAAGTGGTTCAAACAATTGTTTTAATGTAAGCATTTATAGAGCGAGCAACCTCTACGGAGTTTTGCATATGAAGATGATGCCCACCGTTTAATAAATGGGTTTTAAGCTGCTTAAACCATGCTTGGCGATGGCTTATGTATTCCGCGGATAACAAAGGGTGTTCACTAGCCGCTATTAACAAACTGGGATGTTGCACAGCTCTACAAATATTTTCTGCCTGCGACTCACTAAAGCGCAAAGGAGAGCTTAACTTTAGTTTTTGATCGTGACGCCAATACCATAGACCACCGCGCTTAATCACTGCCCGCTCTACCAATAGTTGGCTATTGCGTTCACTAATCCCATTGGTTTGCGCACGCAATTTTACTGCAGATTCAAGTTTTTCAAATCCCTTAGCGGGCTTTACAGCTTGCCGTTGTTGAATAGCTTTAGTTAGGTGTGTTGTGGTTTCTTCTTCAGCTAGGCTTAAAGGCCCCAACCCGTCTATGCAAACCAAACCGAGCAGTTTTTCTGGGAATGCCGCTGCATAAGTAGTGGCTACCAATGCACCTAAAGAATGCCCAATAAGAATAATAGGTTTGTTAACCTTTAGTTCACAAATAGCACGATAAACATCGTCAACATAATCTACAAAATGGTAATAACCTTGGCGATGTGCAGACAGTCCATGACCGGGAAAATCTAAAGCAATGCAATGTACATCGCTAAATTGTTTAAGAAGAGGCGTAAAACTGGCGGCATTGTCCATCCAACCGTGCAACATCACTACACAGTAATCACTAGAGGCGGTTTGTTCGATATAGGCGATATTAGAGTGAGGTAAATACGAGAAGTCAGTCATTGCGGAGCGGATTGCTTTAGGCGAACAAATCGATACCAAACATCTCATTCACTTGTTGGCGCTTGAGTTGATTAGCAACGTCTTGATATTGAGACACAGCTTCGCCGCCACTGCCAACATTTTGGTCGTAGCGGAGTTTTTCGACACTGCTCTCGTCCATTACCGCCCAGGGTACGATCCCCTTTGGCGCCTTAGTAGCAACACTTAACTCTGTGCTGCTGGTCGCCTTTTTAACGTTTGTTTGTTGCGGTATGGGCTGGCCAAGGCCCTGAATCTTCAAGTTTTATTGTCCTTTAATTACTCTCTACCCGGTAGTTTCTTCCAGGTTACTTTGTCGCGTAAATAAACAGGTTCGGCATTTTCTGCACTTACCAGCTCGCCTTTATTATAGGCAACCTGAGCATAACTAAGCATATTTTGTGCCGTTGGATAAAGCACTGATTCCAACACTTTTGCGCCAGAAAATTGACCGCATAATAGTTCTTGGTAAGTTTGCCAGCCCGTGCCCACAGCAGCTGCGCTTTGGCTATTGCCAGTTAGCAGGTCGGGTTTAATCACAAGCTCTTCATCTACTATACACATCAAGCCGTTTTGCAGATGGTACTCGCCCCAATACACCTCTCCCATGCGGGCATCAATAGCCGCCAAACACTGCTCGCTATTATTGCTAAGGTAAGCGGCTTGCGCCATGGCTTGTAAGGTTGAAACAGCAATCATTGGTTTATCTGCACCAAAAGCCAGCCCTTGAGCGGTGGCTACACCAATCCGCACCCCAGTAAAACTTCCTGGTCCACGACCGAACGCAATCGCATCAAGCTGCTTTAAGCTAACTCCTGCTTCCGCCAAGATTCGCTCAACAAAAGGTAAGATTTTAAGTGTATGGTCGCGTGGGCTGTATTCTTGCTTACTCAGTACTTCACCCTGCCAATGCAGTGCAACAGAGCAGTTTTCGGTTGATGTATCTAAAGCGAGTATGTTTGCTGTCATGTTTCCTCAGCGTCTTTTTTAACAAATTCTAAAACTCTTGAGAGTTCTCTAGTGCGTGGCATAGCGGGCAAACTGCTAATAAATAGCGAACCGTAATCGCGATTCACTAAACGGTTGTCACATATAATCACTACGCCATGATCATCTTGGGTTCTAATTAAGCGCCCTACGCCCTGTTTAAGGCTAATCACTGCTTGCGGCAAATATACCTGACGAAAAGGATCTCCGCCACGTAAACGGCAGTCTTCACTTTTGGCTTTAAGTAATGGATCATCTGGCGCAGCAAAGGGTAGCTTGTCGATAATCACACATGACAGCGCCTTGCCCGGCACATCCACCCCTTCCCAAAAGGTACTGGTTGCAACTAGCACTGCGTTACCATCTTCTACAAATTCGTTGAGTAACTCTTGTTTACCCGCTTCACCTTGAACCAATACCAATAGCTCTGTACGTAGGCGTAACTCTGTTGCCACTTTTTGAATCATTCGGTGGCTGGTACATAAAAAGAAACAGCGGCCACCGTTGGCCTCAATCACCGGCGCAAGCTGATCCAGCATCACTTGTTCTGCATTGGGCTGCTTTGTTTCTGGCAAGTAACGAGGCACACATAACAAGGCCTGTTTTTGATAATCAAAAGGGCTGTCGAGCAACATGCTGCTGGCATCTTTTAAACCCATTTGAGTTTGAAAATGCTGAAAGTTGCCATCTACCGCCAATGTGGCCGAGGTAAATACCCATGCGGCATTACGCTCTTCCACCTCACTATTAAAGCGCTCTGCAATATTAAGGGGGGTAATATTTAAAGTGAAATGCTGCCGAGTAGTTTCGTACCAATAACTAAAACCGGTTTTGTCTACATCCATCACTTTATCGAACAATAGGCGCATTTTAGCTAAACGTTCAAAGCAAGAATCGGCCAGTTCACTGCGCGATAGCGCCAACTTAAGCACTTGATACACAAAGTCCATGTCTTCGCGCAACGCTTCCATCATTTCGCCAAAACGCTTTTGTTTAGCTAATGGGCGCCACTCGCCTCGGTCACGCAGACCTTCAAACTCCAATCTACATTGGCGGATTCTACGCTCTAGCTTTTGCGAGGCTTTTTGTAATTGCGCCATATCTCTAAGCTCAGTTTTATAGCTCAGTTCAATGTCATTACATAAATCGAGTATTTGTCGGCTAGAAAAGTGCTGACCAAAATAACTCGCAGCAATATCGGGTAGTTGGTGCGCTTCGTCAAAGATATAAGCATCGGCTTCAGGAATCAGCTCCCCAAAGCCAGTTTCTTTTACCACCATGTCGGCAAAAAAGAGGTGATGATTCACCACCACTAAATCTGCTTCCATCGCCTTGTTACGGGCTTTAACTAAATAGCATTCTTTATAAGACGGGCAATCTCTGCCGAGGCAGTTATCGTTGGTGCTGGTAATTAAGGGGAATACATCGGCCCGTTCAGCGATTGGGCCAAGCTCGCTAATGTCGCCGGTTTCTTCGCCTTGTGCCCATGCCTTAATTTTTACTAGCTCAGCTAAGGTAGTGCGGTCTTGGCCGCTACCGTAATGGGAAAAACTGTTTAGCCGTTCAATACACAAATAGTTAGAACGCCCTTTTAGCAGCGCTATCATTTGATTGTATTTGAGGGCTTTTTGCATACGCGGTAGGTCTTTAGTAAACAACTGATCTTGCAGCGCTTTACTACCGGTGCTAATAACAATTTTTTTGCCACTGTCCATAGCTGGTACAAGGTAAGCAAAGGTTTTGCCGGTGCCAGTACCCGCTTCAACTAATAAACTGCCACTGGTCTCTATAGCTGCAGCAACCGCTGTGGCCATGTCGTGTTGTTGTGGTCGGGGAGAAAAACCATCTATGGCTTTTGATAACAAACCATCTTTGGCAAAATACTGATGTTTCAAACTTGGTTCCGGCAAGCAAAAGTCGCGGCAACTATACCAGCCGACTCACGCTAGACCAAACACAAAGCTACACAAATAGGTCGATATTATGTTGCTCGTCAGGGTCGGGCTTTTTAGATTTATTGTTTTGCTGTTCGCCGCTTAGCTTTGGCCGCACTTGAATGTCGTTTTGTGCAGCGGTTTTGCTTTTCTTCACCACCTTGGTGGTTTTAATCGGTGGCGCCTTACTATCGGGTTTAGCAGGTGCTCGCGGCAAAATTGGCAATATGGCATCTTGGCTCACAATCACAGCTCCTTTTTATGGCTTCCTATAGTTAATTATCGGTCAATATTCAAACAACTTTAATCTTATAATAAAAAGCAGCCAAAAAAGGTTGCAATTTAGCGCTAGATTGGTAAGTTTATGCCCACTATTGCCATGAAGGCAAAAACCACGTTGACAGGAACGTAGCAATGATTTTTAACCAACTGAAGCATCATCACCACCATCATCCAGAATAGGCTTCAGGCGGTTTTCTGCTGGAAGCTTGTAAGATGCTTCCGGTGGTAGAATATAAGAATATTGCAAACCCCCGGAAGGTTACCCTCCCGGGGGTTTTTTAGTTTTATTATTAGGGACAAAAACATGACAGAGCAAAAACGACTACGCATCGCTATCCAAAAATCTGGACGCTTAAGCGATGATTCACAGGCACTATTAAAAAGCTGCGGAATGAAAATCAATCTCCGCCAACAACGCCTGATAGCCCATTCTGAAAATATGCCAGTAGATTTGCTACGTGTACGCGATGACGATATTCCAGGCTTAGTCATGGACGGCGTGGTTGATTTCGGTATCGTTGGCGAAAACGTATTAGAAGAAGAAACCATGTTGCGCACCGCGCAAAATGAGCCAACTGATTGCGACATTCTTAAACGTTTGGATTTTGGCGATTGCCGCTTCTCATTGGCAGTAGCCGAAGAATTCGATTACACCGGCCCACAATGTTTAGCCAACAAACGCATTGCCACCAGTTACCCAGGTATTCTTAAGCGTTACTTAGACGAGCAAGGCGTACCGTTTTCAACTTGTATGCTTGCGGGCTCGGTTGAAGTAGCTACCCGTGCAGGCTTAGCCGATGCCATTTGTGATTTAGTATCTACCGGTGCAACTTTAGAAGCCAACGGCCTTAAAGAAGTTGAAGTGATTTACCGCTCGCAAGCGGTATTGATTAAATCTAAAAACAAACTAAGCGACGAGCACCAAGACTTGCTAGACCGCTTATTAATGCGCATGCAAGGCACCATGGAAGCCAAAGAAAGCAAGTACATCATGCTGCACGCGCCTAAAACACATCTTGATCAAATTGTAGACCTGCTACCAGGCAGCGAGCACCCAACCGTATTAGCACTTGCCGGTGACGAAGAAAAAGTCGCCCTGCATGTAGTTAGTACCGAGAACCTATTCTGGGAGACGATGGAAAAGCTAAAAACCTTAGGTGCAAGCTCTATTCTCGTTATGCCAATTGAAAAGATGTTGAGATAAGTACCATGCAAACGGTAATTTGGAAGCAACTATCAACAGAGCAACAACAACAGGTGCTGTCCCGCCCTGCTGTTAATAGCTCAACCGACATTGCCGGAATTGTTGCTGATGTAGTAAGCCAAGTACGAGAACAAGGTGACCAAGCGCTGATTGCGCTGGCCGCCAAGTTTGATAACACCGAATTGAGCGAAGTAAGAGTCAGTCAGCAAGAGATTGATGCAGCTGAACAAGGCTTAAGCGACGAGTTCAAACAAGCGGTTGCGCAAGCAAAAGCGAACATTGAAGTGTTTCACCAAGCTCAGAAACCTCAAGCCATTAGTCTAGAAACCCAACCCGGTGTGCGTTGCGAAATGCATTACGCCGCTATAGGCAATGTAGGTTTGTATGTGCCGGGCGGCACCGCACCTTTACCTTCAACAGTATTGATGTTGGCTATTCCAGCACGTATTGCGGGTTGTAAAAAAGTAGTATTAAGCTCACCACCACCGATTGCCGCAGAGATCCTTTATACCGCGAAGTTATGTGGTGTAGACGAAGTATACGCTGCAGGTGGCGCACAAGCGATTGCCGCAATGGCCTACGGCACCGAAAGTGTGTCTAAATCTGATAAAATTTTCGGCCCTGGTAACGCCTTTGTGACCCAAGCTAAACAGCAAGTGAGTGGCGACCACGCAGGTGCTGCTATCGATATGCCAGCGGGCCCATCTGAAGTGTTGGTCATTGCTGACGCTAAAGCCAACCCGGCTTTTGTAGCTGCCGACTTATTATCGCAAGCCGAGCACGGCCCCGATTCACAAGTGATTTTAGTCACCACCAGTGAGCAACAAGCCGAAGCGGTAAATCAAGAATTGGCTCGCCAATTAGCACTGCTTAGTCGCAATAACATTGCCGACCAAGCGCTATCACACAGTACGGCGATTGTAGTGAACGACTTAGCCCAAGCGGTACAGGTGAGTAACCTATACGGCCCAGAGCACTTAATTGTACAAACTGAGCAAGCGCGCGACTTACTGCCAGAAATTGAGAATGCTGGTAGTGTGTTCTTAGGTGAGTGGACACCTGAATCAGTAGGTGATTACGCCAGTGGTACTAATCACACCCTGCCAACTTATGGCTATACACGTGCTTATTCAAGCTTAGGAACAGCTGACTTTATGAAGCGTTTTACGGTTCAGGAATTAAGCCAGCAAGGTTTAAAAGACTTAAGTGCAGCAGTAGTGCCTATTGCCAATGCCGAAGGCTTAGACGCTCACCGCCGAGCGGTAACTCTGCGTTTAGGCGAGGATCAATAATATGTCGGTGACATTATTAGCCCGTAAAAAGATTCAAGCACTCGTGCCCTACCAAAGCGCACGTCGCATTGGTGGCAGTGGCGAAGTATGGCTAAACGCCAACGAAAGCCCAGACGTGAGCGATTTTAGCTACGAAGGTGACGAGTTAAATCGCTACCCTGAGTTTCAACCAGCAGCGCTTATTAATGGTTATGCCGCCTACGCAGGCGTAGAGCCAAACCAAGTGCTGGCCAGTCGCGGCGCAGATGAAGCCATCGAAGTATTGATTCGCGCCTTTTGCGAACCCAACGAAGATAGCATTGTTATCTGTGCGCCGACTTACGGCATGTACTCGGTAAGTGCCGAGACTATTGGTGTAGAAGTTAAAACTGTTGAACTCGATGCTAACTTTGACCCAGACTACGCAGCGCTTGCTCAAGTAAATAGCAAAATCATATTCTTATGTGCTCCAAACAACCCCACCGGCAATATGCTTAATAAAGCCAAGCTGTGTGAATTGTTAAGTGCCCAAAAAGACAAAGCGCTAGTCGTGGTAGATGAAGCTTATATTGAGTTTTGTGAAGAGCAAAGCGTGGTTAAGCTACTGAGCGATTACGACAACCTAGTGATTACTCGTACTTTGTCTAAAGCCTTTGCCTTAGCCGGTTTACGTTGTGGCTTTACTGTAGCCGGCACCGAAGTGATAGAGGTAATGAGCAAAGTAATTGCACCCTACCCAATCGCCCGACCGGTTGCCGAAATTGCCGCAAAAGCGCTAACCCAAGATGGTTTGAAAATTATGCGCGAGCGCGTAGCAAAGCTAAATGCGATTCGCAGCCAAGCGGTTGAAGATTTAAGCAAACTTAATATTGTGCAAGAGATCTTCCCGGCTACCGGCAACTACATTTTGGTACGTTTCGACGAATCAGCCCGTGTATTCAAAACATTGGGCGAACAAGGCATTGTGTTGCGAGATTTTGCCAATAAACCGCGATTAGAAAACTGCATTCGCATTAGTATTGGTAACCAGCAAGAAGTGGCCGCCACTGTATCAGCAATTCAAGGATTGGAGCGAACTTAAGTGAGCCAAGTAAAACAGAAATTCTTATTTATCGACCGTGATGGCACCATGATCGACGAGCCTATCACCGACAAACAGGTAGATAGCGTAGAGAAAGTAAAACTAGAGCCACAAGTGATCCCAGTGTTGCTTAAGCTACAAGCTAATGGCTACCGTTTAGTGATGGTGACTAACCAGGATGGTTTAGGCACCGACAGCTTTCCAGAAGCTGATTTTCACCTAGCACAAAACTACATGATGGATATCTTCGAATCACAAGGCGTGAAGTTTGACGACGTGCTGGTTTGCCCACATTTCGACGAAGATAACTGCAGCTGCCGTAAGCCAAAGCTTGGTTTGGTAAAAGACTACCTAAAAAGCGGCGTGATTGATTTTGCCAATTCTTACGTAATTGGCGATCGCCATACCGATATGCAGTTAGCCGACAACATGGGTCTTGAAGGCCTGCAATATCAGCGCGATGGCCTTAACTGGGTAGCAATTGAAAAGCAGCTTACTCAACTTGGTCGCAAAGCCAAGGTTGAACGCAATACTAAAGAAACCCAAATTAGCATCGCAGTTGATTTAGACAATGCCGGCGGCAGCCAAATTGATACAGGCTTGGGCTTTTTTGACCACATGCTAGATCAAATTGCCACTCACGGCGGTTTTCAGCTTAATTGTAAAGTGGTTGGCGATTACCATATCGACGATCACCACAGCGTAGAAGACACAGCAATTGCTTTAGGCCAAGCGCTAAAAGAAGCACTTGGCGACAAACGTGGCATTGGCCGTTTTGGCTTCGTATTGCCTATGGACGAATGCCTAGCGCAATGTGCCCTAGATTTAAGCGGCCGCGCTCATCTAGAGTTTAAAGCCGACTTTACTCGCGACAACATTGGTGACTTTGCCACAGAAATGGTGATTCACTTCTTCCGTTCATTAAGCGATGCCATGGCCTGCACCCTGCACCTAGAAACCACCGGGAAAAATACTCACCACATGGTAGAGGCCCTGTTTAAAGTATTTGGTCGTGCACTTGGTCAAGCCATTGTTAAATCTGGCGATGCCATGCCAAGCAGCAAAGGCACACTATAAGCCCTGCGCTTTAAAGGATAAGAGCAACCATGAACGTAATTATTGATACAGGATGTGCCAACTTATCTTCGGTAAAATTTGCCGTAGAACGTTTAGGCTTTCCGGTAACAGTGAGCCGCGATCCACAAGTGATTTTAGCCGCTGACAAACTGTTTCTACCCGGTGTAGGTACCGCCACCGAAGCAATGAAAAACCTTGCCGACCGCGAGTTGATTGACTTAGTTAAACAAGTTAAGAAGCCGCTACTGGGTATTTGTTTAGGCATGCAAATGCTGGCCGAATTCTCTATCGAAGGCGGCGCCAAGCAGGCAGAACAACCAGTACCCTGTTTAGGTTTAGTACCCGGAACCGTTAGCCTAATGCAACCGCAAGATGGCCAGCGTTTACCCCACATGGGTTGGAACCAAATTCAACCTAAAGCTGGTCACCCACTGTTTAAAGGCATTGAAGCAGGCAGCTACTTCTACTTTGTACATAGCTACGCCCTACCAGTAAACGCCGCCACTATCGCCGAATGTGATTACGGCAATGCCTTTACCGCAGCAGTAAACAAAGACAACTTTTACGGGGTGCAATTTCACCCAGAACGTAGTGGCCAAGCCGGTGCGCAACTCATCAAAAACTTCTTGGAGATGTAACATGATCATTCCTGCTTTAGATTTAATAGACGGAAAGATTGTGCGTTTGTTCCAAGGTGATTACGCACAAAAAACTATTTACGGCGACGACCCGCAAGCACAGTTTTCTGAATACCACAGCCAAGGCGCTGATTGGCTGCACTTAGTTGATTTAGACGGCGCGAAAGATACCAGCGCTCGCCAACTCGACGTAATTGCCCAGCTACTAAAAAACACCCCTGCTAAAATTCAAATTGGTGGCGGCGTGCGCAGCGAGCAAGACGTTAAAGATTTATTGGATGCTGGCGCAGAGCGTGTAGTTATTGGCTCTACCGCGGTTAAGCAACCAGAAGTGGTTGCCAAGTGGATGGAGAAATACGGCGCCGAACACATTGTACTGGCGCTAGACATTAACATCGACGCCCAAGGCAATAAGGTTGTGGCAGTATCGGGCTGGCAAGAAGACAGTGGCGTAACTATTGAAGAGCTAGTGGCGATATACTCGCCGGTTGGCCTTAAGCACGTATTGTGTACCGACATTTCTAAAGACGGCACGCTTGAAGGCTCAAACGTAAGTTTGTATCGCGAGCTATGTGCGCAATACCCAGATATTCACTGGCAAAGCTCTGGCGGCATTGGCGACTTAAACGACATCGCCGCGCTTACTGATACTGGCGTATCCGGAGTGATTGTAGGCCGCGCATTGCTAGAAGGTAAGTTCAACGTAGAACAAGCCATTGCCTGCTGGCAGCAAGGAGGCAACAATGCTAGCTAAACGAATTATTCCCTGCCTAGACGTAAAAGACGGCATGGTAGTAAAAGGCGTTAAGTTTCGTAACCACGAAATTATTGGCGACATTGTCCCCCTAGCCAAACGTTACGCTGAAGAAGGCGCCGATGAACTAGTGTTCTACGATATTACCGCAAGCTCAGACGAGCGCGTAGTAGATAAAAGCTGGGTAAGCCGCGTAGCCGAAGTGATCGACATTCCGTTTTGTGTAGCTGGTGGCATTAAAACCATTGAAGACGCTAATCGCACTTTGCAAAATGGTGCCGACAAAATTTCTATCAACTCCCCTGCTTTAGCCGATCCAAGTTTAATTACTAAGTTAGCCGACAAGTTTGGCGTGCAATGCATCGTAGTGGGCATTGATTCTTACTACTGCGACGAAACCCAACAATACCAAGTTAAACAGTTTACCGGCGACGAAAAGCGCACCGTAACCACTGCTTGGAATACCTTTGATTGGGTTAAAGAAGTGCAAACACGCGGCGCGGGCGAAATTGTATTAAACGTAATGAACCAAGATGGCGTGCGCCAAGGTTACGATTTAGAGCAACTAAGCCGAGTACGAGAGATTTGTAACGTTCCCTTAATCGCCTCTGGCGGCGCAGGCGAAATGCAGCACTTTAAAGATGCATTCAAAATTTCTGACGTAGACGGCGCATTAGCCGCCAGCGTATTTCACAAAAGCATTATTGATATTGGTGAATTGAAGCAATATCTCAAACAACAAGAGGTGGCAATTCGACTATGAGCCAGTTTGAAGAACTAAACCAAAAGATTAACTGGGACAAAGTAGAAGGCTTAATCCCAGCAGTGGTTCAACACGACCTCAGCGGCCAAGTGCTAATGCTAGGTTACATGAACAGTGATGCACTGGCTAAAACCTTAGATACCAAGCAAGTTACCTTCTTTAGCCGCACCAAACAGCGCCTATGGACCAAAGGTGAAACCTCGGGCAACGTGCTACAACTTAAAAGCATTACCCTAGATTGCGACCAAGACACACTACTGGTAGCTGTTGACCCAATTGGCCCAACTTGTCACCTTGGCAATCCAAGCTGCTTTGACGGCCACCAAGAGCCTAAGCTGACCTTTATCGCTCAACTACAAGCCGTATTGGCCGAACGCAAACTAGCGGACCCAGAAGAAAGCTACACCGCTAGCCTATTCGCCCGTGGCACCAAGCGCATTTGCCAAAAAGTAGGCGAAGAAGGCGTAGAGGTTGCGCTAGCGGCCATGGCTAACGACCGCGAAGAGTTAGTGAATGAAAGCTCAGACTTGTTGTATCACCTACTGGTATTACTAGAAAAACAAGAAGTGGGTTTTGACGAAGTAGTAGCTTGTTTGCAGGCAAGGCATAAATAAGGCTAACACCTTCTAACCAAATAAAAGCCAGCGTAATGCTGGTTTTTTTGTTTCATCTAAAGCCTAGAAAAGTTGGTGATGGTAACCTTTAGTTGTCTATAAAAGTGGGGCTAAAAGGCGTTATTAATGGCTTTTCGGCCAGTTTAATTTCACTCTGCCCCCAATTATTTCTTTTCTTTACAGTGCTTAAGTGCTGACGCACCTACCGTTTTCCTCCATCAAACACCTCTAAGCCCGTTAAAGCGGCCACAACTGGGCGGTCGACAATTCACATCCACTAATACTGCGACCAAGGCGTCCTGTGGTTATGCAATTGCTTAATAGAAATTCAGTAATGGCCCATCGCAGGTTTAAGGCCTTGTTGTATTGTTTCCAGTTGACGATGTTGATTTTTTATTTACTAATGACACTACCTGGCAGTTGTGGTTTAACGATTAACTCGCTGAAAGGTGAAAAGGTTCGATTATAAGTTTACCTGCCTTTGAAAACCATCAAAGCAGAGACCTAGGTTACAAAAATACATTCTGAACAGTAGTACTGCCAAAATCAATGTCTCCACAATCCCAACAATATATTCTTTTTACAAAAAGTTTGGTATCACCACACTTTAGTGATAAATTTAATTTTAAACTATTCAATGAGATTTAATAAAATGAAAAAAATAATTTCAAATTTTTGTTGGCTGTTAACACTATTGATTTTCACATTATCGGTAGAATCAGCAGAAATAGCTCGCTATAAGCTTGATGGGAGTCCAGCGGATTCTGGCCCTAACGTAATGAATGGTAGGTTATATGGCAACGTTAATCCAACAACAGACCGACATGGAAACACTAATAGTGCAATGAGATTTAATGGTGGTCTTATTCAAGTTGATCTATTCAGAAATCATGATTTTGGTAACCAATTAACTATTTCATTTTGGATGCGCCGTACTTCATCTAGTAACTATATGGGAATCATCAACAATGGGCACTCAGCAAAGTCATTTGATATACGCATGGGAAGAGAAAATGGCGGAACGTTTTTATTTGCTAATTCTCAATGGGGTAGTGGAAATTTAGGCGTAAGCTCTAGAAATTTTATCAATATAGGTAGCTGGCACCATGTAGCTATTGTTTTCAATGATGGCCTTGCAAGGCTATATATTGATGGACAAAAACTTCACGAAAACTTTATACCACCCAGCAGCTTAAGCGTTTTTAATACCCCTCTAACTATAGGCTCCAACGGAAACGGCTTAGGTCATGAACCTTTTAAAGGTTCGCTAGATGACATTTGGATGTTTGATGAAGCTTTGTCCGATACAGATATATTCGCATTAGCACAAGGTACATACCAACCCACAATGCAAGTTAAGTTAGAGTTGGTTTCCAATCAAACCGATATTCCCCCCTCAGGAGGCTCGATTACTTATAATGCTGAGATTACAAATAACATCGACAACGATACGACAGATTTCATTAAATGGGCTGTACTAACACTTCCTAATGGACAGGATTACCCTATACTCTCTCCAGAAGCTATAAATATCGCAATAAATGATACAACTCACTATCAAAATCAAACGGGGAATATTCCTTCTTGGTTCCCTCCAGGACAATATACCTACCGTTTTTATGTTGCAGACCCTGCAAAACCAAACGGAAACATCCTTAATTCCTATGTGACATTTAAAAAGCTTTAAGATAACATTTGCTTTTATAATCGAACACTTTTAGGCAAAGTAAATATTAAAGAGGAGGACCTCCTCTTTAATTAATTTAAATTCCCAATTATAAAATAAAATATCAAAGCACTCGATAATTTCACTCTATAAACGAGACACTTTCACAACCAACAGGTCGAAACCTGAAGACGACTAAGATACTAAGTTATTTTTTCAGCCTTGTATCTCACCAAAATATTAACCCAGCGGTCTGATTTTAAAGAATATGCCAATAACTAGTTTAAAGATTAGGAAGTGATAAAAACGACTAACAATTTTACAACCAATATTTTTAAATATTAGATAAATTACGCGCAGTCTACATTAACTGACAACTCGATGTTCAGCATGATGCCAGAAGTTATAAAATTGCTCTTTTTAACCCTGTTTGTCACACCTACACCCGTCTAACATATGTCCGTGTTCACAACCTTAGAGCTCACACACTCAAACATTAACCACCGCTAAATGTTAGATGATAGGCATGATTTTTCTTATAATGCCGCTACAAAGAACAGGCGCTATATCACCTATAGTTACATGGCTTAAGTGGATGTGTTCGTTAAGCCACCATAAATTGAAAATTAAAGAGAAATTATCATGAGATACCTCCCTCCTTACCCTAACTGTGAATCAGCCTATTTACTCATTCGCATTTAATTCTCGGTATTTCACTCGTAACAAAAAGCCGCGCTGGAGGGCCAACTCCAGCGCGGCTTTTAGATATCCAAGAAGACTAATCGTTAAATCGCCGAACCTTGCTGCTCAACTTCAGATTCAGCGTTTATACGCTGCACCACTGCTAGACCTTTTTCTAAGGCTTCAGTGCGGCTATCTACGATATGTTCATCATCTATCCAATCGCGGATTTGGATTTTCTCTAGCTGATGCATGGTTTGCTCGTTAGGGCTATAGAGGAAGACTTCACAGCCAGCATCTAAGGCATCACGCATGGCGTTTTCTAAAGCTAGCGCTACGGTTACATCAATCATCGGTACCGCACTAAGGTCTAGCACCATTACTTTGTATTGCTCAACCGCTGCGTGTTGTCTGGCAATGGCTTTTGATACTCCAAAAATCATTGGCCCTGAGAGGTAGAAAAACAACAGCTGGCCCTTGGCTTGGTCTAACAATTGGCGTTCTGAATCCTCTAGTGGCACTCCGTCATCGGCATCGGATATCGCTTTAACGTTTTTCTCCTGAACCCGACTCAGCTTTTCAATAGTGATAACGTTGGCAAGAAATACCCCAATGCCTACCGCGTAAATTAAATCGACAAACACAGTAAGAAACAGCACCCCATACATGATGAAAGTGGGGACTAAAGATACCCGATGTGCGCGTTTAATAAAGCTCCAATCAAGAATATTAAGGCCAACATACATAGCGATACCCGCCAGCACCGCCAGCGGAATAGGCTGGGTAAGCGGTGCTAACCACAACACAACTAGCAGCAAGATTATCGCCCGCACAATACCAGATAGCGGAGAGCTGCCTCCTACTTGAACGTTAACCACGGTTCCCATGGTAGCGCCCGCGCCAGGCAAGCCGCCAAACAGGCCTGAAACCGTATTTGCTATGCCCTGCCCCATTAACTCGCGGTTAGAATCATGTTCTTTGCGGGTTAAGCTATCGGCAATTACTGCGGTAAGTAGAGTATCGATACAACCTAGTGTGCCTAGCACTAAGGCATCAACTAGCATTTCACTAAGCAGGCCCCAAGTAAAAGTGGGCCAAATTATTGATGGCAAGCCGCTTGGGATCTCACCAATACGGCGAATGCCGTCATCACTAAATAGCAGCATTGACACTAACGTAACTGCCACCAGCGCAACCAACTGTGGTGGGATGATTTTTTTATATTTATTAGGCATGAACAACAGTGCGCCTAAGGTCATCAGCCCTAGAAGAAACTCACCAAAGTGCATGTTACGAATGAGATCGGGAATCGCCTGCAGGGTTCCCAAAGCTCCACCGGCGGGAGTAGACTGCCCCAAAAAGGGCGCCAGCTGCAGGATAACTAGAATGACACCCACCCCAGACATAAAGCCTGAGATAACACTATAAGGCATCAAGGTGATGTATTTGCCTAGCTTGAGCGCGCCGAGGGCGATTTGAAATACTCCAGCCATCATCACCACGGTAAACGCCATGGCAGGCCCATTTTCTGGGTGTTTGGCTATCATGGTGGTCAGCACAGCCGCCATTACTACCGTCATCGGGCCGGTTGGCTCTGAAATTAAAGTGCGCGAACCACCAAATAAAGCGGCAAACAAACCTACTAAAATAGCGCCCCACAGACCCGCTTGAGGCCCCGCTCCCGATGCAACACCAAATGCCAAGGCCATTGGTAGTGAGACGATCGCTGTGGTAACACCACCAAACAAATCGCCCTTTATGTTCATTGCGTCAAACTTACCCTTAACCAAACCGCTACTCCTTTTGCTTGGACGCCTCAATTGTATTGAATTCTTTTAGAATTAAAACACTGAATGTAGTGCGGTTATTAGTTATTTTTAGTTAAGCATTCACACGAAAGCTAGCCAAATACAACTTCAAGCAGCTTAGGCAGCCATTTGAATGGCTAAATGCACTGCATAGTTAGGCTTAGCATACTCCATGTGCGTCATTCATTACTGGCTTAACTAGCCAACAATATTGGTGAAAGTACCTAAGTGATTTTGCCATTCACTTATTTTGACTTAATACTGAAAGTCGCTCATTTAGTCAGTTAAAACCAACATCAATCTTGGTTAAGCCCTAGCTGGCAGAGTTATTCTTCCTTATAATAGCGCTACAAAAAGTAGGTGTTATGCACCTAGTGTTACTTTGGCTCAATGAACACATTCGCTGAGCCACCATAAATTTAAAGATTAAAGAGAAATTACCATGAGCGATCTCCCTCCATGCCCTAACTGTGAATCAGCCTATGTTTATGAAGACGGTTCACTACTTATTTGCCCTGAATGCGCTCATGAGTGGAATCCAAACGAAGTGGTTGTAGACCCAGATGCAATTGTATTAAAAGACGCGGTTGGCAACTTATTAGCTGAAGATGACAAAGTCACCTTGATTAAAGATTTGAAAGTGAAAGGGTCTTCTTTAGTGCTAAAAGTAGGCACCAAAGCGGTGATTAAACGTTTTGTTGATTCTGACCACGACATTGACTGTAAAGTTGATGGCCACGGTCACATGATGCTTAAATCTAAGTTTGTTAGAAAACAAAGCTAATTGAACTAAGCACTATCGCTAAAATAGAAACCTGCACCTGCAGGTTTTTTTATCCCCTTTAACCATACAGCTAGCCACATAACATTAAGGAACACCCGATAGCGATGAGTAAAGTACTGTGTTTTGGTGACTCTAATACTTGGGGTTACTCTCCTACTACTGGACAACGTATGCCTGCCGACTCTCGTTGGCCACGGGTGATGGCGAGTTTGCTTGGAGAGGCTTACCAAATCATTGAAGCCGGACAACCAGGCAGAACCACCTATCCCAATTCACCAGACTTTGGTTTAAGCAGAGGTATAGAAGCTTTATTACAGGAGGCCAGTAAACACCAGCCAGAGTGGTTGCTGTTGATGTTAGGCACCAATGATTTATACCCGGCTTTTCACCTATCTGCAGAGCAAATAAGTAACAACCTTGAGCAAATGATTGTTGAGCTAGGCCAACACTGTGTAAGCCAAGGAATAACAAGCCCACAAGTATTGTTACTTGCCCCACCAGCTATAGACGAAACAGGCCATTTCGGTCAGCACTTTACGGGCTCACAAGCTAAGTCTCAGCAACTAGCTGGCTTACTCGAAGCCAAAGTAAATAAACTTAGCTGTGCGTTTTTTGATGTAAACAGCATTATTAACCTTAATCAGCAAGACGGCGTTCATTTAAGCCCTGAGCAACATAAACAACTTGCTGAAACTCTTGCGCTAAAACTGGCGTTTATTTGCCAGTAAACTTAGTTAAAAGCCTCATGCAGAGGCTTTTAGTCATTACAAACCAAAATGCTTCGGCAGCTTGTGTGGTGCCCATTGTTGCCAACGATACAAAGCCTCTATAAAAAAGTAATCGCCAAAAATAGTACCTACCTCTGGCTCGCCCCATTTTTCCGAACCTTTCAACAAAATACTTTGATAGTTATTGTCCATCGCTAAGTATTTCGGAGTAGAAAGTGACGCTAGCATTTGCTGCGCGTCGATTAAGTACTTTTCTTGTTGGGTAATCTTATAAAGCTCTATTAGTGCTGAGGCCACAATCGCGGTAGCCGAACTATCTCGAGGGTTATCATCATCTATTGGTGCGTCAAAGTCTGAATACGGCACCCAGTCTTGAGTTTGCTGTTTGGTGCTTTCAATATAATATTCATAAGACTTGATTGAGCGCTCTAGCATCCTTTCTAAACCGGTGTAACGATAATACATAGCATAAGCATAAACCGACCAAGCTTGGCCTCTTGACCAAGTTGATTCCGTTTTCCAGCCTTGATGGGTTCGTTTCTTAACTACTTCTCCACTGGGGCTATAACTCACTACATGGTAAGTGCTGCCATTTCCTCTTACGCCGTGCTCCCAGGTTTTATCTGCATGAGAGATCGCCATATTGGTGAACTCGGGCTTGTTGGCATGTTTGCCTACCCAAAGCACCAATTCCATATTCATCAACTGATCAATATTGACTTCAAAAGGCAGCCGAGTGGGATTACTGATCCCTTGCCGCCAAGACCGAAATGCGCCGATATCTTTGTTGTAGCGCTGTTTCACTAAGGTAGAGGCACCATCTATCAATACTTGCTTGTAATCTTCGCTAGGCTTTTCACCAATGGTGTAGCCTAAACCAAAACTGTTAAAAATTTGAAAGCCAGTGTCATTATCAGTGGCATAAGCGCGTGACCTTACCCCTTCTGTCCAATGTTCAGCATACTGCTGCCATTGGCCATTATCACTTAGTGCATTTAGATACCAAAAGATGCCCGGTATAAATCCGCTACACCAGTTTTTAGAATACTCATGCTGCCATTTTCCCGCTTCATTGGTATAGGCTGTAAACCAATGTTGGTTACTGTTTAATGCCTCGGAGGCAAGCAGTTCAGATTTGCTTTCTATAAGCGCCATAACGCTTTGCGGGGGCGCTTGGCTGGTTACCGCCTGTGCGTTTACAGACAACATGCTCACTGCTAAGCCAGCGACAACCGTTTTTTTAAGATTGGTCAGTTCAAAATAAGATTCAGAATAAGAAAGGCGCATTGTAACCTCATGGTTTTGGAGCGATGGTGAAGCGAAGATACTCAAGCAAAATGCTGGTAGCAGGCTTAGGGCTCTCACGTATTAGCAACGCGAGAGTTAACGAGGTGCCGGCTTTATTTTGGCTCAGTCGCTGAATACTCAAGCTTGTAAAAATGCGCTTCACTCATGCCATGTGTAAATTGGTTGTATACACCGGCCTTAAAGTAACTTAACAGGTGACGCCAGTAGTCAATGTCATGCTTAACAAGGTTGGTGCCATCTACGTCAAGCGATAGGGTTTTATTGCCCACGGTAATATCAAAAGCAGTAGTTTTGCCTGTCGGCGCTTTACCTAAGTCAATGTGGCTATAGGCCACGTCTGGCTTACACATATTTTTGTCTTTGTTTTTCTTGCCAAAGCTGCCCTTACAAATTACTGCATTATTTTTGATGATTGCCCAAAAATGACCTTTCACACCATCGGCATCACGCTTCCATACCACCCTCAATAAGGGGTGTGGCACATTGTGTGTGCCTTCATCATCTAGGCCTTTGTTATGCACTTGTAGGAAGGTAATCTCATCTTGCTTTGAATCTGAGTTTTTCATTGACGCTTCGGGGTCGATCATCTCTACATCTGCGCGTAATGTGTAAAAGTGATCGGGTAAATCAGTACGGAAGTTTTTATGTACGCGAACTTCATTTCGTAAGTGGTCGTTCTTCATTTTGAAGACCAGCGCTTCGCTAGTTTTATCTACATAAAAGTAAGGATTTACGATGCCACTAAAATCTCCGTCTAGCGCAAAGTACTCCTTATTGCCTTTCTTACCTTCCGCATCTGAAATTTGCAGCTCAGATTCGCTTAATACATGTTGAAACTGAGGGTAATTAATCGGTTCGCCCAAGCTACCGTTGTTATCAGAAAACTGAACATTGGCTGAGGCCAATGTGGAAACAGCAAGTAAAGCCGATAAAGCAAGTAGATGGTTTTTCATAATTCCTCAAATTTGTATTATAATAACTCTAATAATTTTTAGCACATTCGAAGAACAATAAAAGCCACTTAACACGATAGTGTGCACCAAGGCTCAAAAGTGATTCGGTAGATGTAATTCGATGAGTAATTAGCAAGATAAAGGCTTAATTGGTATTGAAGAGAACTTTAGGTTTGGTGCTGAACATTCTCGATATTATTTTCATGTGTTTAGTTTTTGACATTAAACGTTAGAATAAACTCTTAAGCGGCAAGCCACCCTTTTCTCTCAGCCTCTCCGATAGGACAACTTATGCTGTTTGTATGCTCCGATATTCATGGCGATTTTAACGCTTTGCAACTCACCCTTTCAGCTTTTAAGCGCAGCGGTGCCTCGCACTTTATTTGCTTAGGCGATGTGCTTAATCATGGGCCTCGTAATCCAGTACCTAAACACTATGCACCTTTAAAAGTGGCTGAAGCGCTAAATACGATAGCTGAAAGAACTATTGCCGTAAGGGGAAATTGCGACAGCGAGGTTGACCAAGCCTTATGTAAGTTTCCAATAATGGCTGAATACAATCAGTTGCTGCTCGATTCGCGGAAAGTGTTCTTATGCCACGGCCATACCTTTGGGCCAAGTCATCTTCCGCCATTGGCTGCAGGTGACATATTGGTGAGCGGCCATAGCCACATTCCTCAGGCACATTTAGAAAGCCAGCATTATCTGCTTAACCCCGGCTCAGTGGCTATTCCTCGCCAAGATTGGCCTGCCAGCTACGCACTAATTACCGAACAGCAATTACAAGTACTTAAATTAGACGATCACTCCCCGTTAGTGAGCTGCAGCTTAGAATAACCAAGACTTAGCCTATGTTCTGTTGTGCCATCGCCATTGTTCACTCGTAACAACGCTGTGTATTTTCAGATTTGTAATTCACCCGTGTTTATTTTGCTAAGTTTACGATAATGGTAATTGGGGGGGGCGATAGTTACTTTAGCTTGCGTCTGTTTTTGCTTGTTAAAGGTTTAACCAGTAAAGCATGCTAAACTCGCGCATCTTTTGCTGTCGCCATGCATTCTGGTTTACAGCTTATCTCTACAGTATTTGGATTAAGTCATGTCTGATAAGTTCTTTTTTAAAGGTCGCCAAGACGCCCGCCAAAGCCACATAAAATATGGTTACGAAACTAAAGCCCGACCAATAGCTGGCAGCAAAAAACACCCATTAACCTTAGTGGTTACCAGTGAAGCACGTAAGCAAGAAGTCGCACTATTGGTGGCAGACGCTGAACTATTTGCCAACATTACTGTTGATACTAGCGAAGGAGCCGTAGAGTCGATTACTGAGCTAAACGCAATCATGAGCAAAACAGCCCCAGTAACCATTGAAAAAGTGCCTGCGCGTAACGAACCTTGCCCCTGTGGCAGCACTAAAAAATACAAAAAGTGTTGTGGATAGCTACAGCTTATCAACGTGGATATTTCGGTGCTGAGCTTAAGCTCATAGCACCGTGTTCACCAAGCTCTGCCACTCATGTCACGAACATTACCCCACTAAACACCTGACGTTCTCATTAAACTTCCGGTTTATAAACCATTCTTTGGCTGTATTTTCTACCTGCACACCACTGTGTCTCAGCGAACGCTTTAGCCTAAACACCAACAAAAGTCATACAATTAATGTATTGCTTAAACCTATAAAGCCAGATTCGAAGGCCAAGCTCGCCCCAGACACTTCGAATAAATGGCGCTGCAATAGTTACCCGTTATTAACGGTTTCGCTTAGTTAGGTGCTTAATTAAAACTTTTGTTAAAAACTAACATTCGCATTTAGATAGAGAAATTAACTCGCGCTTAATGCCTGTTGATTAATCCTAGTACTCCATAGGTTCTTTCTGCTGAACTTCCTAATCCATCAATTACCTTTATCAGCTAAGTGTCATGGCATGTCTTAAGCAGTCACACCTTAAAGTGTGAAATACAGCAAGGATTAAAAATGAAATAGTAAAAATCAGCCTGGTAATGTTAATAATTGCCAACACCGTCAATAAAAATAATACAATAATATATTAACTTCCTACCTGTTCACGAAAACTCCGCCTAAGAGTTACATTTAACTAACAGGGAACTATCATGAAAAAAATTTACATCGCTGGTGCTATTGCCACCTTATTTGCAGGTACCGCCAGCGCAGCAGTTGCGCCTACAGACTATCAATTAGAATTAATGTCTAAATTGGATGCTTCTAAAGCGCCCGCGCAAAACTTTGAAATGAGAAAGTGGAAAATTAACCTACCTTACCCAGACACTAAGCCTGAGCGTGAAGGTAAAACCATGGAAGTGTATGCAGCTCAATTAGCTGATGCGGAAAACCCGTTTTCACATCCTGAATGGTTCTATACCAATGCCGACACTGGCGCAATGGTATTTAAAGTGCCTAACGAAGCAGTCACCACACCAAATAGTAAAAATGCGCGTAGCGAATTACGGGCTATGTTAAATGTTAACCTACCTACCGGTTACAAAGACCCAAGCACCAACTTTGTAGTGGCCGCTCACGATAATGCTGCTGCATATGGTTCTATTGGTGGGCGCATGAGCGCAGCCTTAAGCGTTGACCATGTAAGTTTAAGTGGTAACGACGCCAAAATGGGTGCTCACTCGGTGGTAATTGGTCAAATTCACGGCTCTAAAAACGAGCCTTTGAAAATCTTCTTTCGCAAAATGCCAAATCACGAACATGGTTCGTTATTTTGGAACTACGAAATTAACCCGAAAGATAAAAAAGACCGTTTCGATATCCCTCACAACATCTTCGGTCAATACAATTTAACCAAAGCTGATAAAGACCCAGTTGGCGGCATTAAGCTTGGTGAATTGTTTGCTTACAATGTCGACATTGTGGATAACATAATGAACCTTACTTTCACCAAAAATCCAGGTGAACTCAATGAGCAAGTAGTGACGTACAAAGTAAACCTTGCACAACCAAATTCAGCCTCGGAACTTGATACTAGCTACGCACAAGATTGGATGTACTTTAAAGCGGGTGCTTACAACCAATGTAATGTTAAACCTAAAACCAATACTTGGAGCTCGGGCTGCAGTAACAATGGCTTAGATGCGGGTGATTACACACAAGTAAGCTTCTACAAACTTAACCTTATTCAATAGGACTAAGTAACAAGATTATTCAATAGATAAACTGAAGCCCTTAGCATGAAAGTGCCAAGGGCTTTTTTGATCACAAATAAAAACTACAACACTTAAACCTTCATCAATAATCGATCCACAAAAAAACTTAGTTTAGATGTCCCTTTAACAAAGTAATACTAATCGGACTCTCGCTACGCCCGATTAGTATTATGCTTAGCAGCTCACTGATCGATGGGAATAACCAGCAGATCTATCGATACGTTGTTTACCAGCTCATGATGTTTTGAGGCTAAGCGATGCCAGAACCCATTATCATGACCACAAACGATTAAGTCTGCCCCTACCTCTGCCACTGTTTCATCTAAACTAGCACTTAAATCACCTTGCATAACAAACTGATTCTCGATGGGATAATTGGTATCCACCACCAAGGCGTTAAGCTTGTTCGCAAACTCTTTTAGGCTAGGATGCATCGGTTCAATAGCGGCTAGATCAAGATCGATTAGCCCACTGAATGCTGAATCGTTGGCGCTTTCATCAACAAAAATCAGTGACACTTTAGCATCGAGTGGTTTTGCTAGGAGGGTAACTTTGTCGATTATTCGTCTGCTGTTTCCAGAGAGGTCGACGGCGACTAAAATGTGACGATAGCTCATGACGTGCTCCTCGTAATTTATTTAATCACTTTAAGTTTAGCAGCAGAAATACGCCCTAGACGGACTTGGCGCACATGCCAAGGGATTATTTAAAGCTAACTTGCGCTTGGTCATTATTTCGGCTTAATAGTCTTCTTATCCGCATATATTTGACCGACTACGAGTAACCTTTTCACGACTAACCGTTCATGTCGTTAAATTTTTTAGCCTCCATCAAAAAACAAAAAAGCCAGCGTAATGCTGGCTTTGGCTTATGTCGTTATGGAACATTTAGAGCGCTAAATACAAGTTCAAAAATAGTGGCAACCTAAAAAAGTGTCGGTTCTAGCGAATCAAAAATCACAATGGCCATCCCTTTTTCGGGCGCTAGCTTTGCCCCTAAACTGTGAGATAGCTTTAAATATCTTGATGAAAAGTCGATAGTTTCAAAGTTATTTCAGGGCTTTTCTTGAAGGTGCTTACTTACATAAAATCTGGCTTGCTGTAGCATTTTAACTTTACCAGTTACTCCTCGTTTCATTGATGAATTACCAAGAGAGCTATATTAATGACCAAGCCAAGGACGTCTAGATTACTCGTTGCCCAACTGTTACTGGTGGCTGTTGCCACGCCTTATGCGCAAGCGTCTAACTGTGAGTACACAGTGATAAAAGAATGGAATAATGGCTTTCAAGCTGAGGTTACAATAAGCAATACCAGCCAATCTGCTATAAATGGTTGGGTGGTGAACTGGCAATATGAGAGCTCTACGGTTACTTCTAGCTGGAACACCAATTTAAGCGGCGCAAAACCTTACACAGCTTCTAGCCTTTCTTGGAATGGCGATATTGCACCAGGGCAGTCGGTAACTTTTGGCCTTCAAGGCAGCACTAGCGGAAACAAAGCGGAACAAGCTCTCATTAGCGGTGAGGTATGTAATGCTCAAGCTGGCGTCGGCACCGAACCAGCCATTACAGCAATAGATGCCGCTGCGGCCATGGGGACCGGTTTTAATCTTGGCCAAATGTTTGATAACCAGCAACACCCCGCGACTTTCGCTGAAGCTTCGAGAAAAATTGATGCCTACTATCAGCAAGGTTTTAGAAACGTCCGCATTCCGATTAGCTGGACTATAGACATTAATGGTTCAAGCATCGCAGATAACAATGGCAACATCGACCTCAACAACAGTCGCCTTAAAGAGATCGTTAAAACCGTAGACCACGCGTTGTCATACGGTGATATGTACGTGGTGATTAATGCTCACCATGAAGCAATAATTAAAGACAATAACAACTATCAAATGCTTGAAACGCTGTGGCAAGACATTAGTCAGCTGTTTCAAAACCGCAGCAACCGCCTGGTGTTTCAAGTTCTTAACGAACCACATTTCACCAATGGAAACCCCATGCTGCCCTCTAACCTTCGCCATATGACGGGGCTAGCTTACAATAAGATTCGCCAAGTAAATCCGAATCGCATTGTAGTGATAGGCGGTAACCAATGGTTCGCGGCCAATGAAATGGCTCGCACATGGCCAAACCTAGACCAAGTAGGCGGTGGTAACGATCCATACGTAATGGCAGCTTTCCACCATTACAACCCCTGGTCATTTCATGGCGAAGGTAACTTAAAAACCAACTGGTCAGAAAGCGATATTAAAGCGCCGATTGATACGATGAAAAGCTGGGCAAATGGCGTTGGGCAAGGTATGCCGATTTACATTAGCGAATGGGGTACCAATTGGAACAAGTTTAAAAACCAAATGGATTGCAACAATATCCGTGCTTGGTATGAGGCCCTTGATTACAAGTACGCTCGCGCTGAAGGCATTCCTACATCGGTGTGGGATGATGGCGGTTGGTTTAAAATTTATGATCACCATACCAACAGCTACAACAATAACCTTTATCAATGCATCATCAATGGCTCTTGCGAGTACAGTCTGCAAGACAGTAGTCGCTTTAACTCGGCCTGCCAATAAGCCATTAGCCCCAACACAAGCTTGTTTTGGGGCTAAAACCTTGCCTTATAAATCATACAAATTACCTCTTTAGCTCAATTCACAAACTACTTTGGCAAAGTACAATAAGCGTTTTGCAATGGCCAGTTTGATGCACGCAAAACCAGATCGTATTACCGCGATGAAGAATATTATTGTTCAGGTAAAAAGAGAGTTTCCTCTCTATGAAGAAGACACTTTTATATGTGCCACGGCCAATAACTGCATTGGTTGCCCTAAAAAGCTCTTAGAGCTGGTTGACTCTGAACTCAGTTATTGGGAGCACGCCATGAAGCGTGGTGTTCAGCCAAAATTTGATGAAATCCGGCGCTTCGGCAAACTATGTAAAAATGTAAAACGAGGCTTGGTACGTAACCAAATTATATCGGCTTAACCGCGATAGCCTATACTGAATACCCCACCTTCAGTGGTAGAGTTATAACCTACGCCCAGCACAAAGTGGCGAGTTAAGGCATAACGAAAGCCCACTTCTCCGCCCCAGTTTTTATCGGTATCGGTATGCCATTCAGGCTCGCAATCGGTGCAATATTGAGTGATACCATCGGTGTATTCAGTGGTATTTTCTAGCAGTACCCCACCACCATATAAACTCAAATCATTGGTGAGGCTATAGCTAACACCCAAACGCAGCATGGTGAGTTCGCGGTTCCCCTCAGCGGGAGCAGCTAAACCAAGATCATCTTCTTTAGACTTAGCAACACCGAGGTAGTATCCCCAGCGAGGATATTGTTTATCGTAGTGATTTACCGCCACAGTAAGGCCAATCATTGGCTGAACAGCGTCTTGATAATCTAAAAAAGCGGCAGCCCAAGGGTAATTAGCTGGGTTTTCTTGGTTATTCTCTACTGCAATCGCTGCACTAGTGGAGCAAGCCGATACTAGAGCAACAAGCTTGAGGGTTAAAGCTCTGGAGATAAGCACTACAATCATTACCTTTTAAAATCATTACCTCCATGTAAGCGTTATATTTCAGCATATACTCTCAGGATAGCCACCATATTGGAACTGCTAAATCTATCAACTAGCCATTCTTTAGATTATCTTGCTAGCAAGTTCACCTTTTAATGAGCTAATCCAGTGATAAGCGTTTAAACATCAAGCAGAAAACTAAAAATTTTGAACGATTTTTTGTTAATTAGTTTTAGCATAAGCTATTGATTAAATTGCTTACTTGACTATGCTGAGAACATAAATCTTCTCGAGGGCGTGTTTATGTTCCAGCTTACTGGCCGCAAGGTTATTATTTTCTTTTTAGTCTTCTTTGTTATCAATTACATCATCGCGGTTATTTGGAGCAGCGAGCCTGAGCGAGTAAATGTAAAAGAATATGTGCAGGAGCAGGCCTTAGCGAATGGTGAGGAAGTAGTAACAGGTTACGCCACCACCACCGCACTAATGTTTGTAGCTGAAACCCTACTCAATAAACCTGGTGGTTATTTAAGTAACGACAAAATGCTACCCAGTGTATTAATGGATAACATGCCAAGTTGGGAATTAGGTGCGTTAAACCAAGTACGAGATCTATCGCTAATTATGCGTAAAGACTTCAGCCGCTCTCAAGCGCAATCAGTTGAACACGCACAGCTTAAAATAGCCCAACCCAAATTTAATATTGACCATACTAGCTGGCAATTACCCAGTGCCGAGCGGGAATACCAAGATGCAATAGACGCCCTATTGATTTATCGCACGCAGTTGGCCGACCCCACTGACCCTAATGCCCAGTTTTACGCCCGTGCCGACAACTTAGTGACGTGGTTAGGCGAAGTGCAATCTCGCCTTGGTAGTATGTCGCAAAAGCTTTCTGCGTCGGTTGGCCGAGAGCGAATCAATACTAGCCTAGTGGGCTCTGAAGGCGCTGCTCAGTCTACCTTTACACCAACAGAATCGATGGTGAAAACATCGTGGTGGAAAATAGATGATGTGTTTTATGAAGCACGCGGCGAAGCATGGGCGTTATTACATTTTTTCCAAGCCGTGGAAGTAGACTTTAAAGGCGTATTAGAAAAGAAAAATGCCACGGTTGCGGTTCGCCAAATCGTTCGCGAATTGGAAGCCACTCAAGAAACCGTATGGAGCCCAATGATTCTAAACGGTACCGGTTTTGGCTTAATGGCTAATCACTCTTTGGTTATGGCAAATTATGTGTCTCGTGCCAACGCAGCGATTATTAACCTGAACAATCTACTCACCAAAGGTTAAGCCCTCCTCAATACCCACATAAAAGCAGCGTTGATTCGCTGCTTTTGTCCATTTACACTAAATTCACTTTGAATAAGGAATGTAACATGGACAAGCAACAAGCAATCGAAGCAGCAACCTTTAAGCGTTTACTCGAACACTTAGACCAACACAAAGAAGTTCAAAACATTGAACTGATGAATTTGGCTGATTTTTGCCGAAACTGCCTGGCAAAATGGATGGTAAGCGCTGCCGAAGAACACGGTGAAAACTTAAACTACGAGCAAGCACGCGAAAAAGTATACGGCATGCCTTACTCTGAATGGAAAGAGCATCACCAACTGCCAGCCACCGAAGAGCAAATGGCAGTATTTAAAGCCAAAGAGGCTGCCAAGGCTAAATAGCGCTAAGGTTACAGTTAAACAAAATCGCGACAGCTGTAATGAACGTTTACTGCGTCCGGTCCGTATTACTAAGCACAGCGATAATTGATTGAGGTAACATCATGCCAAAGTCAGTATGGATTAAAAGCAGCGCCGGCAATAACGCCAAAACCTTAATACTTGCCGGCTCTTTACTCACCTTAGTAGGCATTAGTACCTTGTATGTACCTGCTGTACTGGTATCTATTGTGGCTTCGGTGCTATTTTTCCTCGCCTATCTAGGCATAAGGGTTGGAGTAGAAAAATGGATGCAGCCCGTTTACTCGGTGGTGCTTTGTTACGACCACCTGCAATTTCACCATCGCTACGGAGGCTGGTGCTTGCCGTGGGACAAATTGCAACGCATCGACATTCCTCGCCTGCATGACGGACTAAACTGGCAAGACATGAATTACATCGGTTTACGTTTGTCTGAACCCGATTACTTGCTTGATAGCTTATCCCCTCGATTGTCTGCCCATTTGCTTACAGAACAACGAGCAGCCTTACTCGCATCGCTGCGAAAAAGCTGTCAGCATTGTCAAGACAGCCAAGTAAGTGACCATCTTATTGAAGATGACTATTTTAAATCGAGTAGTGGGAAAATTTATACCGGACTAACCGGTATGTTTGCCAATCGCATGAAGAAGCTACGAGAACTAACCGGTTACGATTTATTGATCGACCAAGATATTCTTGATCGAGAGCCTGAGGATTTTGTGGCCTTAGTGCGCAACTACAAAAGTCGCGCAATTACCAATAGTTAATAGACAAGTCGCGGCTTAGTAGCGCGGCTGGTCACTTCCTTCAACGGTACGAAACAGCTTTAAGGTCCACATATACTGCTCAGGAGAGCGAGAAATCAACTTCTCTACTTCTTGATTCATACGCAAAGTGTCATGCTCAACGTCGTTACTGGGAAAGCCTTCCATCGCAGGGTGAACATAGAGTATTACTTTATGCAGCTCACTATCGTAACCAGCATAAATGGGTAGCACTTTCGCCCCGCTTAACTTGGTCATTTTCCCTAACACTGGCAGCGTAGCCTTGGTCGTTTCGAACAGCGGAGTCATTAAACTGGCTTCTGGACCAAAGTCTTCATCGGGCAAATAAATACAACCATAACCAGCACGAGTAGCTTTAATCAGTGTTTTAATACCGGCATTACGCTCAAATATCACCCCACCAAAACGGGTCCGCTGTTTGGCCATCGCCCAATCAACGATAGGGTCGCCTGTTTTTTTGAACATGGTGCACATGTCGTGACCACGGGTACAAAAGTATGTGCCTAAGAAATCCACTGGGTAGGTGTGCGGCAACAAGATAATGAAGTTTTCATTGTTATCAAGAATGGCCTTAATGTGCTCTTCACCGTCAACCACAATGCGGTTTTGTAAATAACGTTTAGAACGAACAGACATTTCACCCGCGCCTAAAATGAGCTGGGCAAATATTTGCATATTTTTGCGCATCAATTGCTCGCGCTCAGTGGCGCTCATGTCAGGGAAACACAACTTAAGATTAGTATCGGCGATAGCGCGGCGTTTTTTTAAGGCTTTTAGATTAAAAATTCGGTTGGCAATCACTACTGCCAATCGGTCACGTAAAGTAACAGGAACAAAAGCCAGTAGAACAATTAGGCCACCCACAAGCCAGGTGCCCCAGTGTTTAGGGGCCAACCAAGCTTTAGAAAAAGAAATAGAAAATGCTTGAGATTCAAACTTAGACATAGCCTAACAACACAGCCTTTTATGGTTGAAACAGCGCGTCAGTTTACTCGCCAACAGCGCTAAAGCAAGTTTACTAAGTGGCAGAGCCTACAAAATAGATTTAGTCGCATCTAAACTGCTGGATACAAAATGATCTAACTGCGGTGACATCAACAGCGGTTCATCTTGCCAAACAATGGCTTTGCGCATTTTATTTCGCGCTTCCACAACCATGGTTTCAGATTCTTTAGAGCGTAACCAATGCTGTTTACTTGGCCATTGTGAATAGGAAATCCATGTCCCGTCAGAGGCTTTATGCAAACGCGAGCCTAAAGCAGCACACTTATCTACGTTAAAATGGATAATCTCCGACCACCCTTCTTTGAATGACTGAATATGCTCTTCATTTAACTTCCAACGAAATAACACAACAAACATCGATAATCTCCTTATTGGTCAGCTGAATACTAACTATGGCGCGAGCACCCAACAAAATACAAGCTCACTGACTAAACTCTGCTAAACAGTTGTCAATTAGTTGACTTAACTCACTTTTTCTTACTTCACTGGCGTAACTAGCAGTAACAGCGGCGTAACTTAATGCAGCTATTTGTACCCTATCCCAGTTAAAGGTTTCGCTACACGCTTGCAAGTTATCTAGCAGATAGCCGCCAAAATATGCCGGGTCGTCGGAGTTAATCGTCACTGCTAAACCTTTTGCAATCATACTAGGTAATGGGTGGTCGCTAAGGTGTTCCACCACATTTAGTTTTACGTTACTAAAAGGACAAACGGTTAAAGGCATTTGAACTCTAGCTAACTGTTTAACTAACGCTGCATCTTCTAAACAACGAACGCCGTGATCTATTCGGCTCACATCTAACAATTCCCAAGCGCTTGCTACGTTAGACGCTGGTCCCTCTTCTCCAGCGTGTGCGACACGCCTAAGCCCCAGTTGTTTGGCCATGGAAAAAACTCTTTGAAACTTCTCGGGTGGATGCCCTTGTTCACTCGAATCTAAGCCAACGCCGATGATTTGCGCCAAAAATGGTTTTGCCGCTTCTAAGGTTTGAATCGCAGACGCTTCAGACAAATGACGCAAAAAACACAAGATGTATTCGCAACTAATACCGTATTGTTTTTCAGCTTGCTGTTTAGCACGGGTTAAGCCATTAATGACCGTAGCCATCGCAATGCCACGCTCAGTATGCGTTTGAGGGTCAAAAAACACTTCTGTATGAAGCACGTTATCGCGATGACAGATTTCAAAATAGGCCCAAGCAAGGTCATAAAAATCTTGCTCAGTTTGCAACACTTCCGCACCTTGGTAGTAAAGGTCGAGAAATTCTTGCAGATTGTTAAATTGATAAGCTTCTTTGAGCGCTTCTACCGAAGCGTAAGGCAGCTCAATCTTGTTTCGAGCAGCTAGCTTAAACATGAGTTCAGGTTCTAGGCTGCCCTCTATGTGAAGGTGCAACTCAACCTTTGGTATTTTTTTAATAAACTCTTGCTGATTAATCATCAATGCTTCCCCTTCAACTACTTGGATAGTAAAGAATATAAGCTATTTGTTGCCCTAAGGTTATTTTTCTCTAACGCTTTTTAGCCACACTACGGTACCCTGAACTACTGATAATACTGGTTCTAAGGAAAAAGAATGAGCAAAGCAGTTATTTGTGACATTGACGGTGTATTACTACACGACAACCAACTGATAGACGGAGCCAAGGCATTTATCGAGCGTTTACTGGCCAATAACACTAAGTTGGTGATTTTAACTAATTATCCCGCTCAAACACCGCAAGATTTACAAAATCGTTTTCAAACTGCTGGCGTAGATATCCCAGAGAGTTGTTTTTATACTTCTGCCATGGCCACTGCCGATTTCTTAAAGCGTCAAGAAGGTAATAAAGCCTATGTGATTGGCGAAGGTGCGCTCATTCATGAATTATACAGTGCAGGGTTTACCATTACCGATATTAACCCAGACTTTGTTGTTGTTGGCGAAACCAAGAACTACAACTGGAACATGATTCAACATGCCGCGAAGTTTGTTGCACAAGGCGCCCAATTTATTGCCACTAACCCAGATACACATGGCCCCAATATGAGCCCCGCTTGTGGCTCGTTGTGCGCGCCCATTGAGCGCATTACAGGTCGCCAACCTTTTGTTGTAGGTAAACCAAGTGCATGGATAGTAAGAGCAGCCTTAAATAAAATTGGCGCACATGCTGAAGAAACCTTAATTATCGGCGACAATTTACGCACCGATATTCTGGCGGGCTTTCAAGCAGGCTTGGAAACGATATTGGTGTTATCTGGTGTGAGCAGTGAAGCAGACATTGAAATGGTACCCTTTAGACCTAACTATGTTTTCCCCAACGTAGCCGCTATAGACATAATATAACAATAAAGATTTAACGATAAATGGATATTTCTATACTTATAACAGTGACGTTTTTGGCGGGCTTTCTCGCTCATTTGGCTCACTTACCCCCATTAATTGGTTTTTTAGCTGCAGGCTTTATTCTGCGAGAAATTGGTTTCGAGCAAAACGAGCTAATTTCTACTGCAGCCGATTTAGGGGTCACCCTGCTGTTGTTTACAGTGGGTTTAAAACTTGATGTAAGAACCCTCTTCAAGCGCGAAGTATGGGGCACAGCTACCGCACATATGGCAACCAATATGCTGCTGTTTGTAGGTGCCTTATCTGCGGTTAAATGGTTTGGTATTAGTAGCATTGGCGAGCTATCAAGCACAGGCATTGTGGTTTTGTCTTTCGCTCTATGCTTTTCCAGTACCGTGTTTGCGGTAAAAGTATTAGAAGATAAGAGTGAGATGAATGCACTTTATGGTCGTGTGGCCATTGGTATATTGATCATGCAAGATATCTTCGCAGTAGTATTTTTAGCCGCCACCACCGGCAAACTACCAACCATGTATGCGCCTTTCTTATTGCTACTGTTGCCGCTTCGCCCAGTGCTGTATCGTTTACTTAATCGAGTGGGGCACGGTGAGTTACAGCTAGTACTCGGCTTTTTCCTCACCTTTGTATTAGGCGCTCAATTATTTGACTTAGTGGGTTTAAAGGCTGATTTAGGCGCTCTTATTATTGGTATGTTACTGGCTGGCCACCCTGCTGCTAGTGGTATGGCAAAAGCGCTGTTTAGCTTCAAAGAACTATTCCTCGTAGCCTTCTTCTTATCAATTGGCCTTTCCAGCGAATTGAGTGTGGAATCAATATATATCGCATTATTCTTTGTGGGTATTTTGGTGATTAAATCTGGGTTCTACTTACTCTATTTAATGCGGTTTAGATTGCGCTCTCGCACTGCATTTTTAGGGGCAATGAGTTTAGCCAACTACAGTGAATTTGGTTTGATTGTCACCGCGGTGGCGGTTCAACTGCAATGGGTTGATGCCTCTTGGATGGCCACACTAGCGATGGCGGTTAGTATTAGCTTTTTGGTATCCGCACCTATTCACAAAAATGCCGATATTATCTATCAGTTTATTCGCCCTTCTCTTAAGCGTTTACAACGCTCTAAATTACATCTGGAAGACCAACCGATAGAGCTTGGCCAAATGCAGGTAGTTATACTGGGCATGGGGCGTATTGGTGAAGGTGCTTATGACATGTTGCAGCAGTACTACCCTGACCTAGTGATTGGTATTGATACTGATTTAGAAAAGATTCAGCACCAAATAGAAAGTGGTCGCGCCGTCATTCAAGGCGATGCAACGGACTCTGATTTTTGGGAAAAACTGGCCCCCTCTAAAGATTTAAAATTAGTGCTTTTAGCCATGCCCCATCACCATGGTAATCAGTACGCACTAAAACAACTTCAAAAAGGCTCGTTTAACGCAAAAATTGCAGCCATTGCACAATTTGCCGACGACGCAGAGAAGTTAAAGCGCCTAGGGGCTGACGAAGTATTTAACTTATATAATGAAGCCGGTGCAGGTTTTGCTGACCATGTTCATAATCAGCTCATTGAAAACAATAAACCACAGAAATAAAGCTGAATATTTGCGAAAAGACTTATAAAAATAGCCAGTTTGTTAAATTTTATTAGTTTTCTGGCTTTTTTTAGCAAAAAATCTCAATCAGGGCTTGCAATAATTTCTGATCTTGGCAAATTGAAAGCAATATTTGGACAAATGGCGAAGTACCATTTGTTCACGAGTAAACACAAAGTAGTTAAGGGAAGAGTATGTGTTCCATATTTGGAGTTCTAGACATTAAATCTGACCTCAGTGTGCTGCGTAAGCAAGCACTTGAGATGTCAAAGCGTTTACGCCACCGTGGCCCGGATTGGTCAGGTATTTACACTTCAAAAAATGCCATCTTAGTGCATGAGCGTTTATCTATCGTAGACGTAAATACCGGCGCACAACCTCTTTATAATCCCGAGAAAACTCACGCTCTTGCTGTAAATGGCGAGATCTACAACCACAAAGATCTTAAAGCTGAGCTTAATGTTGATTTTGAATTCCAGACTGAATCAGACTGTGAAATCATTTTGGCTTTGTACAAAGAAAAAGGCATTGAATTTTTAGATGACCTAAACGGAATCTTTGGCTTTTGTTTGTACGATTCAGAAGAAGATGCTTACTTAATTGGCCGTGACCACATTGGTATTATCCCGCTGTACACCGGTTACGACGAGCACGGTAACTTTTATGTTGCCTCTGAGATGAAAGCACTAACGCCAATTTGTAAAACCGTTAGTGAATTCCCTCCAGGTCATTACTTGTGGAGTAAAGCTGGCGAGCCAGTTAAATACTACAAGCGCGATTGGATGGATTACAGCGCGGTTGAAAACAACGATGCTAGCGTAGAAGATTTAAAATTAGCCTTAGAAGCCGCTGTTAAGCGTCAACTAATGTGTGATGTACCATACGGCGTATTACTATCTGGCGGTTTAGATTCTTCAGTTATTTCTGCGATTACTAAAATGTACGCAGACAAGCGAATTGAAGATAACGACAATTCTGAAGCTTGGTGGCCGCAACTGCACTCATTTGCCGTTGGCCTAGTGGGCTCACCAGACCTAATTGCTGCGCAAAAAGTTGCTAAGCACTTAGGCACAGTTCACCACGAAATTCACTTCACGGTTCAAGAAGGTATTGATGCGATTAAAGACGTTATCTATTACCTAGAAACCTACGATGTAACAACTATTCGTGCTTCTACCCCAATGTACTTAATGGCGCGTAAAATTAAGGCTATGGGCATTAAAATGGTATTGTCAGGCGAAGGCGCCGATGAAATCTTTGGCGGCTACTTGTACTTCCACAAAGCGCCTAATGCTAAAGAGTTCCATGAAGAAACACTGCGTAAGCTAGAAAAGCTACACATGTTCGATTGTAATCGTGCTAACAAATCACTTGCCGCTTGGGGTATTGAAGGCCGTGTTCCATTCCTAGACAAAGAGTTTATGGATGTAGCAATGCGAATTAACCCAGAAGCTAAAATGTGTGCTGGCGACAAGATTGAAAAACACATCCTTCGTGAAGCTTTTGAAGGTTACTTACCAGCAGAAGTAGCATGGCGCCAAAAAGAGCAATTCTCTGATGGTGTAGGTTACTCGTGGATTGACAGCCTTAAAGAACTTGTAGAGCTTGAAGTATCTGATCAAGAATTGGCAAATGCGGCATTCCGTTTCCCAATTAATACCCCAGATACTAAAGAAGCTTACTACTACCGTAGCATGTTCGAAGAACACTTCCCGCAGGACTCTGCGGCAGAATGTGTGCCACACGGTAAGTCTGTAGCTTGTTCTACACCTGAAGCAATTGCTTGGGATGCGAGCTTCGCTAACAACGCTGATCCTTCAGGCCGTGCAGTACTATCAGTGCACAACGAAGCGTACTAATCACTTTTAGGCTTGGTTAACTGAGTTTAAAAGCAAAAAACCGATGCCATGGCATCGGTTTTTTTATATTTCAGTAAAATACTACTCAGACATACAAGCTACATAAGCGGCGGTAAAAGACACCTCTTGAAAAGCTTTAAGACCAGTAGCTGAGAATTCTACAGGCATAGGGTTGTCTTTAAGTACTTGCTTAGAATAAGGCGCTGAGATCAACTGAACATTAAGATCGGCGATCACTTCAATGGCAGCTTCAAGTTTGAAGCCCACAGCCCCACCCGCAAACTTACCTTTCATTGGGCGTTGTTTAATCGCCACTTTTTCAACTTTGTAGTCACTCATTAACTTAGCAAAAGCAAATTGAAAATCGCGTAAATGCTGAGTGCTATTAATATCGCTAAGGGTTAAACGACGCACGCGGCAATCGGGTATTTGAAACAAGCCATCTTCTAAACTCAATAAGCTTATTATTACTTCATTACTTTTTATTTCTACGCCACATACTTTCATATTAATACCCGTTACAAAATAAACCGTGCAATATCAGTGTTGCACAAAAAAGGCCGCAACGCGGCCTAATCAATCAGCTAGTTGAAGCCAATTTAGAAAGGCATTTTCATACCTGGAGGCATTTGCATACCGCCGGTTACGTCACCCATCTTCTCTTTACTGGCTTCTTCTACACGACGCACCGCATCGTTAACAGCAGCGGCAAGTAAATCTTCAATCATGTCTTTGTCATCTTCCATTAAGCTTTCATCTAGCTCAACGCGACGTACATTGTGGTTACCTAGCATAACAACTTTAACCAGGCCTGCACCTGACTCACCAGTAACTTCCATTTTGGCGATTTCTTCTTGAGCGCGCTGCATTTTATCCTGCATCTGCTGCGCTTGCTTCATTAGGTTACCCATTCCGCCTTTAAACATAACTATTCTCTTCTCTTCTATTAGTTATAACAGCGACATTACATCGATATTAATGTCGAAAATCAAGTTGTTCAGTGGTATTTCACACTGTCGTGATCTAATTCTGCACCAAAGCGTTGTTGCAACGCTTGAATATTGGGGTCTTCCAATAAGCGCTCACGTGCTGCTTCGGTATTTTTTTGATGAAGTAACTGAGCAAGCTCTAGCGGCGTATTACTGTTTGAATCTTCACCAACCGTAATATCTAATTCCGCACTAAACTGTAGGCAATGACTAAGCTGTTGCTTCAATTCTTCTACAGAACTGGGTTTAGGCAAGTGAGACAAATCAGGCTTAAGTAACAATTTTACGGTGCTACCGGCAAGTTGATACAAGGAGTTAATAGCAATTTGCCGAGCAATTGGGCCTAAGTCCATATGCTTAACCATTTCAGCCCATCTCTCATCATGATCGGTCACTGATGACTGAAATGGCGCTGGTGCTGCCGGCGCTAAAACCTCTGCAAGCGGAGGTGTAAGCGCCTTATTGTTCGAGCTAACCTGCTGCCCAACATGATTGGTCGTTTTTGCCGCTGGAGCTAAAGTGCTGTTTTTGCTGTTTGAGGCGCTAGCCTCTTCAGACTTTTTTTCGCTTTTTCCTCGCGCTCTTAATTGGCTTCGTAACTGCAATAATGAGGCTGTATCCTCTTTGGCCGGAGCACTACTGACCTCAGGGCTAAGACTAGAAATTGAAGGTGATGCTGACGATGCGGGAACAGCAGAATGCATATCTTGCGTTTGATAATCCGCCGCGTAATTAGGTTCTTCATCATAGCCTCCGCCCATCTCTGCTAAATGCGCATAATAGCTATCATCTACCGAGGCACTCGTTTCGTTGGTCGGCGCGGCAGGAGTCGGTGGCGTAGTTTGATCAAACCTTTGCTCATTCGGCTCCACTGGATGTGAAGCAGCAGCTTCGGATGCTGGTAAACGTTGTTCAATGGCAACCGCAGGTTCGCTTGGCTGTTGAACTAACTCAGCAATAGGAGCAACAGCTTGTGATTTAGCCACTGGAACCTGCTTATCTTGATCATGAACCGATACGGCGGGTTTTACATCGTCTGCTGGCTCATTGCCCCGCAGTTGGTTTTTTAGCTTTGCAATGCTTTGCTCACGCTGCACGACTCGCTCATCTTTTGTTTGCGATGGCGGTGTTGATGCAGGTGCAGCTGTTTTTACAGGCGCGGCATCAACTTGATAACCTTGTTGCTGCGCTTGCTCAATTATCTCTTGCTGTTCTTTTACCAAGCTGTTGTCAGCTAATTCAGCATTAGACGGAGTGGCAGTTGTTTGCGGCTCTGGCGAGAGTTGCTCTACCTGCTCTGCAGGTTGAAACGCCAACATGCGTAACACTGTCATTTCAAAGCCGCCACGTGGGCTAGGCGCATAAGCAAAATCACGTTTACCGGTAATGACAATCTGATAAAGCAACTGCAGTAGTTGCGCATCTAATTGCTCGGCTAACATCTGTATGGTTTCGTCATTTTGACTAGCAGGCAACACTTGCGCCATGCACACTTTATGAATAATTTCAGCCAGTTGCTGATGCAGTTGCTCGTAGTCTGGTGCCATAGTGGCTAACTCAGATATTTTGCTAAAAACTGATTCAGTTTGACCTGCTGCGACATGACACAACAATTGGCGTAATTGATGGGGATCAAGCACGCCTAACATATCTAATACTTGTTGGTAATCAACTTGCTGATTAGATAAGGCTAAAGCTTGGTCAGTTAAACTCAAAGCGTCTCGCATACTGCCGTCTGCAGCATGGGCAAGTGCGTTAAGCCCAGCGGGTTGATACTGACGTTGCTCTGCATCGAGGATATGCGCTAGCTGATGAGCAATTTGCTCTTCACTTAAGGCTTTGAGCTGAAACTGTAAACAGCGAGATAACACAGTAACCGGAAGCTTTTGAGGATCGGTAGTGGCCAACAAAAACTTCACGTGTTCTGGCGGTTCTTCCAGAGTTTTAAGCAAGGCATTAAAACTGTGGCGAGACAGCATGTGCACTTCATCAATTAGGTAGACTTTATAACGCCCCTTGGCAGGGCTATATTGCACATTGTCGAGTAACTCGCGGGTATCTTCTACTTTAGTGCGAGACGCAGCATCTATTTCCAATAAATCAACAAAGTTACCTTGATCTACTTCAATACAATTACTGCACTTTCCGCAGGGCTGAGACGATACCCCAACTTCGCAGTTTAAGCTCTTAGCAAATAAACGTGCGATGGTTGTTTTGCCAACACCGCGCGTACCGCTAAACAAATAAGCGTGGTGCAGTCGTTGTTGATCAAGAGAATTAATCAAGCCTGCCAACACGTGTTGCTGGGCAACTACCTGTTGGAATGTTCTTGGTCGCCATTTTCTTGCTAGGGCTTGATAACTCATTAAATATGCTTGTCCTATTCGCCTTCAAACTCAACTAAATAGCTAGATTCAACGCCCAATGTGGTTAGCTTTTGTGCGCCTGGTAAGTCTACTAAGTTTATCACAAAGGCCGCATAATTTATCTGCCCACCAAGTTTACGAATCAGCTTAACCGAGGCTTCTGCGGTACCGCCAGTGGCAATGAGATCATCAACCAACAACACTTTATCACCGGGCTCAATCGCATCGGTATGGATCTCAAGTGTGTCCATGCCGTATTCAAGCTCATAGCTTTCGCCAATCACTTCACGAGGTAATTTGCCAGGTTTACGCACCGGAACAAAACCCACACCCAAAGCTAGGGCTAAAGGCGCTCCGAATATAAATCCGCGCGCTTCGGTACCAACAATTTTGGTAATACCTAAGTCTTCAAAACGCTGCTGCCATTCATGAATAACTAAAGCAAAAGCCTTTGGGTCTTCAATTAAGCTGGTAACATCTCTAAACAAAATGCCTTCTTTAGGATAGTTAGGGATAGTTTTGATTGCGCTTTTAATATATTCGAGGTTTGAGCTGCTCATACCGGCTTCCATTGTCCAAAAAAAACGCCCATAAAGGTGGGCGCTATTTACAATCTTTAATTATCTCAGTTTGCAGCCATAAAGCAACGTAGAGCTTCCTGCAAAACAATACAAAATTTAAGCTAAAATTTTAAGTAAAGACAAACTCAATGGTAAGGTTGGGATCAGTAGAGCCACTATAAAACCTAGGAAATATAATACGTTATAACTTTCTTTAAACTCGTGGTCCATTTCAAAAATACCCTAAAACTAATTCCAATCAACATTGATCTAAATCAATTATACGCGACTCCGTTTGCTACAAATACCCATGAAAAGAAAGGATAAAGCTATTCGAACTAAAGCGCGGGTTGCTTAGTGAGATGGTTAATTTCACTGGCTTGCTATATGCCAAACCGTTAGAATAACGCCCTTTTTTAGGTAGGTAAGTTATGCGCGTAGTTTTAGCCCCAATGGAAGGTGTTGCCGATGCTTCAATGCGACAGCTCTTGTCCAGTTGTGGCGGATACGATTGGTGCGTAACCGAGTTTATTCGTGTGACTAACGTTGCCCTACCAGATAAAGTTTTTTATAAGTACTGTCCTGAGTTATATGAAGGCGGCTTCATTGATAACACCACTCCTGTGCGGGTGCAGCTACTTGGCCAACACCCTAGCCCAATGGCAGCAAATGCGGTTCGCGCTATCGAATTAGGCTCGCATGGCCTAGATTTAAACTTTGGCTGCCCAAGTAATACGGTTACCGGCAGCTGCGGTGGTGCATCTATGCTCAAAGCCCCTCAATCCATCTTTGAGGTAATAAGCGCGGTTCGCCAAGCAGTACCAAAACAACATACTGTTTCTGCCAAAATCCGTTTAGGCTGGGAAAACAAAGAAGATTGCTTTGATATTGTTCAAGCTGTTCAAGAAGCTGGAGCAGATGAACTTACCATTCATGCCCGAACCAAGTTAGATGGCTACAAAGCCCCTGCCCATTGGCATTACATTAAAAAAGTAAAAGAGCAATTTTCGATACCCATTATTGCTAATGGTGAAGTGTGGAACCGAGAAAACTACTTACAATGTCAAGAAACGAGTGGTTGTGATGACGTAATGATTGGCCGTGGCGCGCTTACCATTCCTAACTTAGCCAAAGTGGTTCGCGGAGAAGAAGACCCATTATCTTGGGAAGCGGTGATTGAGCTGCTTATTCGTTATTCGCAACATGAAATAAATAGCGAAAAATCAAAATACTATCAAAGCCGAGTAAAACAATGGCTTAGGTACCTCTCTGGCTACTATTCTGAAGCTGATGAATTATTTCGCTCTATCCGTATATACAAAGACACCCCGACAATTATTAATACCATTCGCTTACAACAAGCGAATTAGCGTAAGCCAAATATCCATTTTATGTTTTGTCACAAAATTTAATCATTTTCTGCATCAGATCAACAAAACCCTAATAAATGTAGACATATAGCGCTATAGGGAGAGGCTTTTGATTCACATCATATCTCAAGGCTTATTCTGCTGTTTATACTGCATATTCACTTTTTAATTGGGCTTGAATGTGGAATTTACAGATTATCAGTTGCGACTTACGCAGCAATTAGAGCAGTTAAAGTCTGAAATCATCTCATTTTTAACTGCCTCTGAAAAAGCCAGCTTAAAGTTAACCGCCGGTAAGCTGCAATCACTGAGTAATGAGCAACTCATTGATCAAGCGTTAAAGCTACAGTATTCAGAATTAAATGCTCAACTTAAACAGCTTAAGCGAGTTGATGCCGCGCTTTGCCAAATCGACCTAGGTTTATACGGGCTATGCAGTGACTGTGAAGAAGTTATTGAGTTAGACAGATTGGCAAGTGATCCTAGTACACAGCGTTGCCAGCGCTGTAGTGATAAACATCGCTTATCAAAACGTCGTGAAAGTTTTGCTCTTTAGCAATAAATAGCTACATACAAAAAGGCCACCTTGCAGTGGCCTTTTTACTTCTATCGACTTTTAAGCCAGATTAGAAGTTGTAACGAACACCAAGCGCTAGGCGGTTGTCGTCAGTTTTGTTACCAGAAGTAGACTTAACAGTCTCGTCTTGGTACTCAGTGTACAAAAGAACGTTGTTCCAATCGTACATTGCGCCTACTAAAGCAGTTTTTAGATCTGCTTCTGAGTTCTTGTCTTCTTGGTAGTTCCAACCAGTGTAAAGTTGTAGACCCATGTCTAAGGTGTAAGCGAATACACCTTCATGGCCCATAGCTTTACCTGAAACGCCGGTAGCGCCGTCAAACTCTACGTGGTTTTTAAACTCACCGTAAGAAACAGCAGCGTAGATAGGACCTTGGTTGTAGCTAGCTGCTAATGCAGTTAGTTTAATGTCGCCATCGTTAGATACATCAGCTTTTTTGGCATCAGTACGGTTCATTTGGTGGTAAGTAGCACCAACATTTAGACCGAAGTCGAAATCGTAAGATACTGCACCAGAGTAGCTGTCTTTACGGCCTTCGTTTTCATCAGCAAATTGGTATTGACCGCTTAAGTTAACACCACCGAAGCTGCCGTTGTATTGTAGGGCATCGTTTGCACGACCAGCGCCAGTTTCACCTTGGCCACCGTCGTAAATACCCATAGCAGTTCCGCCGTAAACCCAAAATACATCGGTTACGCCAGTAACAGTGTAGTAAGTAGACCACTGCTTACCGTAAGAGATTGAACCGTAGTCAGCGTGGTCAAACGCTACAAAACCTAAACGGTTAAAGAAAGGAGCATCGCTGTCGCCATTTGGGTTATCGATACCATATTCCATGGTAGCGCGAGCAGTAACGTTTTCGCTCATTTTGCGAGAAAAGTTTAAGTTAATGCGTGAAGAGTTGTTTTCTGAACGAGCTTCGCGGCCTTCGCCTTCTACGCCGTTGTCTGCTGACTCAACCATAAGGTTAAGGCGACCACCGATAGAGAATGAATTTTCGCCGTCATTGTAAATTTCTTGAGCGTTAGTTGCGCCAGCTGTGAATAATGCTGGAATTGCGATTGCTAAAATTGTCTTTTTCAATGTTCCACTGCCTATTTTGAGATTAATAACTTATCTCTTCCTTGACCCATTCGTTACATCCTTTGAATGGTTTCCCTGTGCAGTGAAGTCCTTCTCACGGCCGACATATTTGCTGAAATCGAGAGGGAATTCAACATTTTTTTGAAGTTTTTATGAACTTTTATAGTTTATTGAAAATGCAATAGTGAGTTTGACAAAATGTTTATCTATTCAAGAACTAGCAGATATACACAAAATGAATAATAGAGCTCTGAGTGAGGAAATACAGACAAAATCTAGGTGTAAAAAGAGGAAAACAAAAAAACAAAAAAGCTCGCCGTAGCGAGCTTTTATATGGTGTAGCGCTTAACAAGCGCTTATCACAACAATCAACTTAGAAGTTGTATTGTACTGCGATAGTCCATTGGTCATCAGCACCTTCAAGACCATCATTCAAGTACTCAGCCCATGCTTTCATGTTGCTGTTGAACTTGTAAGCAGCACCCAGTTTGAATGCTTTAGCTGTATCGCCTTGGTCGCTAATTGAACCTTCAGCTTTCTGAGCTGCATAACCAGTGTATAGAGAAACAGCATTGATATCGTAAGATGCTACTAGGTCATAACCTTTAAGTTCGGCATCACCAAGTTCAGTAGTAACGTAAGCACCAGCTAAGTAAAGATCTTCCCAAGAGTATGAAGCTGAAAGCGCCATGTTCTTTTTGTCTTCACCAGCATCAAACTTCTCTACGTGGTAACCAGCATACGCAGCTAAGCCAAAATCAAAAGCGTAGCCAAGGGTACCAGCATAACCAGAATCAAGTTTAGCGTTAGTAGTTACGCTAGTACCATTGTTTGGGTTACCCAAATCAACAGTGAAGTTTTCATCACGGAACTGGTAAGAAGCCCCAACATAAAACCCACCGAACTCACCGTTATATACGATTTGACCTTCTTGACGGCCGTCTTCGATTAGATCATAAGCTTCGTAACCGTAAGTATTGAAGATATCGGTTGCAGCTACAGCTTGGTAGAATGCTGTATCAGTTTGACCAAATACTACAGTGCCGCCTTCATCAAACTCAAAGCCTGCGTATAGGTGACGAGCGGCAAATGGGTCGCTGCTGCTAACTTTACAAGTGCTTGTGTCGCTTACGTCTTCACATTCAAAGTTTGAGCCTTTAGCGCTATTTTCAGCTTGAATTTGCCATTCACCGCGAGCTAAGGCTTTAATGCCAGGTGCGATTTCAGATTTAGCTTTAAAGCCCATGCGAGCAGAACCAACACCGTCAATGTCTGACTTACCTTTTTCGCCTGGATCAGTAATATCGAATTGCATACGACCATAAACTTCAGCAGTTACGCCGTCGGCGTCATATACAGTTGCAGCTTGTGCAGATGCTGCGAATAGAGCTGGTATTGCTACCGCTAGAATTGTTTTTTTCATTTTTCCTGTGCCTTCTTAGCAATTAAACACTTGTTCCTTAAATTCCCTGTGCGACAGTGATTTCTCACTGTCTGGTCAATACATTATCAAGCTGAAATTTTTTTGCAATAAAAAATTGAACTTTTATAAAATCACGTAAAACCCTGTATACACGTGCTTTTACAGCGGTCAATCTGTAATCAAGCATGATAAAAGAATGTAATAGACACAAAAACGTGATCTACATCTAACAGTATTTAAACCAATTATTTTATTTATTTGCAGTGTTTTATGCCGCGGCTCTAATCTATAATGTTCAGCTAAAGAACATAAAGGTAGTTATAAGTTGTTAACAACATTGAGGAATTCATGTTAACAGAAAAAAACAAGAAACGAATTCGCCATTGGTATAAGACCCTGCAGGAACAAAATCCAGAATTTGTTACTAGATCTGCACAAACTGCTTTAATCGCTCAAATTGCCAAAACAATTGCGGGAGATATAAATCGCAAACAACGGGTACTTTTAGCTGAAGCTGGTACAGGAACAGGAAAATCTCTTGCTTATTTATTGGCCGCTATCCCTTTAGCAAGAGCCTTAAATAAGAAAGTCGTGATCTCTACCGCTACTGTCGCGTTGCAACAACAGTTAATAGACAGTGACATTCCCTTGGTGCATTTAGCCGCGCATGGCGAGTTTCAGTTTTGTTTAGCGAAGGGACGTCAGCGCTATTGTTGCGCCCATAAACTGGTTGCAGCCATTTCTCCTGAGGAGGGTTTAATGCCTAAACACGCCGATTTAGCGAAGCGCATGGCAGTAGCGCTGCAACAAGGCAAATGGGACGGAGACCGAGATACTTGGCCAGCCCAAATCCCTTGGCAAATATGGCAACACGTTGTGGTAGACGGCTTAAGTTGTTCAGTTCAGTCAGCTAGGCACCGCAGTTGCCCTTTTCATAAAGCGCGTAAAGGCTTGAAAAAGGCTGATGTCATTGTTGCCAACCACAGTTTGCTGCTGGCTGACTTACACGCAGGTAGTGGCCATATATTGCCGCCAGCCGAAGATTGCATCTATATATTAGACGAAGCGCATCAATTCCCAGATATTGCCCGCGAAGCCAGTGCCAATCAACTAGGCTTACGTTATGCATTAAAAGAACTAGAAAACATCAAGGAGTTAGACAAGCATTTAGCAACGGTACTTAACCCTTCAAGCATTGCTGGTACAAGTATCAAGCTAAAAGAAGCCTGCGTTGAACTTAGCCGATGCTTTAATAAGCTCAAAGATATCGCAATTGATAATAAAGCTAGTTTTGAACAAAGTGGGCATTGGCGTTTTCCTTTAGCCAAAACACCAACTGCCATTACCAATTTAGCAAGTAACTACTTTAAAGAAGCCAATAAGCTTGGTAGTTGCCTGCAACACTTTGCTGGTGTGATTCAAGAAAGTGTGGCTGACAACCAATTAAAGTCATCACAAGCAGAAGCGTTACTTAGCCAATTAAGCCCTATGCAACACCTTAGTGAGTCGTGGGTCGACACTTTATTTAGTTACGCAAATGAAAATAATCAAAAAAACACTGCATTTTGGTTTAGCCAAAAAGAAAAAGAACTATTGTTATGCAGCTCTCCCATCGAGATTGGTGGTGTACTTCAGCAGTTGCTTTGGCAAGATGCATTCTCGGTCATTGCGGTGTCGGCTACCTTAAGTGCCTTAGGCAATTTCTCCTATTACTTAAATCAAGTAGGTTTACCTAAGTTGCCTTCTGAACAATTAGTAAAACTGCCCTCTCCTTTTAATTATCAGCAAGTAGAATTGCAAGTACCTAGCAGGTTGCCTGAGCCAGACCATCCAGATTTTGCTCGCAGTGTTGCTGATTACGTTTTAGCAGCACAGCAAAATAAAGGGGGGGTATTAGTGCTGTGTAACTCATACCGTTTAGTTGATTTAGTTGCAGAGCACTTAGAAAAACACAACATCAGCAACCTTTGGGTACAGGGTAAACTCACCAACCAGCAACTATTAGCTAAACACCGTGATTGCAGAAAGCAGCATCAAACCAGCACTATTTTGGCAACTATCGGCTTTAGTGAGGGTATCGATTTGCCGGGTGAGCTATTAACGGATCTCCTAATTGCTCGCTTACCGTTTGCGGTTCCTACAGAACCGGTTATGGCTAGCCACGCGGAGTTGTTAGAAAGTAGAAATCAAAATCCTTTTATGTTGCTAACATTGCCAAGCGCGAGTAGAAAACTCATCCAGAGCTGTGGAAGGTTAATGAGAAAAGAAAGTGATTCAGGTAGAATCGTGCTGCTTGATAGTCGGCTAAGTTCGCGCCGCTACGGTAGCCAATTATTGGCTGCATTACCCCCATATAAAAGAAGTGATAGTTAATGTTGGAATTGGGACTCGACTCCTCTGTTTTGCTGCTTATTATCGGCATAGGGCTAACCGCAGGCTTTATTGATGCTATTGCAGGTGGCGGCGGGCTACTCACTATTCCCGCCTTATTAAGTATTGGTCTACCGCCACATATAGCCTTAGGCACTAATAAGCTAGCCGCTAGCTTTGGCTCTAGCACCGCCGCTTGGACTTTTTATAGAAAACAATTGTTTAATCCCGTGTTTTGGATTTGGAGCTTTGTTGCTACGGCAATTGGGGCGTTTTTTGGCACCTTTATCGTCGACTTTATAAGTACTCAATGGTTAGAAAAACTGCTGCCCTTAGTGATTATGGCCACAGCGGTTTATACCGTAGTAAATAGAAAACAAGCAGATGGCCAAGCAGTCCTACCTAAAACCAGTAAAAAACTTACTAAGCAAATGGTGGGGCAAGGCTTAAGCCTCGGATTTTATGATGGTGTGGCCGGCCCAGGTACTGGTGCATTTTGGACAGTATCATCTATGGCACTCTACAAAATGAACATATTGTTATCGTCTGGTTTAGCCAAGGCGATGAACTTTACCAGTAACTTTGTTTCTTTTATTACCTTCGTCTATTTAGGTCACGTTAATTGGGCAATTGGTTTAACCATGGGCGTAAGCATTATGCTTGGCGCAGTGGTAGGCGCCCATTCAGCCATCCATTTTGGCGCAAAATTTATTCGCCCGGTGTTCATTACTGTTGTCATGGTAATTGCCGGAAAACTGGCGTGGCAAGCATGGTTCAGCTAGAGCTTCAAACGCTAAGCCAAAAACTGCTACATTTAAAGCAGCAAGCCGAACATCGTGATATTCAAGGCGAGCGCAGCGCTTACGCCAAAACCGCAGTATTAGATGAGCGCTTTAGTTGTCGTAGTGATTTGTTTAGCGATTACGTAGCAGAACTAGAGCAAGACTTAAATCGAATCCACCTGCTGAGTGAAAAAACCCAAGACCTTGAATTACTCCAACTGTATTGCGATAGGTTTGTGGGTAAATTTGCTATGCTGCAAAGCAAAATATCTAAAGCAAATCGCCAAGCAAAACAGCAAGCTATTCCTCAACAAAAACGCATTCAGAACTGGCAAAAGCGCTTAGATAAAGTAATGAGTTCGGGCAACCGTTCTGAGCTACACGAGAAGCTTTCTCAACAGAAACAGTTTGAGCAACAACTTGAGCAAAAAATTGCCGAAAAAAACCAAGTACTTAATCGTAGTAATCTCAAGACAGATACTGCTAGACTAAGCGCAGAGATCCTCAATCTAAAGAGTCGCTTAGGTGAGTGTCAGAAAACCACTTGGAAACTAGAACAGAAAATTAATCAGATAGAATCACGCTTTAAGGAGTAATTCATGCGATTCTTAGGGAAGACTGTAACATTAACATTTGCTTGTATCGCCAGCTTCAATGCATTAGCCGCAAGCTTTTCTACACCGACTCATTTCGAGATTATGTATGTAGATAAACAGTCAACTGGTACTTTTAGTTTAAGCAAAACAGACGCCGACCTCACCACTGGTCCACATCAAATTGTCGTGCGTTACAGTGACAATGTTGGCTCTAATAGCAATTCTGAAATCATTAAATCTCAACCGATTGTTATCAATCTAAATGTTAAAGAAAACCAAGACATCGTTTTATCCGCTAAACAACCACGTAGCATTAGTAAGGCCAAGAAGTTCGCAGACAAGCCTACGTTTAGTTTAAAAAGCAAAAATGGTGGCTCGGTTGACTCTACGCACTACGTTTTACCGTTAAAGTCAGGTATGCAATTCTCTCGTGATTACCTAGAAGAAATCGCCGCCATTGAAGCAACACAAGCAAACACAACGGCTGCAGCAGTTGCCACTACCAGCACAGTGGTTGCGGCTAGCAATACCGCTAAGGCGAAGCCAACAACTACAGCATCAACATCCACTACTAATAGTGCCGTTGCGGCTACAGCAGTGGTAGCAACAACAGTTGCCGTTGCTAGTAACGAGCCCGCTGCTGCTCCAGAAGCTGATGTAGTAATGCCTAGTGGTGATAACACTGAATTACAAATGCTACAGTTTTGGTATCAGCGTTCAGACGCTGCAACCCGTAAAGCATTTCAAATTTGGGTAATCCAACAGCAATAATAGTAAGGCTTGAGTTAAATCGTTAACTCAAGCCTTAATTTATCCTCTCCCCTCAATAGTCTTCCGCAGGTCACTGATGTCTCTTTCCTCCGCACCCAAACATGTTCAGCTGGCCGTTGATCTCATTCAATTACTCGAAGAAAACCAAATCGAACCAGAGGTGGTATTAAAAGCTTTAGAGATTATTGGTAACGACTATCAACACAAGCTCGAAAAATCTAAAAACACCAAAGAATAAAAATCTATATAACCCGCCACTATTTCATATTTCTTTGGACAAGCCGTCTCTTTTTAGCGCTAAACCCCATAACTAAAACAATGTTGATTTTTATATAAAATTTTAGTTATTTTTTTATCTAACGCCAAAAACCATACACATATAGGGTTAATATAATTTAATTGAGCAATTACTGCGCAGTTTTTTGTGATCTATCTCTGAACTTTAGTTCCCTTCATCTATAGAATTCCCGCCGTACTCAAAACAAAACACACTCGGTAATTCACCTAAATGTGAACAAGGAACTACCCTAATGAAAAAACTTGGACTGATTAGCGCTGCACTATTTGCCGTGTCATCTTTTTCAGCAAACGCTGTTGAACCAAAAGAAGACGTACATGCTGGCGATTACAAATGGATGCAATTCAACCTTATGCATACCATCGATCAAAAGCCGCACAATGTTAATGAAGGCTACAAAGATACCTACCTAGAAATGGAGTTTGGTGGTCGTTCTGGCTACTTCGATTTCTACGGTTACGTTGATGTTTTCGACATCACCAATAGCAGCAGTAGCACTAAACATGAAACGGGTGGCATGTTCATGAAATTTGCCCCTCGTCTTTCGTTAGATGCAGTGACAGGTAAAGACTTGTCATTTGGTCCAGTTCAAGAAGTTTACATCGCCAACTTAAACAACTTTGGTCAAGAACAACAAGAGCATTTTATTGGTCTTGGTTCTGACGTAAATGTGCCATGGTTGGGCAAAATGGGTATGAACCTGTACGCTCGTTACAGTGCAAAAAACTTCGGTAACGATGACGAAAGCTCATGGAATGGTTACCAGTTTTCTACCAACTGGTTCAAACCAATTTACTTCTTCGAAAATGATAGCTTTATTTCATACCAGGGTTACTGGGATCATATGTTTGGTGCTGACGGATATTCAGACCAAGCAAACCGCACCACCTCAGGTGGTCAAACTTACCACGGTATCTACTGGCATTCAGACCGCTTTTCAGCAGGTTACGGCCTTAAATACTTTTACGATACATATGGCATGAAAGATGGTGCTGAGTTGTACCCTACTGGTCCACTTCAAGAAACCACTGGATTCGGTCACTACTTTGCAATCATCTACAAAATATAATTACCGTGTAGCTTGAGTCAGTAGCAATGTAAAAGGGTAGCGTAAGCTACCCTTTTTTATGACTTTGTTAAGGCACAACAATGTGAGTTGTGCTACCGCCACTCTGTTTTAATACATCTATTCGGCTGGTTATTTGTTCTTTCATTTCAGCCACATGAGAAATAACGCCCACCATTCGCCCTGAGCTTTGTAAATCAATTAAGGTGCGAATAGCTAGATCTAACGACTCCTGATCTAAGCTGCCAAAGCCTTCGTCGATAAACAAGGTGTCTAACTTAATACCACCGGCATAAGCTTGAACAACGTCTGACAAACCTAATGCCATGGCTAGCGCAGCCATAAAGCTTTCGCCGCCACTTAAGGTGGCTACCGAGCGAACTTTAGAGGTGTAACTGTCTTCGACTTCTAGCTCTAAACCAGAGGCTTTATTGCCTTTTGCCCGTTGTTCTTTACGAATAAGCTGGTAACGCCCTTTACTCATTAACTGTAAACGTTGACTTGCTTGCAGCAATACATCGTCTAATAACACGCTTAATACAAAGCGCTGCAAACTGATTTTATTGCCGGTTTTACCGTCTGCAACATCAGCCAGGGTGCCGACAACGTTATACTTTGCCTGCAAACTCTTTGCATTTTTATCCGCACCAAGCAGCTTTTGTTGAATATCTTGTAAAGTCTGCTGCCTACTGTTTAGTTTATTCCATTGAACATCGTGTTGATTACGCAGCGCTAAATGCCCTACCAGTGCTTGCTCTAGGGCTTCTACATTTTGTTGTTTTTTACCTTTGAGCTTAGCTTTGACCTGTTCAAAAAGAACCGTGGTTTTAGTCAGGTTTTGATTAAATGACAGCAACAGTGCTTCTAACTCAGAGAACTCTTCATCACTTAAGCTGTTAAGGGCTATGTTAAACGCCCCCTCATTATCAAAACACGAACCGGCTAACTGCTCACTAAAAGTAGTTTTAGCTTCACCTAAGGTTTGTTGAGCGAGCTTAAGGCTCTGCTTGGCAGCCGCAGCGCCCGATTGCTTTGCACTTAACGCTTCTCTTGCCGCATTATAAGCCTGATTAACAGTGCTTATGTTTTGTTTCAAACTTTCAGTTTTAGCACTTTGCTGCTCAATTGCCTGTTCCAGCAATTGAGGCTCTCGGTATTGCTCAGGTAGATTCTGCTCAGCTCGCTCATGCTGCGCTTGGTAAACACCCATTTGCTCTTTAATGTTTCGGTAAGCGTCTTTAGCAAGTTCAACTTTATTTTGCAGTGCTTGCTCAGCTTGGATAGTTTGTTCAATCTGCTGTTGCAGTTCGTCCACTTTTTTATGCGCTTGCTGGGCAGTAGCTAAGGCTTGTTGCGCCTGTTCCAACTCAGCAGTAAGCGCTGGTAGCGACAAACTAGCCTTGCTGGCCATTTGCTGGTGTAAACTTTGTTGCTGAACTTCCCACTCAGATAATTGCGCTTTTAACACCGAGTATTGCTGGCGTGCTTCTACTAATTTGTCTTTAGCTTGTTGCTCACTTTCTCTCGCGTATTTTACGTCACCCTCGCTCGGCAGTTCATCATCACTTACTGCCAAATGCGGATGCTCTTGGCTACCACAAACAGGACACGCATCCCCCTGGTTTAAACGTTTTGCCATAATGGCCGCTTGGCCTTGGTGCCAATTAAACTCTGTTTGGTTTGCAAATTGTTCCGCAAGTTGGTGTTGCTCTCGTAAGCGTTTGCCCTGCCCAGCTGACTGTTCTATGGCCTGTTGGCTTTCGGCCAGTTGCTTATTTAATGCAGCTAATTGCTTACCTTGCTCTACGCTTTGCTCTGCAACGCCCAAAATCTTTTGCTTTGCGGCCTGAGTATCAGCTTGCTGGCGTAATTCACTTTGCTGTTGAAGCAGCTTGGCTTTTTGCTCAGTGGTATTACTAAACTGCTGCTTTAGCGCTTTACCTTGTTCAGCTTGCAGATCAAGCTTCTGCTGCTCAGCCTTATGTAAGCCATTAAATTTATTTAGCTCTTCCAATAAAGGCTTAAAGCTTTGAAATGATCGAAGCTGATCCTGAGCAACATTTAGCTGCGCTTCTTTCTCAGGAACTTGCTTAAACAACTGCTCAGCATCGTCCAAGCTTTGCTTGGCTTGGCTTAATTCGGTTTCGCTTTGGGTTTGCGCTAGGCTTGCTTGCTTAGCTTCGTTAAAACGAACGCGATAATCTGTGTCAAATTGCTCTATTGCTCGAGCAGCCTTCGCTTGGTCATAGTTTAGTTGTTGCTTGTCTATACTAGGCTTTTGTTTAGTCAGTAAAGCCAAAGATGCTTTTAAGCTAGCCTGCTGCTCAAAGTCTGCGCTAAGTAACTTGGCTACTTCAAACTGCTTACTCGCTTCATCGTACGCTTTGTCTGACTGCGCTTTATCATTGCTTGCAGTGTTAAGCGCTTCATCCAACGTTGCAAGTTCTTCCTGTAAATCCTGTTCTTCGCTTAAATCAGCACTATGCAATATACCTTCGCGAATATTTTTCTGCTCAGCAGCGGCGGTTCGAATACTGGCAGCTTGGCTTTTTAAGCTGTCTTCAATTTTTCTGTAGATGTGCGTTTGAAAAAGCTGACTAAAGATCTTCTCTCGCTCTTTAGAGTCAGCCATTAGCAATTGCCTAAATTTGCCTTGAGGCAATACCATCACCTGGCGAAACTGGTCTGCGTCTAAACCCGTTAGCGCTTCTATTTCGCTATTTGCTTCAGATACTTTAGCCGGTACCAATAAGGTTTCGCTGCCGTCGTCTGCTATTTTGGACAACTGCGCTTCTGGTTTTTGCTTGGTAACTCCGTCTCCAGACTTTTTAAGCCGTTCTTGATCAGGCACGCGGCGAATACGATAACGCTGTTGGCCAAGTTCAAATTCAAAAACCACCTCGGTAAGCAGTGATTCATCGGCTAAATCACAGCGCATTTGTGCTGCTTCTCGTTCATCTCCGGTGCTTTTACCGTACAAGGCAAAACACATCGCATCTAAAATGGTGGTTTTACCGGCGCCAGTGGGGCCGTTAAGCAAAAACAGCGGGTTGCGTCCTAGCTGAGAGAAGTCAATAAACTCGGTGCCAGCAAACGGACCAAAAGCGCTCATGCGCAAGCTAATGGGGCGCATTATTGGTCTCCAGTGTGGAGTGATTCAATGGTGGCTTTTAGCAAGCTTTGTTGCTCGTCACTCAAGTTTTCTCCCGATACCTGAGAAAAGAAATCGCTAAACATGTCGTACTCACCTTTTTGTACATGCTCACGATGCAAAGCCAACTGCTGATTCTCTGCCATTAAACCGGTACGTTCTAAATGTAATACATTGGGGTATACGTCTCTTAATTTGCCCATTGCATCTAATATGGCGGACTTATCAAGTAGCCTTACCATTAAATAATCGCTGTTATTAATGTCTGTTGCGCCTGCATTAATAACGTCGTCTAACATTCCTTCAATAATGCGTACATCACGTAAGGGTTTTAAGGGCAATAATTCAAATTGATAATCATCGCCATTCAGTTCAACCAAGGTTATTGATTTGTTTTGGTGCTGTTCGCTAAACGAATATTTAAGTGGCGAACCAGAATAACGCACATGCGATTCACCTTTGTATTGAGGCCCATGTAAATGGCCAAGTGCAGCATAAGAAAAAGGAGTAAATAAGTTCGGTGATATTTTGTCTGCACCGCCAATACTGAGCGGCCGCTCAGATTCAGATTCATCCCCACCATCTAAAAAACAGTGAGCGATAACAACCTTATTCGCTGTTTGGCTATCGTGCTCGCTGACTTGTTCAAGCAGCACTTGCATGGCTTGCTGGTGACTTGACACCTCACAATCAAATACCTCTCTTACCGTTGCAGGCTCTGCATAAGGTAAACCATAAAACGCTGTGTTTTCACCAGCCTTAGACTTAATCATGATAGGTTTTATCTGATTCTTTAAGGGGCCTACGATATGTAAATTTTGCATATGCCGCGAAGCAAAAGCTAAGCGTTGAGCGCCATCGTGATTACCCGCAATCATAATCACGCTTATCGCCAACTCATTAACTAATTGGTGTAATACTTCATCTAATAGTGCTACTGCTTGGCTAGGAGGAACAGAGCGGTCGAAGATATCTCCAGCAACAATTAATGCATCAACATCGTGCTGCTTGGCCAAGCTCACAATCTGTTCCAATACAAAGGCTTGATCCTCAAGCAAAGATTGATTGTGCAACTGTCGGCCTAAATGCCAATCTGATGTATGGAGAAATTTCATTCAATATCCGTGGTCTAAGTAAATGAGAAAAAAGATTTTTCCCAAAAAAGCTGATGCTTATTATCAGTGATGACAATCAATAAGCCAACGACAAAACTAAGCCTATTCGCCTCACTGGACAGCATTACAGCAAAAATGGCTAACTAAACTCGCGCCCGATTAAATACTCTGGCAACATAAGTTAGATTATTTATCTCGTTTCAAGGAAGAGCTGTGACTGAACAAGGTTCTACCGGCAATGTACTCGCCGCCATATGTAGTTTTTTTATCCCGGGTCTTGGCCAATTGGTGCAAGGGCGTATACTGCCAGCAATACTATTCTTTATTTTTACCGCTGCAGGTTACGCACTGTGGCTGGTAGTATTTCCGGTGATTATTGCCGTTATCGTTCATATTTGGGCCATTATTGATGCTGCGCGCTTTTCTCCAGGAGGTTCTCGATGAAACTGCTCTCGCCCTTTTTGTTGCTCATTTTCCTTGTTGGCTGTGAATCTACTTACTACTCGGCCATGGAAAAAGTGGGTTATCACAAACGTGAGATTTTGGTCGACCGAGTTGAAGACGCTCAAGAAAGCCAACAAGATGCGCAGCAACAATTTACTTCTGCGTTAGAACACCTTAAAACGCTGACCAATTTTGATGGCGGTGATTTAGAAGTTATTTACGACCAAGTAAATGATCAATATAAAGATTCCAAAGCAGCTGCTGAACTAGTGAGTGAGCGCATTGATGAAGTTGATAGCGTGGCCGAAGCCTTGTTTGATGAATGGCAAGGCGAGCTGGAACAATATCAATCAACCAGCTTAAGAGCGGAAAGCGAAACTCAACTCGCCGACACTAAAAAGCGCTATGCAGCAATGCTAAAAGCAATGCGCCGAGCCGAATCACAAATGGCGCCGGTGTTAAGTCGTTTAAACGACAATCAGCTTTATTTAAAACACAATCTAAATGCGCGAGCTATTGGCTCTGTAGGCAAAGAATTCGTACGCTTAGAGCAAGAGGTTGCTGACGTGATTCAGCAAATGAGCAAAGCGATAGCTGAGTCAGATAAGTTTATTGCTACCATGAAGTAAACCCTAGAGGCTACAAAACCATCAATTGTAGCCTTTTATTTACGCACTCGTTTCTCAATCTTCTGCTTAGCCCTCTCTGTAACAATTCCTTCATAAAAATGCAGTAAATTTGCCACTCAAAATTATTGTCTGTTTCCAAGCGCGAGAGCATTTTCGTGCGTAATGGCAATACTCTGCATTCAAGGTGGCAACAAATGCTCAGCATAATCAGAAGGTTTCATTTTAAACCTGCACTTTTGGCACTACTGTGTAGCCTGCTACCTATTGCGATAGCTTATGTTTGGATAATTGAAAACAACAAGCAGCAACGCCGCGAAGCCTTTATTCACGATTACCAAACCAATTTCAATAACATTAGCCATAACTTAAATGCGATTGCTCAGCAATTTTCACTTCTAGACAGCGCTAATACTCACTGCTCTGAAGAAACCTTAGTCGCCTTACGCAAAACTCATTTTCGAATTTCTTACATTGCTGAAATGGGCATAGTCAGCCCATTTGGTAAACTCACTTGCAGCAGCTGGGGCCCGGTTAGCCCTCCTTTAGATGTACTTAAACCAGTTAGCGATAGCACCCTTCGATACTTTGGCCCTGCCGTACTAGACTACACCGAAGAACTAGCAATGATAGTGGCCCAAACCCGCCATGATGGAAGCGAAATAAACGCCGCAATCCCTCTAGATGTTTTTCGTGCATTTTTAATGGATTCAAATCATCACAGTGACTCCATAGCCTTAAGCGATAGTAAAACCGGATCGCCGCTATTCAAAATAGGAGACTACAGCCTGCCGTTGCATAACTCTACCCAGTTATTCCCTCTCCAACAAAGTAAAACCTCTGGCGCTAGGCTATTTGACGATGGGGTACAGCGTTTCTATATCGTCCAGGTGTTCCCAGCTCTACCGGGTTTATCGCTTATCTCAAGCCGACCCATTCACGAGCTCTACAAAAGTATTTATTGCTTAAGTCTGCTGCAAGTGAGCTTATTTGCTTGTTTACTGTGTAGCATGACTTTTTTGGCATATCGGCACCGTAGCCGCCGTTTGAGTCAAAAATCACGCTTAAAAGTAGCCTTGAAGAATCGAGAGTTCGTAAATTTTTATCAAGCCATTTTTGATACTCGAAATAATCAATTAGTCGCTGTAGAAGCGCTTGTTCGCTGGATGCACCCAGTAGACGGCCTCCGCAGCCCTGATTCCTTCTTGCCAGATGTAGATCGTTATCAACTACAGGTGGCGCTAACAGAACAAGTTATCGAAAATCTAAAACGTGATTTACACACCTTGTTGGCAAAATACCCAAAGATTAAAGTAAACATTAATATCACTGGGCAACATTTAAAAAGCCCTAAATTTATTAGCCAAGTGTTAGCCGCACATGCTGATTTCCCTAACCTTTGCTTAGAAATCACTGAAACAGAATTGGTCGAAATAGATTCACCGCAGGTTCAACTGTCACTGCAAAAGCTTAAACAGCAAGGTGTAAGACTGGCGATTGATGACTTTGGAACGGGTTACGCGGGTCTGCAATACTTGCAACAACTACCATTAGATACCTTAAAAATTGATCGTAGTTTTGTTGTCGCCATTGGCACTGAATCTCCGCAAGCAAAAGTATTAAATGGAGTCATAGATTTAGCACTAAATTTACAATTACAGTTGGTCGCCGAAGGCGTAGAAACAAAGGCCCAAGCAGAATACTTAATTTCGAAGGGCGTAAGTTTTCACCAAGGGTGGCTATACGGTAAACCTCAGGCCATTAGTAACTTTACGGCATAGAGACCTTAAAACTACACCTTGATTAGTTGAGAAATCATTACCTTATGATAACTTGCAAGCACATTGGAACTTGCGCACAATAGCCCCGTTAACAAAGGAGTTAAGCAATATGGTTTCTAAATGGGCACAACGCTTTTTTCAAATGGCTGAACTGGTAGGTTCTTGGAGTAAAGACCCTTCTACCCAGGTAGGTGCAGTAATCACCGAAAATAACCGAATAGTCTCTCTCGGATTTAATGGCTATCCCCACGGTATCTCAGACAGTGCAGAAACCGACAATAGAGAAATGAAACTGCTTAAAACCTTGCATGCCGAAGAGAACGCCATTCTGTTTGCAAAGCGCGATTTGTCTGGTTGCGAAATTTGGGTCACTCATTTCCCCTGCCCTAATTGCGCGGCCAAGATCATTCAAACCGGCATTAGTACTGTGCATTGCCCAGAACAAAGTGAAGATTTTTTATCTCGCTGGGGCGACAAAATCAAAGTCAGCGAAGACATGTTTAGCCAGGCCGGTGTACAAGTAGATTGGCTACCTTTAAGCCAATAGAAACACTTAGTTCTACCATTACGCTCTCCTAAGCCTTGTTCTCATACAAGGCTTTATATTTATTCTATTTCGTTTTCAGAATTCAGAGTGCTGGTGAAGCTTTAATCTAGCGAACACTCAGCTAAATGAAGTTATGTCGTACAATTAAGATTAAAATGAGCCCAAAATCAACCATGAGTAAAAGAGTAAAGCTTCCACTTCCCTAACACTAATCCCTCTCACTTTGTTTAACCGCTAAATGACCTTGCTGTATCACTTATCGCTTAGTTAACATTGTTGACGGCACTAAGTTTAACTTACGTTAAATAGCTAAGAACTTACGCAAATCAGTTATTTACTTAAGTCGCTATACTTTTCATCGCCTCACATTTTATGCTAACTCGTCTGGATTCAAGGGTTTGATCGTGATAGACACTGAAAATGAAAACGACAATCAACGCCAAATAACATTTTACTCAATAATGTAAAGCACAAAGCTTAAGGGCTTCACATAGCTGCTCAAATAAACACCGCCAATTGAGTAATTACTGCGAAAAGCTCACAGTTTTTTACAATTTTCTCTATCAAGTCCACACTTTTTGACCTTTCTACTATTAATCATACAAGAATATTTAATAACCTGATCAGGTTCACAGATAACTATCGCAAATCGCAATAGCATATTTGTATTACATTAATACAGTAATCGAAGTCACCCATAAGGATTGATGATGACGAATTATAAGCCTCTGGCACTTGCAGTTTGTTTTGCTTTTAGCTCTTCAGCTTTAGCAGCTGAATTTGTATTTGTGAACGAAAGTGTTCTTAAAGAGAACCGTGCTTTACTTCATTCTGATGCGGCACCTGCGTCTATGAAGCTGAGTTATGAGCGCTTATTAGAAGAAGCGGGTTACGCGACAAAAGCAGGCCCCTTTTCTGTAACCGATAAAGGCATGACACCGCCAAGTGGTGACAAAAACGATTACTTAAGTATTAGTCCATATTGGTGGCCTGATAAAAATAAAGCCGATGGACTACCGTGGATCCGCCACGATGGCAAAGTTAACCCTGCGTCTAAGACCAGCGAAACCGATTCAAAACGCCTAGGTAAATTTACCCGTTCAGTTCGCGCCTTGGCAATTGCTTATTACTTTAGCCAAGACGAGAAATATGCTGAAACCGCTATCGACTATATTCGAACTTGGTTCTTAAATCCTGAAACACGTATGAACCCGAATATGAACTTCGCACAAGGTGTTCCTGGCCGTGCTGACGGTCGCCGTAGTGGTTTAATCGATTCACGTTCATTTGCTGACCGAATGTTAGATGCCGTTGCAATGGTATCTACCTCACCTAATTGGACAGAAGCCGATGAAAAAGGCATCAACCAATGGTATAGCGAGTACTTAAACTGGTTGCTCACCAGCGAATTAGGTGGCGGCCCTAAAGGCGAAGCTTACGCTGAAAACAACCATGGTTCTTGGTACGACTTGCAGGTAGCTGGCATCTCGTACTTTCTAGGAAAAGAATCCGTTGCAATGAACATAGTGGAAAAAGGCAAAATGAGAATTGATACTCAGTTTATGCCTGACGGCACTCAGCCTCACGAATTAGGCCGAACCCGTTCTTACCACTACAGCTACTTTAATTTAGATGCATTAGCCGGTGTTGCTCAAGTAGGTGAAAAAATAGGTATAGACCTATGGAGCTATCAATCAACTACTGGCGCTTCGCTGAAGAAAGGTATTGATTTAGTTGCACAATATCATGACAACGCCGAGGGATGGCCTTATCAACACAAAAAGACGCCTCGCACTATGCGTATGATACCTATTTACCGTAAAGCTGGTTTAGGAATGAGTGATGAAAGCTTGCTTGCTCTGTCTAAATCAGGAGATTTCTCGAAATACACCGTAAAGAAAAACCTCGCAGAAATTTGGGCTGAACGCGACATAGAGTTGCTCTACCCAAGAAAATAATTTTAACCCTACTCCTTAAATATAAAACCGAGGCTTAACAATAAGCCCCCAAATATAGAAATGGAATTTATTATGAATAAAATGAAAGCGTTACCAATTGCCATTGCCGCTGTATTCCTTAGCGGTACTGCGTTCGCTGGACAGCTTGATATCCGTACTGAGTACAAACATGAATCAGAAGACCACGCTGGCCGTATTAAGATTGGTGACTCAACCAAAGTTAGTGACCAAGGCAAAGTGTACTACAGCGTAGAAATGAAATTCTTCAGCGGTGACAAAGTAGATGGCACTCCTGGTGGCTTCTTAGAAAACCTACAACGTGGCGACTCTGAATTTGATTTTGGCTACCGTCATAAACTAAACAAAAAGTGGTACATCCAACCTGGTATGCCAATCACTTTTGGTTCTGAGCGTATCACCTACAAACCACAATTTCGTGTAGGTTACACCTCTGACTTTGGTTTAAAAACCGCGCTTCGTTACCGTTACGAAATCCGTCAATATGCTGATGGTAAAGAGAATGGTGAAACGTGGAACAAATCTAAAATCACTTTAACCGGTGGCTACAAAGTTAAAAGCATGCCTAACCTTAAGTTAGATTATGAAGCAAACTACTGGAAGAGCCACGAGTACGAGTGGGATGCAGAAGCTGGTAAAGCTAAAGATGCACAATTTAACAACGGTGATGACAACTGGGATGCGGGTATCTTCATTGGTTACCAAATTGAAAAATGGCGTCCATACGTAGAATTTTGGAATTCAAGCGTAAGCTCTAAAACTGATCAACGCCAACTTAAAACCCGTATTGGTGTTAAATACAAGTTCTAGTTTCATAAAACCTTAGCATTCCTTTTTTGGCCAAGTAGCTCCGCTACTTGGCCCTTTTTTTAGGCTGAACACACGCTAGGAGCATCCCGCATTTCTCGCTGACGCATCGGCATCGCATCGATAATCGAAAAGATCTTTTGCCAATCAGTTTCTGCCCCCCAGCGATATTTTTCTCGGCCATCTTTACCCACTAACACCGCAGTATATTGTTTCAGACTGGCTTGGTATTTATTACGTAGATATTCGAACCCATCATCATCTAAATGGCCGCTAGATATGGCTTTAGCATCTTCGGTCACCACCAACACCACCATGTCTCGTTCTTTGATTTGGCACCGATAGCGTAGTTCTTCCGCTTCAAATTTTTCCACATACTGGTCTTGTTGCGGAGCGAAAAATAAAACACTGCGATGTGACCAATAATTATGTTCTAAAGGGTAAGCTTGCGAATAAGCGCTAAAACAAATCATGAGTAAAGCTAGTAAGTTCTTCATAAACGTTATCCTCGCTTTTAACCATTATTAGAACGTTTAAGCCTTAGCTTTAGTTCAATTTATCTACAGTTATTTCATTGGAGGTAGTCAGATTTCTTTACAGCATAATGACCCTTTATATTAAGCCTTTAATTTTCTTATAGAAAAACTTTAGGCCGTGCAAATACCCATCTATTGAGTTAAATGTTATTTAATATCATGAATAAGCAAAGAAACCTTAGTAACAAAAGTGTCACTTTAATTTACACTCACACAAAAAGATCTGAGGAAGTCTTTGCGACCCATTGATAAATATGAATTTATTGCTTCTGGCTTAATTATTGATATTGCTGGTGTTCACTTTAAAAGGAATGCCAAATGCTTAAAACCAACACTGTTCTACCTGCTTACTTGTTGTTACTAAGTAGCCCCAGCTTCGCCTCAGTAATTGCCTACGATATGCTTAATAGCAACAGCCAAGGTCTTATTGAGCACAGCAACCCTTACGAGCAGCAGTTTAATAGTGAGCAAGACGGATTTAAGAAGTACCGTGTTGGAGTAAGCGCCACTATCCCAAATAGTTTGTTAGACACTAGTTTAACCACTGCCAATGATAGCTTGGGCATTGTTGATACTCAAAATGACGCCGATACGTTTTTTGGTGTTACTGATGTTGCTAACCCAAACAATCCAAGCGGCAGCGCTCAAGCAGTTTGGCATTTCAACATTGCGGGTTTTACCCTCAACTCGATTTCTATTGCTATGGCAGCAATGGGTGACTTTGAATCTTCAGACATATTCAGCTTTGCCTACTCGATTGATGCAGCACCAGTAAGCACATTGTTTTCGAGTGTTGTAGATGAGCAATCCGATCAAAGCTACCGTTTAGCCAATGGCAATCAGCAGGTATTAAACGACCCTTTGCTTATTAACAACCAGCGTTTAAATAACCAGTTCCAAACACTAGAACAATCACTTAATGGCAGTGGCTCGGTATTTAGCCTGTATTTTAACGCAGCGCAGAATAGTGGTGCCGAAGCTTTTGCTTTTCGCGATATCGTCATTAGTGGCGACGAAAATCTACCAGCCCAAGTACCTGAACCAACTTCAATTTGGCTAATACTGCTGGGCTTAAGCGCATTAATCGTTAGAAAAGCAGTAGGCAAACCCTAAACGAAAAAGCGACAGTATGGCTAACCATACTGTCGCTTTGCTATTACCGTTTATTTTTTATTTGTTATTGCTTGATGCCCGCAAATACAACAACGACTTTGTCGTCGCCTTTAGTGCGGCTAAAGGCATAGGGCTGGTCACTGATCTTGTTGTGTTCACCAGCTCCAACCGCTACGTGACGGTCTCGGAACTGACCCACTGTTTGCCAGTGTTTAACCAAAGCTTGGCGATCCGCTTCTTTATCAATTTGTTCCCAATTCATAAATGAACGAGTCGGCGAATCAAATGCATCCGATTGCGGACCACGTGGTCGCCCACTCTCATCACCATAATACAGTTGCACGCCACCAGGCATCATCAACAATGCTGTACCCGCTCCTGCTTGTAGCGGAATATCTTCATAGTTTGAATAGAACAACTTGGTATCGTGCGAACTAATGTAAGTAAGCAAGTTAAACGTAGGATCGCTGTTTATGTCTTTGGCATAAGTCGCGTACATTTTCTCATTTTGCGCTAAACACTGAGAGCCTTTAAGTGCAGCACTTTCACCTGCATATTCAAAGTTAATTAAGCTATCCATGCCGTTATCGAAGTAGAAATCACGGTAAGCCCCGTGGTGCCATACTTCACCCACCATCCAAAACGGTTTGTCATCTATTGCTTTCTCAGGGTTTTCTTTTTTCCACTCAGCTAACGCTTCTGTCGCAGAGTCTTTTAGCTTGCCCCATACTTCGGCTTCTACGTGTTTAACGGTATCTGCTCTAAAGCCATCAATACCGTAGTCACGTACCCAGTTGGTGTGCCACTCCACCAAATAATCCAATACCGTATAACCTTCACGCTCAACAGCTTTGGTATCTTTCTTATTTTTTAGAATAGGTGGCAAGCCTACATGCTTAGTGCTTTCGGTGATTAGATCTGGCAAGCCAGCTAAATTCATAGTGATATCATCGCCGCCAGGAGCAGTATATCCAGCCATGCCACTACGAACCCAATCTGGTCCCCACCATTTGTCAGCCCAGTCGCTAGAACTCCAGCGAATAAAGTTGTTGTAGCGATGCCAGTTGTGGCCTTTTTCGAAATCAGGTTGCCAATCAGTCCACTGCTTAGGCACTGGGGCGCCAGGTGCCATAGCGTTGATACCAAAGGTTTGCATATCATCCATTGTAGGATAACCAACATGGTTCACTACAACGTCTACCAATACTCGAATACCACGCTTATGCGCTTCATCTACAAAGCGGCCAAAGTCTTCTTCACTGCCTAGGTTTGGATCAATCTTGGTAAAATCTAAAGCCCAATAACCATGGTAACCATAGAATGGGAAACTACCCTTTTCACCACCGCCAATGAAGCCATGAATTTGTTCAACAATTGGGGTAACCCAAATGGCGTTCATGCCTAAATCTTTAATGTAATCTAACTTGGCCGTAATACCGCTAAAGTCGCCACCTTGAAAGGTGCCAATTTCTTGTTTACCGTCGGCTTTACGATTTAGCGGGTAATCATTGCTAGTATCACCGTTATTGAAACGGTCTGTCATGATGAAATAAACGCTGGCGTTATCCCACGAGAACTCACTGGCTTCAGCATCCGCCGCTTCTAGCAACAATACTCCGCCGCTTGCGGGGTCTGGTTGCATGGTAACAGTGCCGTTAGTAACTTTTTGTGTTTGACCAGAATAGAAGTCTTTTACCGTTTCGCCGTTACTAAAGGTAGAGCTAACGTCAACGGTAACCGGTTGACCATCCCAAGCAATACAATCCACGGCTGGAGGTTTACGTTTGAAGGTAGACGCTTTGGCTTTACGCGATACTTGTAAAGTAGGTTTATCGGCATCGGAGTTATCTAAAATCAGCTCATAATTGCCAGCAAAACGAATGTTTAGCTCGAAGAACTTGTCTTCGGCGCAGTCGTTCAAGCCTTGAGGTTTGGAAAAGCGCATTTTCGCTTCATCGGCGGGGCCGTAACGTAGGCCACATTGTTGACCTTCATCAGACACCTGGAAGTTATAAATGCCTTTTTCTAGAGGTACCGTAATCTTGTAGCGACTCTTTCCTGCAAACTTTAAGCGTTGCTCAACATTTACGCCGCTATCGGCATAATTCATGTACAAAGGGGTTTTGATCATTGCCGCCGACAAATTTGCCGAACCGCCCGCCATAACTAACGCGGCACTTAATAAACCAAGTTTAAAACCTTTCATTCAACCTCCATGGTATTTGTACATCGCACCCTGCGAGCAAACACCTCGTTCAACCATTTGGAATGATGAAAACAAAAGCTACTTAAGTTTTCACTAACAAAGCATGATTATTTGTGATTTTTATGACTGACAGCGCTTTCATTTGGCAAAACATCAACTTGGCCGCCAGATCAACAATGAATCCCTCGTGCCCCTTGCTGCACCTGTGATGTTGTTTTATGATGTCGGGTCTTAATTGTGGTTATTTAAGCGCTATTTTTAGCTTAAAAATCGTAATTGGCAGACAGAGAAAATAAACAGTTTAAGTTAGTCGTATTCGCTTAACGCTTGACAGAGATATAAAAACAACGCGAGTGAGAGCAACAGACAGGGTGTAAAGGAAGCCATGAAAAAAACAATGTACGAAAAGATCTGGGACGCGCATGTAGTCCACGAACCAAAAGGTAGCGCATCTATCCTTTTTGTTGATCGTCACCTCATGCACGAAGTAACTAGCCCGCAAGCCTTCGAAGGTTTACGCATTGCTAATCGCCCGGTTCGTAACCCACACAGCATTCTGGCTACAATGGACCACTGTGTTCCAACTAAAGCAGCCGACCGCGTAAGCTTGCCAGACCCAATTGGCAAAAAACAAATCGAAGTGATGGCGCAAAACTGTGCCGACAACAGCATTAACCTTTACGACATGAACAACGCCAACAATGGTGTTATTCATATTGTTGTACCTGAGCATGGCTTTGTACATCCAGGTATGGTGGTATGTTGTGGTGATAGCCATACCGCTACTCATGGTGCCTTTGGCGCCCTAGCCTTTGGTATTGGTACTTCTGAAGTAGAGCACATCATGGCTACTCAGACCATCCAACAGCAAAAATCAAAAACCATGCTGGTGAAAGTAGATGGCGAACTTTCTGAATTCGCTACTGCTAAAGACATTGTTCTAGCCATTATTGGTAAAATTGGTACCGCAGGCGGTACTGGTTATGTTATCGAATTTGCCGGTAGCGCTATTGAAGCCCTTAGCATGGAAGGTCGTATGACCGTATGTAACATGGCTATTGAAGGCGGTGCACGTGCTGGCCTTATCGCTCCTGATCAAAAAACCTATGATTTCTTGAAAGGCAAAGAATTTGCCCCTCAAGGTGAGTACTGGGAGCAAGCCGTTGCTTACTGGGAATCACTAACCACTGATGAAGGCGCAGAGTACGACGCAGTAGTAGAATTAGCTGCCGCTGACATCGCTCCGCAAATCACTTGGGGCACTTCGCCTGAGCAAGTACTTCCAGTGGATCAAGCTATTCCAGATCCAGCTCAAATCGAAGACTCAATTAAGTCACTCGCTGCTAAAAGCGCCCTTAACTACATGGGCCTAGAAGCTGGCAAGAAAATGACAGATTTCCCAGTTGATGTGGTATTCGTAGGCTCTTGTACTAATGGTCGCATCGAAGACTTCCGTGCAGCCGCTGAAATGACCAAAGGCAAAAAAGTTGCCCAAGGCGTACAAGCTATTGCTGTACCAGGGTCTTACCCAGTAAAAGAACAAGCCGAGAAAGAAGGTTTAGATAAAATCTTCATTGACGCGGGTTGGGAATGGCGTGAGCCAGGTTGTTCAATGTGTTTAGCCATGAATGGTGATTACCTTCAACCTGAGCAACGTTGTGCTTCAACTTCAAACCGAAACTTCGAAGGACGTCAAGGTAAAGGGGGTCGTACCCACCTTGTATCACCAGCAATGGCCGCAGCCGCAGCCGTTGAAGGTAAGTTCGTCGATTTACGTAATTGGAAATAATGTAAACACATTGAGTTAATCGATGTGAGTTAAATTTTTGGAGTTAATGATGCAACCATATGAAAAACACAACTCTGTTGCTGCGGTAATGAACCGCAGTAACGTTGATACAGACCAAATCATTGCAAAGCAATTCTTGAAGAAAGTTGAGCGCACCGGTTTTGGTATCCACTTATTCCACGATTGGCGTTACCTAGAAGACGGTTCTGACAATCCAGAGTTTGAGTTAAACCGCCCTGAGTTTAAAGGCGCAAAAATCCTAATCGCTGGTGATAACTTTGGTTGTGGTAGTTCACGTGAACACGCACCATGGTCAATTGCCGATTACGGTTTTAATACTATTATTTCAACCAGTTACGCTGACATTTTCTTTAGCAACTGCTTTAAAAATGGCATATTGCCAATTAAAGTAGATGCAGAAACACTGCAAGCATTAATGGATGAAGTAGAAGCTGCACCAGGCATTTCAATTACTATCGATTTAGAGAATCAAGTAATTAACACCCCAGCGGGTAACAAAATTGCGTTTGATGTTGACCCATTCCGCAAAGAGACTTTATCTAAAGGTCTTGATGACATCGGTTGGACCTTGAAATTTGAAGATAAAATCGACGAATTTGAAGTGAAACACAAACAACAACTACCTTGGTTGTGGCCAAGCGCTTAGTTGTAGCTAGGCGCAGCTAAGGCTGCGCCTGCTTTTAGCAATTTTCTTAACTGCGAGACATGGTTTATGGAGCAAAACCGCTCAATACAACTCATGGACACTACCCTTCGCGATGGCGAACAAACCCAAGGTGTGTCTTATTTCCCTCAGGAAAAAGTCAGCATAGGCAAAGCCCTACTCCAATCTCTAAAAGTTGATCGCATTGAAGTGGCATCCGCTCGTGTATCAGACGGCGAGAAATCAGCTGTACAGCAGCTTACCGATTGGGCAAAAGGCGCTGGCCATTTACAACAAATTGAAATTTTAGGTTTTGTTGATCACACCAAAAGCGTGGATTGGATTGTTGAATCCGGCGCGAAGATCATCAACCTACTAACCAAAGGCAGCCTTAATCACTGCACTAACCAACTGGGTAAAACGCTAGAACAACACATTGCCGACATTAAACAAACGGTAAGCTACGCACAACGCCAAGGTTTGAGTGTAAATGTGTATTTAGAAGATTGGTCAAACGGCTATGCTAACAGCCCTGACTACGTTTACGCCTTGGTTGAAGCCCTGAAAGACTTAGGCATTGAGCATTTTATGCTACCCGATACACTGGGCGTTATGGCACCAAAAGAAGTATCAAGTAGCCTAAGCGATATGATTAGCCGCTTCCCAAACATAAAGTTTAATTTCCACCCGCATAACGATTATGGTTTAGCCACCGCAAATGCTATGGCAGCGGCAGAAGCCGGTGTGGCGGCATTGCATTGCACCATGAACTGTTTAGGTGAACGTGCGGGCAATGCCTCGCTAGCTGAAGTATCGGTTGTGCTCAAAGATAAACTTGGCTTTAAGCTTAATATTGATGAAAAAGAAATTCACAATATTGCCAAGCTAGTAGAGAGCTTTTCGGGCAAACGTTTAGCGGCCAATACGCCTATTGTAGGCGCCGATGTGTTTACCCAAACGGCTGGTATTCATGCCGACGGTGACCAAAAAGGCGGTTTATATATTACCGAGCTTAGCCCAGAGCGCTTTGGCCGCGAACGCAGTTATGCCTTAGGAAAAATGGCCGGTAAAGCTTCAATCATTAAAAACCTTGAAGCGATGGAGATAGAAATATCGCCAGAGAACCAGAAAAAGCTGTTGGATAAAATTGTTAAATTAGGCGACCAAAAAGCCACTATTACCCCTAACGATTTGCCGTTTATTATTGCCGACATTATGGAAAGCAATGATTTCGCCCATATTGAGTTACTTAACTGCTCGATCACCAGCGGCTTAGATTTAGAATCCTCTGCCAATATTCGTCTGCGGATTGGTGATGAAGTCTACAAAAGCTCTGGCCACGGCAACGGTGGGTTTGATGCCTTTATGAAGGCGCTAGCCTACCCGCTTTCTGAAGCTGATCTAACCATGCCTGAACTTCTTGATTACGAAGTACGTATTCCTCCAGGTGGTCAAGCAAATGCCTTAACAGAATGTGTGATTCAATGGGCCGATGACGCCAAGCAGTTCCATACTCGTGGGGTTAACTCAAACCAAGTATTTGCCGGTATTCAAGCGACCCTGCGCATGTTAAACGTAAGGTTACATCAACGCCAGCCTGCGTAACATAAGGTTTCGGTTAACTAAAAAGGCGAGCGTGCTCGTCTTTTTTACGTCAAAACAATAGTGACATAGCCAAATCAATTGAACTCAACGGCATGAAAGTGTGGGTTATCCATGAGTACTGTTAAACGTTTAATCGAGCTTAAGTTTATTAAGCGCTCATCTTCGCCTACCAATACTTTTATACATTCCTCTTGTTCTGTATTTCTTTGTGTATCCAAGGCTTTACCTTGAATCGTCTCGCCGATTACAAGCTCGATCCTTATAGGAAAATGATACATGCATACTATTTCGATATAGTCATAATCTTGGCAAGAAATCATTTAGGCCTCTTCATTTAGTGCTGTTAACAGTACAACAGACCGCCAATCACTAGACTAGCTTACACAGGCTTACGTGTTACACTGCGCGCCTTATTAATTTGTGTTGCTAGCCACTATAATAGCAACAGCCTTCTTTGTTGACCTGAGAACTATCATGCCATTTTCCAAACTCGGATTAAGCACGCCAATTTTGCACGCTTTAGCAGAGCTAAAATACCAAACTCCAAGCCCTATTCAACAGCAAGCAATCCCCTTGGTATTAGCCGGTAAGAATGTAATGGGCGCTGCGCAAACAGGTACCGGTAAAACGGCCAGCTTTGTGTTACCTATCTTGGAAAAAATCAGCCAACAAGGTGAAGATTTACGCGGTAAACGAGTACGAGCATTAATACTCACTCCCACTCGTGAATTAGCACAGCAAGTAGAAAAAAATATTGTAGACTACGCCAAATATCTAGAAATAAGCTCGTTGGCGATGGTGGGTGGCGTTGATTCAGAACCTCAGAAACAAGCGCTAATTTACGGGGTAGACATACTCGTGGCCACCCCAGGAAGGTTGCTAGATATGATGTACCAAAGAGCGGTACATTTTGATCAACTAGAAACTCTGGTGCTAGATGAAGCCGACCGCATGCTAGACATGGGCTTTATCGACGATATCACTAAAATTGTTGACCGCTTACCAGACAATCGCCAAAGCCTGCTATTCTCGGCGACCCTGTCAAAGCAAGTTAAAGCCTTAGCGAAAACCACCATTAACGATGCGGTAGAAATTTCGGTAAGCAACCATGTCGATAACGCACCCAAAATCGACCAGTGCTTGATTACCGTAGATAAAGATAAAAAATCTGCGCTGCTCAGCCATATGATTAAGGAAAATGACTGGCAACAAGCGCTCATTTTCATTCAAACCAAACACGGTTCTGCTAAGTTAGTGAGTCAGTTAGAAAAACGAGGCATTGCCGCTGAGGCTTTTCATAGCGGCAGAAGCCAAGCGTCAAGAAACAAGCTACTAGAAAATTTTAAGGCTGGCGAAGTAAAGTTTGTAGTGGCCACAGGGATCGCATCTCGTGGTATTGATATTGATGAACTGAGCCGCGTAGTAAACTACGATTTGCCAGACCAAGCCGATGACTACGTTCACCGCATTGGCAGAACTGGCCGAGCTGGAGCCCAAGGCGAAGCGATATCATTTGTCTCTAGAGATGACTTTAGAAACCTTTGTGCCATAGAAAGCCGTATTGGTCACTTAATCGAACGAAAAGAAGTAGAAGGCTTTGTACCGACTAAAGAGGTTCCGGTTTCTATTCTTAACTACAAACCTAAATCTAAAAAAGGCAACGGCCACTATAAAAATAGAAAAAGCTAATTCAGCCAAAAATACTCTACGCAAAAAACCAGAAGCTATATTGCCCCTGGTTTTTTAATTGGTCTAAAAGCTAATGAGTAATGTTAGCTAGTAATTTTTTCTTCTTGGGTATTAGCACTCAGCGCGACTGGTAACACAACCAAACCTTGAACAACTTTGCGTATCATCAGATACATCGCAACAATTACCATCAACAGTACTACAAGGCCGTTTAAAATCGGTAGCATAACTATATTACTCCTCCGAGCTCAAGCTAAAATCGTAAGTACGAATAGTAATAGGGGTACCTGAATTTGCGTCTTCATCATTTAAGCGAACCCAAAAATTGCCTCTGCCATTGTTGTCCAACTGGTTGGTTACGTTTAGGTGTAAAACTTCAGATAAATCAAATGTTTTACTTGGTACATCAGAGCTTTCAAATCTCACGGTGACAGTCTCTCGGCCGTTACCATAGTAAGTTACCGACTTCACTTGCTCTAAAGTAATCGTCTCATCGTCATGCGTTACTTCAAGAGTCCCATCCACGTAGATGTTCACATACGGCTGAATATTACCCGTATGAGTAAGTAAATCGTAAGTAAAATCTAGATTTCTATCGCCAATGGTTCCAAGATTTTCATTGCCAACTACCGTTTTAACAGTGGCCTCAAAATCTTTAGGTTTCCCACCTCGTGGTTTAGACACCAACGTAACTGCGCCAGTAATGCTAGTTTCGGTGATTTCAGCAAACATCACTTGAGACTTAGTGATGATTGGCTCTACAGGTGAAATTTCAATCGGCTCGCCAAATTTAGGAGGAACAATAATAATCCCACCATCTTCAGTTTTAGTAATGTTAAAAGGGTAATGCTCTGGTTTTTTGGGGTCATAGGCCAATGCATCTACTGTTGTTGAACCATAAGTTGTGGTTATTTCAATTACTGACTCTTTCTGAATATAAACCGTGTGGTATGCGTCAGTACCGTCCTCGTTTAAAGCAGCAGCCAAGTTTTCATCATTTACATAGGTGTTGGCACGGTCGACGTCTTCTGAAGCTCGAACAGTAACGTAGCTAAACGAAGGATCATATTCAGCATAAAGCAACACCTCGTTGGTTTCACGAGTTACAGTTTCTTCAGCTACTGCAGTATACGAGTAAGCTACGTCACCATCAAAATAGGTAATAGGGGCGATTAGCTTAATGTGAGCTTCACCGGTAACCTCAATGTCAAAGCTGTCAGCTTTGCTGATATCTTCGATATCGATAAGAACTTCTCTAGCGCCTACTCCATCGATAAAGTCGTTTACCAGTACTTGGTAACCATCGACCCGGAGAAAGTGGGGGTAACCGTTGTTGTCATAAACCTTAATTACCTTCTCGTGTAAATCATTGCCTTCGCGCTCACCCTCTTTAAGACCAATTGAGGCTGGTGACTGCAATTTTACACTAACCGTGCGCGCCTGCAGTTCAGAGTCATCAGAAGTGCTAGAGTTATCTAAACAACCCGTTAAGGCCAGTGGGCTAATCGCAATGAGAGTTGCTAAAACAGTTCTTTTCATTTTTCTACCTTTAAAGTTGGGCTCAACACCATCTAATTTCGAATAGCCCGCTACAAATAAACCAAATATCTCCTTGTTTCGTTGTTCAATTCCTTATGACGAGACGCATATTACGTCCCCAGGACCCATTAAGTCAACATTTTATTTATCCAAAGGACGAATAAAATGTTATATTGCTCGAAATCGGAGGAGCATATGGCAAGAATTACTGTAGAAAAACGGCAAGAGAACAAAGAAAAATACGATGCAATCGTACTTAATTGTTTCTTTGAACGAGGCTGGGATTACATTACGTTAAACAATATGGCGAAAGAGTTTGGTATTGGCAAAAGTAGTGTTCAGGCCTACTACCCCACTAAAACAGATTTTGGTGAAGCCTTACGCGGAAAAGTGTTTCCAGTATTGATGACTCAACTGGACTTTACTAACCCAGACACGTTTAAGGCATCTTGGCATAACTGTTTAAACGAAAAAGTATTTAAAACTGTGGTTCACCTGTTGGTAAGTAACGCTACGCGTGAAGATACCAGTTCAATGACAGTAACGGGTATTCAACGTTTACAGAGTTTGCTCACAGAAAAGTGGGGTGACAAACAGCAGGCCATTGATGCCATTTATTGGGTATTAGGTGTATCTGTAGTAGAGCTTGCGAACGGATAACAAACCTGAGAAAATGCTCAAAAATTGAGCTTTCTTATTATTTACTCATCTATTAATCGACCACACGGATCTGGGACATTAGGATATACCACCGGAGACGAGATATGTTTTGGTTAAGTTTTAAGCTTTTTCAAATTGTGATTTTTTATTACTTACAACGCAAAGTAAAAGCAGCAAACCAAGAAGCAATGTAATTATTCTTTAAGAATAATGGGTTTCACTTTTGATCTGCCTGAGTCTTCAAAAAATGGACTTGGCCTGCCCTTCCCCGTAAGTTTCCACAACAACAATTTAAGTACTGTTTTTACAACAATTTTACGCTGAGACTGACCTTGTAAGTGTTCAGGTAAGGGTTTTAAGGCTTGGTCAGAATGAACTGCACCTAAAGATTTTCCTAAGTTAAGGTCTGGTTGTTGCCCTTCGGCTACAAAGTCATGGAAAACACTAACAAACGGTAGCTTTAAACTCACGGTATTAGCAATTGGCGTATTACAACAAGCACTATACCAACGGTAAATACCTTTTCTTTTTAACCGTAAACACGCTAGATGTTCAGCACCTTGGGTGATGCGTAAACTATTTGGAGCCACTTGGTATAGCTCTGTTCCACCGTACTCATTTAGAGTGTTTGAATCTACTGACAAGTGATTGGCAAATCGGCGACAGTCTTTACAATAACACGCCATTCGGTTGCAGCTATTAGCGCTGACTTGCTTAACTACACCTTCGATTTTGCCGCAATGACAGCGTAACGCTAAATCAATCATTAGAATTCCGTATTCCTTTTAGTCACAGCTTTGCTTGTATGGAAGCAGCTGTAAACATTGTTGTTTATATTGCGCCATCTGCATTCTTTCGTGCAGACAAAAATCGGCGATAGCGGCGGAAAAGTCACTTCTTTTTACATAATGCGATGAATAGGTAGTGATGGGTTCAAAACCTCTTAACAGTTTGTGCTCTCCCTGTGTTCCAGGGTTAAAGCGTTTAATACCTCTTGATATCGCAAACTCAATCCCTTGGTAAAAGCACAGCTCAAAATGCAACATATCGGTTTGTTGTACGCTCCCCCAATAACGGCCATAAAGGTTAGTTTCATCAAAAAAGAATAAGGCTGAAGCGATAATTTGCTGATCTTTTTCGGCCACCACCAACAACATAGATTCACCCATGTTTTCGCAAAGCTGTTTAAAGAAAGCGAGAGACAAATATGCCTGTTGGCCACGCTTTAAATAAGTGGTTTGGTAACACAGGTAAAAAGCGTCTAATGCGGCTGAGTCTATATCAGCGCCAATCTTCCAATGAATAGCATCTACATTTTGCTGAGCGCTTCGGCGCTCCTTATTGGTGTTTTTGCGTTTACGAGAAGTAAAGCTAGCCAAAAAATCGTTGAAATCTTGATAGCCTTTATTAAGCCATTCAAACTGCACTCCATGGCGGGTCATTAAACCAAGTTCTGCAAATTCATCGGCTAAGTCCTTACCAATAAAGTTGCAGTGCCAAGAGCTTAATTGCTGTTGCTCGCAAACGGTATAAACACTGTCGACCCACTGCTTTATGAGCGATACGTTAAGGCTTCCACCAAGGTGCTTATTGCTAGTTATAGGAGTAAAGGGCTGCATAGTGACCAGCTTAGGATAATACTCTACACCGTAACGCTGATAAGCGTCGGCCCACGCCCAATCAAATACATACTCACCATAACTGTGTTGCTTTATATAACTAGGAATCACTATTTGATGATCGGGCAACTCAATGTGATGAGGCTGCCAACCGGTGTTGCCACCTACGCAAAGTTGCTCTTCAAGTGCGACCAGAAAAATGGGATTACAAAAAGGCGAGCTAGCATCCAGCGACGATTTACAATCACTCAGTTTGCTTTGAATACGAACCTGATGGATTTCACCTGCTTCTTTTAAACTTATGGTCACAAACTCACACTTGGCTACATATAAACAACCAAACTATAACAAAGCAGACCAGAACAACACCCGTTACAAGAAATAAAATTGGGGGCGTAAAGCCCCCAATAACTAATTGAACAGCGCTTTACTCTCTATCTTGGTCTAAATCACCATGGAAATGTCCATGATCACTATGACTAGGGGCAGCTTTTAACTTAGTGCCAATAGGTAGGTAAGTTGCTGATGAGCTAAACCGCGCCTGCTGAACCACTGGCTCAACAGGAAACAACTCTTTTTTCATCGCATAATAGGTGGTCACATACGCCAATGCTTGAGTATTGATATATGCAGCTTTCGCACTAACATTGTTTAAGTCATCACACGCTTGGTGATAACAAGGATCGTAAGCTTGCTCAGCTTCACCACCAAATGCTTCGGCTTCAGCTACGCTTTTTACGCGTTCAGCTCCGGTGAACAAGCCACCAAATGCCACCCCCCAATCTGCAAAGCCTGCGTAGTCTGAACGTTTAGACAGCGCTTGCGGTACTGTTTGTTCAGCCTGTTCACTAAAAAAGCGGTTGAAAACAGACTCTATGTTTGAGGTGCCAACAGGCGGAGTAAAGTCGCCAGTATAAGCATTATCTGGGCTGTCTTTGGTGTCAGATAAATCCCCGTCCATTACACCGAATATGTAGTTTGGCGAGCCAATCATATCGAAGTTCAAATAGAGTTTAATGTGATTAAGCTGGTTGTAACGTTGATCAACCAGTGCACTTTGCTCTGGGCTTAATTCACTCACATCATCTAAGCCTAGCTCAAACAATATTTGCTGTTGAGCGGTATTATATAGAGGGCCAAACAAGTCATTAGTATAATACTCAGACCCAACTAAACCAGCTTCTTCCGCGGCCCACCAGGCAAATCGAACTTTGTTCTTTAGCAAATGCTCATATTTAGCTAAGCGCGTTGCGTATTCTAATAAACCCACACTACCCGAACCATTATCGTTTATACCCGGACCTACGGCAACGGAGTCTAAGTGAGCGCCTAACATCACCACTTGCTCGGCATCGCCTCTTTTAGTTTCAGCGATAATGTTTTCTGTTACGATCATGTTGTCATCCGTGGATATGGTCAGCTCCCCTGTCACCGTCCCCACTAAACTCGCTTGATACCATTGCTCACCAAGGTCAAACCTTACCCCAAAAGCTGGAATAACCGCCTCACTATCACTCCCCAAGGTGCCATTTACAACGGCTGTACGCCCTTCATCATTGCCTTGATTAAATATAAGTGCAGCGGCTGCGCCTGCTTGCTGGGCGTTCACTACTTTTTGGTTAAAACTACAGCCACCTCGTTGAATAACCGCGATTTTTCCTGTTAACTCTAAGCCATCAAAGTCACTCACTTCGCAACCATCGGTACTGTCATAATCATCGGCGCCAAAGCGAAAGTCTGGGCTAACAAATGCGATATCAGCCATCACTTTTCCAGTTGAACTCGCAGAGTAAGACATCGCTGCGTAATCAGCCGTTTCACCTTCGGCAATGTCAGAAATCCCTAATAAGTTTACTCCATCAACTTGCACCGCTGAGCCCGGTAGCTCTTCCCAACTCCTAAAGTCGAAGCTTTGCAATTCCACTTGGTAACCTAGTGCTTCCATCTTGCCCACAATAAACTCTACAGAAGAACTATAGCCCTCACTGCCAGCCACTCGAGTAATTGAGTTTCCATCGGTAGTAGCTGAAGATAAGCCCTCTAAGCTGGCTAAATGATCTAAAATTGACGCTTGAGAAATTGACTTACTAAGCAGTTCTGCACCTAACGTCGCTTTCTGCTCTTCTGAACAAGCACTTATCAAACCTGCTGAAAGTGCAAATAATAAGGTGACTTTTAATGTTCGCTTGTAACTATGCATTACGATTCCCTTTTAGTGTCTATTAGATAACTCAGACAAGCTTCCCGCCTACCCTAATAGCAAAATAAACCAACAACTTGTTAAAATTAAGCATTTGCAATTGCAAACCCTTAACAAGATCCTAACAAATAATTGACTAGAGAAAATTTTGTAGTTTTTTGTATAAGAGACAGTTATTGACATTATTATCTAAAAGAATAATAAAATTAGCATCATGGTCTAGGTTAAGCCAAACCCAACAATCTGAGATTCGACGATTCACACAAAAATCAACATAACACGCTACGGTCTATTTAAAATACAGAGTAAAGGGCAGGTAAAAGCAGATTAATAGCATTTAAAATAAATAGGATAGGGTTTACGTTTCGAGGGATACATTCTGCCTACGAAACACAAAATGCTTTAAAAGAGGGTTAATTCCACCATCTGTAAACTCATCTAAATAAGGCTAAGGTTGCAAAAATAGTAAGAAATCTGTTCACCGCAATACTTGTTAACATGGCTAATTTCATGCGTTATCTTTAGGCAAAAACAGCCACTAAACAAGAGACTTACAAGGCTAACTTAGGAATACTTGAATACTCCCCCCTAGAAGAAGAACTTTGGCTATTTTCCTGAGTTTGCCATTCCGTTAGCCATAATAAAAACTCATCAGCTGGTAAGGCTTTGGCATACAAGTAGCCTTGAGCAAGCTCGCAACCTAAACCAAGTAACTTATTTTGCTGCGCTTCAGACTCCACACCTTCTGCGATAACCGGTAAAGAGAAAACTTTGGCTAAGCTAATAATGCCTTGAATCATGCGTAAGTCTTTAGGGTCATTTAACTCATCTCGAACGAAACTGCGGTCAATTTTAATCAACTCTGCGGGCAAACTTTGTAAATAGGTGAGTGATGAAAAGCCGGTACCAAAATCATCTAAGGCAAAACTCACGCCCATCTTCTGACATTGCGTAATGGTGCCCGCTACCTTCTGCAGATCATCTAAAATGCCAGTTTCGGTAATTTCTAACTGTAAACAGTTTGGGTTAACACTGGGATATTTAGCGAGTTGCTGTTGCAAACGTTCAGCAAAGTTAGATTGTTGAATATGTAATGCACCAATATTAATGCTCAACTTGAAACGACAGTTTGATAGCTGCCAGCGCTGTAATTGCGCCAAGGCAGTATCGATAACCCATTCACCCAAATCAATGCTTAAACTGTGCTCTTCAATAGCATCTAAGAAACTCATTGGAGAGAGCAAGCCTTTACTAGGATGCTGCCAACGTAACAACGCTTCGGCACCTATCACCTGGCCAGTCTGAATATTCACTTGAGGCTGATAAAATAGCTGTAGTTGCTGATTATTCAGTGCGTAAGCAAACGCTTTACGTTTAGCGTGGGAGCACTTAATCGCTTTGGCACTCTCGCTGTTATAAATAGAGTAGCAATTTTTACCTGCTAATTTAGCTTGGTACAGCGCTTGATCAGCTTGGCGAATTAATTGGTCCGGTGCGAGCTCTTCATGATGGTTATCGGGATAAAAGGTGAGGCCTACACTGGCAGAAGTTATTAGCTCTATACCATTGAGGGTAATCGGCTTTACGCAGTTTTCCAGAATACGGTCAACGAGTGTCAAACAGGCTTGCTGCTCGCTAGCACTGCAAAGTACTATTACGAATTCATCACCACCAAAACGCGCAATGGTGTCTTCAGCTCGAACGCAAGCTTTTAGCTGGGCGGCTAACTGTTCCAGTAAGCGGTCTCCAACATCGTGGCCAAGTTCGTCATTCACTCGCTTAAAATCATCGAGATCTAACATCATAACTGCAATTTGAGTATGGTTGCGCTGTGCGCGAGCTACGGCAAGGCTAAGTCGGTCTTCAAGTAACAATCGATTGGGTAATTTTGTAAGGGGGTCGTGAGTAGCTTGATACGCTAATTGCCGTTCGCGCTTGTCTCTAAGTTTTGCTTCTTGTAAGGCTTCTATCCATCTACGTGCCAACACCCATACCAAAAATACCGGTGATAACAGCAGCATAATGATTAGTTCGTCTAACTCCCAGCTTTCATGAGCGCGCGAGAAGTTATATATAGATTCAAACGCTTCGAAACGCGCTAACAAAAAGCCTAAGGTTAAAATAGCCACTAAAGCGAAGATTAGTTCGGCTAATACCTTTAAATTTAACTTACTAGTTTGTCTATCCAAACTCAGTCCCTTGAGCTTTCATCCTAAATCGCGAAATGCGTTTTGGATCTATCATCAAAGTATGATGTAGAAGCAGTAGCAAAAATGACTTTGTGATTAATGTCATATAATTGTAAAGTTAAAGTCTATTGCTTTAGGCTGAAGCTTACAAGCCTTAATAAGTAATCACACAAAATAAAAATCTATAATAATGATTAACTTAAGTTCGCCTCACTACTTTATCAGATTAATCCCCTACCCACTTTACAAGCTCATCCTCAGTCGGCACCTCAAATTTTTGCCAAAATTGAGTCATCATTTCAGGCGTCATTTTGTAGGCGTGTTGGCCACAATCACCATTGCGCAAGTAAGCTCGTTCGCAACACCTTGCAAAGCTTACATTCAAATAGTGTATCTCACAATCAATAGCCAGCGATTCAGCCCACTGCACCATTTGTTCACGGTCAATACGTCGCCATAAGCCGCTATCTAGAACAACTGAATTACCTAGCTTGATAAGATCAACGGCCGATTGCTGAAAAAGACGAGTAAGCGTGGCGACACGATGATCAAAGACTTCTCTCGCCATATGTTCACCAAATAATGGGATCATCCATTCGTCCATCGTGAAACGAAAAGCGGGCACTTGCTCAGCCAGTTTTTTTGCATAGGTGGTTTTACCCGAACCAATAAAACCACAAAGAAGAATAAGTTTAGGCACAACGAGTTACATGCTATTCCGACACACAACTTGCAGGTCGAGGCACCCAGTCAACTTGCGTATAGTTACTGCCATCTAGCATGGCTACAAACCAATACAAATCGCTGTCATATGTTCCACTGTATCCATAGTAATTTGAAGACCAATAACCGGATCGAACAGGCCAGCCTTGGTTTACAAACATATTTCCATAGTCGGCAAACAGATCACTTAGCTCGAAACGTGTTGCTCGCCTCCAATTAGTTTTTCCATCAAAGACAATAGTATTCAAATCTAAACAAAAGCGGTCGTACTGCCCATTACCTGCACCATCATTGCGAAACCTTGCGTAAGTGCCTTCTGGACCATAAGTACCGTCTTCTGCAATGGCTTCCGCATAGGTTAAACCAGTATTGGCGCCTTGATTCATAACGGTATACCCCATGGCGCTAACCACTGGTAAACTAGGCCCTGCGGTGAATAATTTGCCGGCAGCATTACCTGATAAACCTGTTGAATACATGATGCAATCACCCGATGCAGGGTTCGCTCCACAAACGGGCACTGTATCAACAACCAATAAGTTAGTCCCCGGGCTGTTTATTCCGTTGTAACTCACGGTAAACACTGCAGCACCCGTTGCAACAGCGACTGCATTACCATCGGTAACCGTCGCTATTGCGGCATTATCACTACTCCAATCAGCCAGTGAGGTAAGATCAGCCGTTGTATTGTCACTATAAACGCCGGTGGCGCTATAAGTACTCGCTCTACCGGTAACTAACAATTCGCTCGGCACACTAACCTCAATACTCGCCAACACCGCAGCGGTTACCGTTAAGCTAGCATTATTAATGGTAAAGCCCGCTAAGCTAGCAGTAATAGTGCTGTTACCTTCAATCACCCCTGTGGCCAACCCATCAACCACCGTTGCGACTCCAGTATCGCTACTATTCCAAGACACAGAACTACTGATATCTTGGATACTATTATCTGTGTACGTACCTGTTGCAACAAAACCTTGAGTATTACCCTTCGCAATACTGCTAACGGTAGGGGTAAGTTGAACACTAACCAGTTCTACCGCTGTCACCGTTTGTGTAGCATTATTACTATGAATGCTTCCTAAGCTGGCACTGACTACGCTAACTCCTTGTGCAGTCGCCGTTGCTAAACCATCAACAATGGTTGCTATACTGGTATTGCTACTATTCCAAGCCACCAGATTACTGATATCTTGAGTGCTACTGTCTGTGTAAGTTCCTGTCGCAACATAAGGTTGGGTAATCCCTTTAGCAATACTGCTCGTAGCCGGTGTAATTTGAATACTGACTAATTCTTCAGCTGTAATCATTAACGCCCCACTGTTACTGGTAATATCACCTAAGGTGGCACTGATAACACTATTACCCTCTATTACAGCTGTCGCTAAGCCATCTATAATAGTTGCTACACGTGTATCACTACTATTCCAAGCCACCAAGTTACTGATATTCTGAGTACTGTTGTCCGAGTAGATTCCAGTTGCGATGTAAACTTGGGTCCCGCCTTCTGGGAGAGAGCTTAAAGCCGGCGTCACTTGAATGCTCACTAACTCTTCTTCTATCACCGTTAACGTTGCACTGCTACTTACGCCATATAAACTCGCACTGATTACAGTTGTGCCTTCGTCAACCGCTATTGCCAAACCATCAACAATCGTAGCTATATCTGTAGCGCTGCTGTTCCAAGCAACTAGGTGACTAATATCAAGGGTGCTGTCATCTGTATAGGTGCCGGTGGCGATGTAAACTTGAGTTCCGCCTTCTGGGAGAGAACTTAAAGCCGGCGTCACTTGAATGCTCACTAGCTCTTCTTCTATCACCGTTAACGTTGCACTGCTACTTACGCCATATAAACTCGCACTTATTACAGTTGAGCCTTCGTCAACCGCTATTGCCAAACCATCAACAATCGTAGCAATATCTGTAGCGCTGCTGTTCCAAGCAACTAGGTGACTAATATCTAGGGTGCTGTCATCTGTATAGGTGCCGGTGGCGATGTAAACTTGGGTTCCGCCTTCTGGGAGAGAACTTAAAGCCGGCGTCACTTGAATGCTCACTAACTCTTCTTCTATCACCGTTAACGTTGCACTGCTACTTACACCATGTAAACTCGCACTGATTACACTTGTGCCCTCGTCAACAGCGGTAACTAAATCTTCAACTATTGTCGCAATATCTGTAGCACTGCTATTCCAGGCGACGATATGACTAATATCTTGAGTGCTATTATCTGTATAGGTGCCGGTAGCCACGTAAACTTGAGTTCCGCCCTCAGGAAGGGAACTCAAAGCAGGAGTAACTTGAATACTAACCAGTTCTTCTGCTGTTACAGTTAACTCCACGCTATTACTGCTTACACCGTTTAAGCTCGCATTAATGTTTGTAGAACCTTGGCTTACCGCGGTGGCCAAGCCATCTGCGATGGTGGCTACATTTGTATCGCTGCTATGCCACCCAACTAAGTTGCTTAAATCTTGCGTGCTACTATCCGTATAAGTGCCGATTGCTAAATACTCTGCATTAGTACCAAAAGCGATAGTATGAGCGCTAGGGGTAACCTGAATAGAGACTAATTCGGTATCAGTGACGTGCAATTCAACCAAATTACTTTGAACGTTTAACAACGTCGCAGTTAAACCTATAGAACCTGGTAATAAAGTGGTTAAGCGGCCAGCATCCATGGTCGCTATGCCGCTATCGCCCAATGTCCAAATAACTTGATCGGTGACATTCATAACACTGGAATCACTAAAGCTCGCTAAAGCTTGATAGTTATGGACTATTCCAACGGGGAGAGAGACTAAAGGGGGCGTAATTTGAACCTGGACTAATACCGCGTCAGTAACGTTAATACTCAACTGATTACTTTCTACTCCGCGCAACATCGCTGAAATATCGGCGCTACCAGCTGCCACTGCTGATGCTTTCTGATCCGCAACTTTAACGACAGTTTGGTTGCTGCTACGCCAACGCACTAGGTGAGTAACATCTCGGGTTGAGCCGTCAAATAAGGTCGCCTTAGCCACTAACGACTGGCTAAAACCTTTTGGAAGGGAGCCTGGTGAACTATCACCATCAGCACTCCGAACGGAGACTTGCAGTTTTTCAACAGCGAGATCTCCAGTAGAGTCAAAGTAACAGGCATTTAGCGATAAAGAGAGAATTACCGCTAGACAACAAAACAGCATGTTATTCATAGGTATAAGCCTTATCCATATTGACCTAAACCATACTAGGCCAAACAAATATAAGCATCAACAAATAATCCACACAACTGCAACAAAAAAATAAAAATAAAAATAAAAATAAAAATACGATTACCGACTGCTTAGTAGGCCTTAAACTTTAACAAATTTGTCAAAGCGACTATCCATGCACGCGCTGATATCTGTAGTAATAAATTGACCATCGTAATACAAGCTAAAAATAGTCGCGGGTGTTGGGCTAGCTTGCGCCTGCTCCGAGCTAGTAAATTTAACTAAGTGCAAGGTAATGTTTCGCTTTTTACAGCTTTCTTGTAGTGATTGGGTAACGTGGTATTCAGCAAAGGGACAACGATTAGAATAGTAAGCCACACATGCCTTTTCCTGCTGGCTCAAAGAAGGAAATTTAACATTTTGTCTAAAACAAGGTGATTTATGGCTTTGTTTTGAAGTGATATTTAGCGCAAGCAATACAAAGCCGTTTGGCGCTTCGTCTACCACTTTAAAGCCCTGCCGAAGTAACCACTTAGTATCACTCAAAAAATGATACTTTTTACGCCCTACTACAGTGACTAAACCGGCTTTATCTTGTTGCTTAGCAGCACTAAGAGCAGACGCCAATAAGCGTTTACCATGGCCTTGTTTCTTATATTTTCCAGACACCCAAAAGCAAGCTAAAGCCAAATAATCATCTGCTTCAATGGGCAGCCAAGCGTTTTCAGCCGGTTGATATTCAATGAATACCTTAGCCCGTTCGTCGAGTCGCTCAAATACCAAACCATGATCGAACTGCTCCCTTAGCCATGCTTTTTTTGCTTGGTAACTTTCAGCACACTTTTTGTCCGAAAAGCCGCAGCAAATATGCTGTTCTTCGATATTAAGCGCGTTGAGTTTTAGGTAGTCCATAAGCTTGACCCCATCTCTGTACGAGTATGGTTATTCTAACAGCCTACATATTAAGCACGTTGATATGACACAAAAAAACCTCGGTAGCTTGCGCTGCCGAGGCCATCTTTTAACTCAGTAAAGCTAGTTAAGGTCGATAGCTTTTACTAACTCTGCAATCGCATCCCAGTTTTGCTCTTTGATCAAATTAGCTGGCACCATCCACGTACCGCCACAGGCCAGTACTGCATTAATGCTCAAGTAATCGTTAATGTTCTTAACCGATACACCACCAGTAGGCATAAATTTAACGGGGTAAACAGCGGTTAAGGCTTTTAACATACCTACTCCGCCAGAAGGTTCTGCAGGGAAGAATTTCAGGGTATCTAAGCCCATTTCCATTGCTTGCTCAACCAACGATGGGTTGTTAACACCAGGAATAATTGGCATGTTGCGTTGCTGACAGTAGCGAACAGTGGTTGGGTTAAAACCAGGGCTTACTACAAAATCAACGCCAGCATCAATAGCTTGGTCTACTTGTGCACTGGTCAGTACCGTACCTGCGCCAATTAGCATGTCTGGGTAAGCTTCACGCATGTTAGCAATAGCTTGCGCTGCAGCAGGCGTTCTAAAGGTAATTTCGGCACATGGCAAACCATTTTCTACCAATACTTTTGCCAATGGCACTGCATCATCAGCGTTATCAATAGCGATAACAGGAATTACTTTAAGCGCTTGAAGTTGTTCATTTAAGTTCATGTTTTGTTCCTAGTTCTTATACCGCATCTGCGGTAAATAATAGCTGAATCTTTGGCATATGCGCAGCGTCAATTACCGCACCTTTATGCTGAATAACGGTACCTGCCACTTTGTGGCCGGTTAATGCGGCTTGCTCGGTGTTTGCACCGTGTAAACGTGCAACAAGGTAGCCTGCAGCAAATGAGTCACCCGCAGCATTCGTATCAACCACGTTAGTTACTTTGGTTGCAGGGACACTAATTGCGCCGTCTTCAGTCACAATCAAGCAGTCTTTGCTACCGCGTTTAATGACCAGCTCACTAACACCTAAAGCTAGAGTGCGCTCTATGCACTGCTCTATATTCTCATCACCGTAAATTTCTTGCTCATCATCAAAGGTAAGCATGGCGGTATGAGTACAAGCTAATACTTTTGCGTAAGCTTCAATTGCTTGTTGCTTGCTCTGCCATAATGCTGGGCGGAAGTTATTATCAAAAACAACTTTAGCCCCATTGGTTTTGCACTGAGCTAATACTTGGAAGAGTTTTTCACGAGATGCTTCAGGTAACACTGCGATGCTAATGCCAGATAAGTACACTACATCGTAGCTGCTTAGCTCAGCCAATAGCTCTTCGCTAGCTCTGTCTAACCAAAATTTTGCCGCTGAATCGTTACGCCAATACAAAAAGCTACGCTCGCCGGTTTCGTCTACCTGCACCATGTACATGCCCGGTATCTTATCGTCTAGTCGCTGCACTAAGTGGGTATCAATATTTTCAGCATGCCAAGTAGCGATCATTTGCTCGCTCAAGTTATCGCTGCCTAATGCGGTAACGTAACTTGCTTTGGCTTTTTCACTAATCCGTGAAAAGTAAACAGCAGTATTTAGTGTGTCGCCACCAAAGCTCTGACGAAGGCCTTGTTCTTGCTGCTGTAGTTCTACCATGCATTCGCCAATAAAGGCGACTTTTAACTCAGTCATGAATGTTTCCTCTTAAGACAAGAAGTCCTCACGCGGTGGTGAGAAACAATCTACTAATACGCTGCCTTCTTCAAGCGCCACAGCGCCATGCATAAAGGTTTTTGGGGCAATATAGGCATCGCCTTTCTTAACGATTTTCTTCTCGCCGTTAATTTCAGCTTCAAAACTACCTTCGGCTACGTAACCAATTTGGTCATGCAACTCGTGGGCATGCGGTGCGCCAATTGCGCCCTTCTCAAAACGTACGTGAACAACCATTAGTTGGTCTGTGTGCCCCACGATTTTACGTGTGATACCGTCGCCAAGGTCGTCCCAAGGTGTTGCTGCTGAATCAAAAAATGCTGTCATAATGTTTCTCGTTATGGTTAGTTTTCGGTTGTGCTTAAGGCAAATCCGTTTTTTATAAACCAAGGCGGGCATTGTGCTCGCCTTGGCTTAAGCATCTAGCGCTTATTCCATCGTCGCTTCTGCCGGTATATTTTTATTTGGTTTTCTTGCAGCTTGAACTAACAAGATACCCGCTACTAGTACAATAGTTCCACACAGTACAAACAAAGCTCTGCCAGAAATATCGTTTGGAATCATCGCCATAGAGATGATACCGAAGCCAGCTACGCTAATGAGGTTGCCCAACATTGAGCGCTGTTTAGTATCTAGGTTTTGCTGCTCTTCACTATTGGCGTGTACTGGGGTATTCCAATCACGGAACAACTCGGCTACTTCCGCTTCACGCTCTGGCGTACGGCCTTTGAAGAACATGGTTGAGGCTACAAAGAAGCCACCAGTGAACACTACGTGTGCCGCTAAGCTCAGGCCAACTTTAAGATCTGCCCACTCACGACCAGTTAACGCTTGGTCCAAACCAAACCAGTTTTGAATGTCGTCTGCAGTTAATGCGATACCAAATACGTAAGACACTACACCACCCACAACCAAGGTTCCCCAACCTGCCCAATCAGGCGTATTGCGGATCCACATGCCTAGTAGCACAGGAATGAGCATTGGGAAGCCAATTAAGGCACCGATATTCAATACAATGTCGAACAAACTTAAGTGACGAAGTGAGTTAATGAATAGGCCGATAGAGATAATCACAATGCCCATGCAAATAGTGGCTGCTTTACTCGCTACAATCAGTTCTTTTTCGCTGGCTGCTTCTTTACGCACAATGGGTGAATAGAAGTTGCGAATAAAGATACCGGCGTTACGGTTAAGACCCGAGTCCATAGAGCTCATGGTTGCCGCAAACATTGCCGACATTAACAGGCCTACCATGCCCGCTGGCATAACGTTTTGCACAAAGGCCAAGTAAGCTGCATCAGCACCACCTACCGAGCTATATGCTTCGGCAAAGTCAGGCATAAAGGCATTAACGTACCAAGGCGGTAAGAACCAAATAAGAGGGCCAACAATCATTAAGATACACGCTAGGCCTGCCGCCTTTCGCGCGTTATCGCTGTCTTTAGCACAAAGGTAGCGATAAGCATTAATGCTGTTGTTCATTACACCGAACTGTTTTACAAAGATGAAAACAATCCATAGTAAGAAGATACTCACGTAATTAAGGTTACTGCCCATCACGAAGTCGCCATGGAAGTTACCAATAATGTTAGTTAAGCCACCACCGTGGAAGTAAGCCGCTATGGCACAGGTAATTGTTACCGCCATAATCACTAACATTTGCATAAAGTCAGACGCAACAACAGCCCACGAACCACCGGTTACCGCCATAATCACTAGCACTACACCAGTAAAGATAATGGTTGTTTCCATTGGAATGTTGAACACTGCGGCAACAAAAATAGCCAAACCATTTAACCACACACCCGCCGAAATAAGGCTGTCTGGCATACCTAACCAAGTGAAAAACTGTTCGGAGGTACGCCCGAAACGTTTCTTGATGGCTTCTATGGCTGTTACCACGCGAAGCTGTCTAAACTTCGGTGCAAAATAAATGTAATTCATAAAGTAGCCAAACGCGTTGGCTAAGAACAAGATAACGATGGCAAACCCATCGGTAAATGCTTTCCCTGCTGCTCCAGTAAAGGTCCATGCTGAAAATTGAGTCATAAATGCTGTCGCACCTACCATCCACCACAGCATTTTACCGCCGCCTCTAAAGTAGTCACTGGTAGAAGTTGTAAAGGTACGAAACATCCAACCTATCGCAATTAAGAATACGAAGTAGGCAAGTACAACAACGATATCAATACTCATAGCCGCCTCTGAAGGTTAAAGTTTAATGAGAAAATGTAAGAACACGCTTAGTCTAAAACAATTAAATTATATTGTAATACAAAAACACTTTATTCGTGATGAAGATCCAATTATTTTTTCTATACATTCAGTTGATGCCTTAAAGAGCACACAAAGCCAGCAATAACAACGAATACATAGACAAGCAACAACGCCACAAACACAAAATATAAAGAAAGATATATTGTGAGTAATCTCACTATTTTTCGTCCTGAAGGATGATACTACCCTTCATTTGTATTACTTTATATTAATAAATTAATGTACTCAGAGGTTTTAGATGCTTGCGACAACAAATGCAGTGCTACTCGACCAGCAAGAAATTACCGAGATTAGCGCCCAGCTTGGTACCAACAGCTTAATGGGTTTAAGCCTAGCTAAAATGATTAGCGATACTCAAACTTACATTACAGCCCCCATCGAAGTACCGGGGCATGGAGAAGCTGGAGGCTACGAGCACAACCGTCACAAGCAAAACTACCAATACATTAATCAAGCGGGTCGTTTATTTTTAATCACTGGCGACGAACAATACGCCAAATTTACCGCTGAGATACTGATTGAATACGCCGACAAATACTTAGGCTTTGGCTTTCACATTCAACGCAATACCAACCCACCAGGTCGTTTGTTCCATCAAATTCTAAATGAACATGTGTGGTTACTTTACTCAAGCTTAGGCTATAGCTGCATTAAACACTGGTTAAACGATGAACAACGTCAGCACATCGAAAGCAAACTATTTCAGCCTATGCTGGATATGTTCACGGTAAAATACGGTCACGATTTTGATCGCATTCATAACCATGGTTTATGGGCAGTAGCTGCGGTAGCGATTTGTGGTTTAGCCATTGATAAACCTGAATACGTTGAAATGTCTGTGCATGGCCTTAAAGGCGATGATGTAAGTGGTGGCTTCTTAGCGCAAATTAGTCAATTGTTTGCACCTTCTGGTTACTACATGGAGGGGCCTTATTATCACCGTTATGCCATTCGCCCTCTGTGTTTATTTGCTGAAGTATTGCACCGCCATCGCCCTGCCCTAAATATTTTTGAATACAAAGACCAAGTGATTGGTAAAACCATTAAAGCCTTATTAGCCACCGCCTACCCTAATGGCGTATTCCCTGCTTTAAACGATGCGTCTTTATCTATGGATATTAAAGACCAAGGCGTGGTGGTAGCAGTAAGTTTGGCTTACAAACATTATGGCCACGATGACAAACTACTCGGCATGGCTAACATTCAGCAGCAAGTATGGATACACGGTTGTGGCTCAGCGCTTTCGCAAGGCTTTGAAAAATCAACCAATACCAGCCTGCCTCATTGGCCAAGTGTTGAATTAAACGAAGGACCAAACGGAGACCGTGGTGCTCAGGGCTTTGTTCGCCTTCAAAGCCAAGACGGTGACGTAAGCCAATTAGTGATGAACTATGGCCAACACGGCATGGGGCATGGTCACTTTGACACCTTAGGCATTAGCTTCTTTAACCGTGGTCAAGAAGTGCTTAAAGAGTACGGTTTTGGCCGCTGGGTTAACGTAGAGCCAAAATTTGGCGGACGCTACTTAGATGAAAACAAGTCATACGCGCGCCAAACTATTGCCCATAACGCGGTGGCAGTAGACCAAGGTTGTCAAAATGACTTTGATGTAGAAACCGCCGACGCTAAACATGGTGTCCCACATTTCTTTGAAAACCAAGCCAAAGACCTGCAGGCGGTAAGTGCATTTGCCGATAACTTTTATCCCGGTGTGGACCAGCAGCGCAGCTTACTGCTGATAAACGATGACGCCTTAGACGCACCTTTACTGTTAGATGTTTTCCGCATAAATAGTGAAGAAGAGCATAGTTACGACTACGCATTGCAATATCAAGGGCAAATAATTCGCTGTAACAGCGACTACCAAATGCATGGCGAACTCTCGCCAATGGGTAGCGACTTTGGTTACCAGCACTTATGGAATGTTGCCCAAGGCAAAGCCGCAAACAACAGCCTTGTTAGCTGGTTACAAGGCAATAGCTACTATTCGTGGATTAGCGCCAGTGAAGCCAACGACGAGCTATTCTTTACCCGCGTTGGCGCCAATGACCCACAATATAACTTGCGTAGCGAAACCAGTCTTATTCTGCGCCGCCAAGCCAAATCGACAGTATTTGCCAATGTGTTGGAAACACATGGTTACTTTAATGAAGCCGTAGAAGCGAGTACCAATGCTCGGGGTAAAGTAACAGAAGTAAAGGTGCTAGCCAGTAACGAAATAGGCACTGTGATTCAAATACTGGGCGAAAATATTAATTTCACTGTAATGCTAAGTAATCAGCGAAACGTAAGCGCCGATACTCAGCATTCTATAGAAACTCATCAACAAACTTATTGCTGGCAGGGATCTCTGGCGTTAGAAAAGAACCGAGGTTAATCATGACTTACCAACCACTATTGATAAGCTTTGAAGAAGCAAAAGAGCTCGCTAAGCACTTAAATACCGATTCACTTATTGGTCAATCTATCGCTAGCGAAATTGCCGCGTTAGAGGCATACATGCCATTAGGCATCGAGATCCCTGGTCACGGTGAAGCCGGTGGTTACGAACATAACCGCCATAAGCAAAACTACATCCATTTAGATTTAGCCGGCCGTTTGTACCTGATTACTGAAGATCAACGCTACCTAGATTATGCACGAAACATGCTGGTTGAATACGCCAAGGTGTACCCTACTTTAGAGCTAAACACTAGCCGAGACACCAACCCACCAGGGCGCTTGTTTCACCAAACCTTGAACGAAAACATGTGGATGCTTTACGCCTCATGTGCTTACTCGTGTATTCGCCACACACTCGCAGATGATGAACAAACATTGATCGAAAATGATTTGTTCAAATTGATGATTGAATTGTTTGTTGACGTTTATGCCCATGATTTTGACATAGTACATAACCATGGTTTGTGGGCAGTAGCCGGGGTAGGTATTTGTGGCTATGCCATTCAAGACCAAGCCAGTGTAGATAAAGCTTTATACGGTTTAAAAGGCGATAGCGTAAGTGGCGGCTTTATTGCCCAACTTACTCAATTATTTTCGCCAGACGGTTACTACATGGAAGGCCCTTACTATCACCGTTTTTCACTGCGCCCAATCTTTTTGTTTGCCGAAGCCATTGAACGTCGCCAACCAGAAATTGGTATTTATCAGTTAAAAGACCAAGTGATTAAAACCACCACTTACGCGGTAATGTCTACCGCCTTTCCAAATGGTGTACTGCCAGCGCTTAATGATTCCTCTAAATCTATGGACATTAATGACGAAGGCATTTTGATTGCGACCAGCATGTGTTTTAGCCGCTACCAACGTGACGCAAACTTGGTTGCTATGGCTAAACACCAAAACAAAGTGTGGGTACACGCCTCGGGAGCGAGCTTGTCTGATGCCAGCAATAACGCCGCAAACTTAGGCGGTTTTAACTGGGGCAGTTTACTGTTAACAGACGGCGCTGAAGGCGACCGCGGCGGCGTGGCGATTTTACGCCACCGTGACACTAAGCAAGACGACAGCATGGCGCTTCTATGGTTTGGCCAACACGGCAGTGATCATAAACTTCACTCGGCGCTAGACCACGGCCACTTTGATGGCCTGCACTTCAACCTATTTAATCGTGGCCAAGAAGTGCTACACGATTACGGTTATGGCCGTTGGGTAAACATTGAGCCTAAATTCGGTGGTCGCTACATTCCAGAAAACAAAAGCTACGCTAAGCAAACGATTGCCCATAATACCGTGGTGGTTGATTTCCAAAGCCAAAACCAAGGTGACACAGCAACCGCAGAACAAAAGTGGGGAGAGAAACATTTTTTCATCAGCGGCAACAGCAAATTACAAGCGATGAGTGCCTTTGTACGTAACTACTACCCGGGTGTAGACCAACAACGCAGCGTTATAATGTTTGAAGCGGAAGGCTTTACTAAGCCATTAGTGCTAGATTTATTCCGCTTGGTGAGTGAGCATGAACATAACTACGACTACACCTTGCACTACTCTGGTCACTTTATTCGCAGCGATTTTAACTACGAATGTAACGCAAGCTTAAAACCTCTAGGTAAAGCACACGGTTACCAGCACTTGTGGCATCAAGCCACTGCAGAGGTAAACAACTCAAGCCTAATGACATGGCTACAAGGCAACAGTTATTACTCAGTAATAAGCTCAGCAACAGCGAACAGCCAAGTGATAATGGCGCGCACTGGCGCCAATGATGCTGACTTTAATTTACGCAGCGAGCCAGTACTGATACTTCGCCAGAAAGCTAAAGATCATTTATTTGCTAACGTATTTGAAACTCACGGCTACTTTAATGAAGCCATTGAAGCCAGCACGGATGCTCGCGGCCAAGTTAGTGCCGTAGAGGTTCTCACTCATAATAAAGTGGCGTCAGCGGTTGCGATTCATTTGGTGTCGGGTAAACACATTACGGTATGTGTGTCTAACCAAGCTAATGTGAAAAAAGATACTCAACATCAGCTCGAGGTTGACGGTAAAACTCTGCGCTGGAGTGGTCCTGTGTTCATTGCATAACAATTGTTATGTAAGCGCTTCTACAGCCTCGCTATCGCGAGGCTTTCTCTTATTAAACATTTATATTCAGATTCTAACTAGACAATAGCTTACTGATATAACGACACTTTCTGCTGGTTGCTCGTAACCACCCCATTCGCCAATAACTCCTCATACGACGAAAAACTGAAGCGGGTCAATGGACGACATTCTGGAACATCGCTTCACTCCGCGCTCAGAAAACCTAACAAACCTTCTCGTCATAAAAAATTCACACTGTGAAATAGCATAATCAAAGACTTAGCAGAATGTTCACTATTTAAACGACAAATTTAACCCAAATGGGGAATGGCTCATTTTCTAAACGAAAGATATTCTGCAGCTATACCTAATTAGGTATGACAATAATCAGTACATTGTCACTAGCACGGATGCTTAATATCAAGGAATGAGGTAATGATATGACTGTAGTAATCACTCTCGCACTGCTCACTTTAATCATGTTGGCGCCAATTAAAATTGGCACTCAAGTATTAAAAATAGAACGCTCAGGCATGGATGTATGCTTTGTTGCGGTCATCTTGGCTATTGCAGCAGGCATGCTAACCGATATTGTCATTGGCCAAGGGTTCTTCCCCACTTTGGTAGCAATAGTGGTAACCAGTATTTTATTTTCACTACTGTTTAAAACCACTGCAGTTGCAGGATTTGTTTTAGCCTTATTATCCACCGGGATCCAGCTACTATTCACCGTAGCAATTGTGGCATTTGGTGTGGCTATTGCGTACACCCTCTCTTAACTAGTACTTGTCTCCTAAGAAAAGGAAGCGGCTCGCTTCCTTTTTTATTTCCAAATTTTCTCTCAGTTACAACGAGTTGCTAATCCTATCGCCGCACACTTTGGTTTACAAAACCTCGCATCTTAAACGTATCACCGCTAACATTAAGGTAACAACATTGTTAAATTGATATAGAAATTGCAATCAGGTTTAAAACCATTGGTTGAATATCAGGGATGAGATGAAAAAGTTAACCTTTAGCGCCTTGTTATTTTCGCTGGCGAGCACCAGCAGTTTTGCAGAACAACAAACCGGTCCAAGGCTCGTGGCCTATCGCGACACCTATATTCTACTCGGAAAATATAACCCTAACCCGCCTGATCTTGGTGACTATTCTTCGGCCTTAGCCACAAAAGAAGCTGACAGTGATCGCGGTATCGATAACTTAGAAACCGAGTTTCAAATCAGTGGTAAGTTGATTGTTGGCGAAAACCTGTTTAGCCAGCGGGACTACTTTAGTATTGCCTATACTCAACGAAGCTTTTGGCAAGTTTACAACAAACCATTCTCTTCCCCTTTTCGCGATACCAACTACGAACCCGAGCTAATTTATACTTGGCGACCTGATGAGTTTGCTATTGACGCGAATAAATGGCACCTGCGCTCAGCCAGTTTTGGTTTTAGCCATCAAGCCAATGGCTCTTATGGCGAGTTTGATCGCTCTTGGGAGCGGATTTATGCTCAGTTTGACGCATCCTACAACGACTGGTTGTTCTCCGCTAAACCTTGGATCCCGATAGGCCCCGAAGTTAATAATGGCGGAGACTTTACCGATTATTACGGATACGGCGAAGTTTCTGTCGCTTACTTATTTGGTGACAACCAATGTAACCATCGCGTCAGCGCTATGGGAAGAAACAACCTAAAGTCTGATAACAAAGGCGCAATAGATTTACGCTTTGCCTATTGTATAACGCCAGCGTTTTCGCTTTATGCCAAGTACTTTAATGGCTATGGTGAATCGATGCTTGATTATAACATTCACAATCAATCCTTCGGCTTGGGAGTAGCATTAAACCGAATTGGTGATAGACGCGAAATGATGTCTGATAGCAGCCAATGGACATTTGCTGGCATGAGCATATTTAGAGATAGTTATATTCTGCCTTTCAAGTACAACCCTTCGCCGTCGGTTCCCGACTTGGCAGGAGGCGTTCCAGGCCAGCAGCCCGACAAAGTAGAAGTGGAGTTTCAGTTTAGTTTTCGCTTAACCATGCCCTTCAACTTGTTTACCGACACCGACAACCTCAGCTTTGCGTATACCCAACAAACCTTTTGGCAACCTTATGAACGTTCTGGCGATTCAGTGAGGGAAACCAACTACGAGCCCGAGTTTTTCTATCAGTGGAACAGCAAAAAAGAGGCGCGCAGCTCGGCTTGGTCGCCAGAATGGATACGTTTAGGTTTAGTGCATGAATCTAACGGTCAGACCCAAATACGCTCTCGTTCGTGGAATCGCATATATACCGAGTTTAGCTTCGACGCTAAGCCAGTCACTATTGCTGTAAAACCTTGGTATCGGTTTGAGGAAACAGCGGAAGAAGATGACAACCCCAATATGGAAGATTATTACGGTTACGGAGAGCTCACAGCCAAATGGCAAATCAATGACCGACATCGCTTAAGCTTTTTAGGCCGGAATAACCTAAAAAGCGACAACAAGGGCGCGGTAGACCTACGTTGGTCTTACGGAATCACCCAAGAGCTAGCGCTGTATCTTAAGTATTTTAATGGGTACGGCGAATCACTCATTGACTACAACAAGCATAACAAAAGTCTGGGTATAGGCTTCGCTATTAACCAATAACACTGCTGCTAGCAACAAACAGGTGGGTGTTAAAGTACCTTCTCACCTATTCACTTTCCAAACGCCAACTATATTGGCGTTTGGACTGTTGGAATGACAAAACCTAGCAGATTACGCCGAAGCCCTCGCTCATACGCTTAACAATAAAACCCTTGTTGTATTAAATATGTTAATAACTTTATTCTCAACAGCAAACACTTTACTATGCCTGCCACAAAATGCGGTTTAGCTCTAATCAGCAGTTGCCATTTCATAGCAGTGTTATTTGAGCACCAAGACTTAAGCGTAAACTGAGCTCCCATACAAGCAGAGAATCACATGGACAGTGAGTACAACTACAAACCACGTACCGTTTCAAAAAATGTAGACAAAGAGTTTCGTTTAGGTGAAGGGCGAATCAGCGGATTTTGCTCATTATTTCTAGGAATACTCAGCCTGCTAGCGGTTATTGCCTACCTATATCCTTCCATGCTGACTACCACCGAGTTAAGAAAAATCTATGACGCGGAGCAGTTACAACAGGTGCTTAAATACGGTATGTATACGTCAATCGTATTAGGTATTCTGACATTTTTGCTCAATAAAGGTGCTTACAAATATTTAGGTATTTCGGGAATACTATTTACAGCGATCGCTTTTTTGTTAGGTGGATACAGAATTCCTGTAGGCCCCGTTGAACCCGCCGAGCTATCACTGGGGATTGATTGGTTAATCTTGGCATTTTTAGGCTCCATCTTCATATTTTTAAGCTTAGAGAAGTTATTCCCCAAGTACCGAAATCAATTAATCATGAGGCCTGAATGGGATGTAGATTTGTTCTACTTTTCTTTTAATCACCTCGCTATTTCGGCCATACTCGTTTTTGCCAACTACCATATCAGTCACTTTGACTGGGCTGTTAGCAACACCTTTCAAGAAAGCATTCGAAGCATACCTACCATTGTACAATTCGTCGTTATCGTGATTAGCGCCGATTTTGTTTTATATTGGGAGCATCGTGCTTATCACGAGTTCAAAGTTTTGTGGCCTATTCATGCGGTTCATCATTCGATTGAAAATATTGATTGGCTAGCAGGTTCGCGAGGACATTTCGTTCAAGTATTCTCAGAACGAGCGATGGTAATGATCCCCCTCTACTTATTGGGCGTTGATCAGGCCGCGCTGAATATATACGTTACCTTCGCTGCGCTGCAAGCAGTACTTATCCATTGTAATTTGGGTATTTCATTTGGACCATTAAAGTACATATTGGTTACGCCGCAATTCCATCACTGGCACCATAGTTCGGAAAAACCAGCGATTGATACCAATTACTCTGCGCATACCGTGTTATTCGACCACTTGTTCAAGACTTATCATTTTCCCAAACAACATTGGCCAGCAAGTTACGGCACAACCCAACGATTGCCTCGGACAGTAATAGGACAAACTCTTTACCCGCTCAAAGTGTGGTTAAAAAGACTAAAGACCAAACACACAGCTTAGGCTACAGACCGCTTATTCCGCTTTGCTTAACCAGCGGAATGAGCGTTTTAGAAAAGCGGTAGCCTCTGTTTCAACAATCTCGCCATGTGCCATTACCAGAACCTTGGGCTGCCAATTGAGAATAGAAGCTAGATGATCGCGAGCTTCTGCTCTACCAAACATAAAGCTCAAACGCCAATCTATCGGCATTCTTCCGTCAGGCGCTAAAATCCCTACCCCTTTGGCAATCAAGCGATGACAGCAAGAAAAATGCTCAATACTAAAATTTTCAACCAAGTCGGTAACAATAAGAACAGCTGATTTTTTATGGAAAAAGACACATTCTTGCATTGCAGGGGAGCCGGTGAACAAGGTTTGTTCTATAAACTCTTGCCACGGCCAATGCATATTCGCACTATTAGTTAACGCTCCGTCAAACACCAAATCTCCGCGTTTGTTTATAACTTGCTCGGTGCCGTATGTGCTGGCATTAGGGTAACGGCCCTGCCATTCACCAATAAAAAGGTGGTGTAAATGATTCGGGGCAATTAGGTATTTAACAACACCTAGAGCGCTTAATTGACTAGCTAACTGTTCACTAAAACGGATTGGGCTATGGAGCCATAGCCCGCCGTCATCAAGACGAACAATGGTCATTCGCGTGGTGTATGGTAAGGTAAAAAAAGGAACGGCTTCGCCTTCCACTATCCAAATATCTTCAGCTAGCTTTCTCATTCCTCCCCCTGTCGGTTAAACAATTTAGAGACAACTCCCAAAAGCGCTCGAATATCCTCATGGCAGTAGACGACTTAGTAAGAAACCTTACTCCACATCTTGTGCATCACCAACAATTTGATGCTCAACGGGTTTATCAAAACATCGAGCAGGATTGCCCACAGCAACAGAATTAGCAGGTACATCTTTAACCACTACCGCTCCTGCACCAATAGTCGTATTCTCGCCTATTTGAACACTGCCAAGGACAATAGCCCCGGCGGAGAGACGAACATGATTACCAATAGTAGGCAAAAACCAAAGTCACTACTTTGGCCTTTTGCTCCAACCGTTACCCCATGATAGATAACTAAATTCTCAATTCGTTGGCTTTTTTATTTAGTACAATATTGCCCAAATGAGGTACAAGTAAGTTTTTGCCAATATAACTGAAACGTCAATTTGTTGATTTTTTGCTTTTATTAATCAAGCAACAAAAAAGCCTAACTCAAGAATGAGTTAGGCTTTTATAAAACGGTAGTTAGATACTAAGCCGCGTTATGCGATGGTAGGCGGTGATTACTATTGTTTAACAAGGCCAAATTGGCATCGCGTGCTTTATCTGCGTTTCCGGCCATAATCGCATCGTAAATGGCTTTATGTTCTTCAATACAGGTGCCGCCATCTTTCGATGAGTGATCGATAAACCCAATAAACATGGTGCGTAATACATTAGCAAATGGAATATAGAAACTATTCCCGGTTGATAAAAATACCAAACGGTGGAACTCCATATCTACGTCAGTCCACGATGTTTCTAAATCTGCTCCAGAGGCAACATCAGCCATCTGTTGAAACACTGCAGAAAGTCCCATACGCTGTTCAGCACTGGCATTACGTGCGGCTAACGCAGCGGCTTCTGGCTCAATAGCTCGGCGTAACGCTAAGAAATCTTGATACGCTAGTTCGGTGTTGTTTAAACCCATCATCCAATCAAGCAACTGGGAGTCTAAGAAATTCCAATACTCACGGTCACGAACGCGAGTACCAATTTTGGGACGAGACTCTAACAAACCTTTTGAGTTAAGCAGCTTGATAGCTTCACGCAAAGCAGTGCGACTCACGCCAAACTGTTCACATAAATCAAGCTCGCCAGGGATAATACTGCCTTGTGGTAGCGCCCCCGATAAAATACCGCGGGCAATTTCGCGGGCCACTTGCAAATGAAGACTGCGTGATGAGCCCTCAATCTGAGTGAATTCGTTAGACATAGAACAACCTTTTCCAAATTTTGTGTTAGCAATGGCAACCCTGAGAATTGCCATTGCTAACACAAATTAATACACATTTAGTATTACTAATACTACAGTAATTATTTTATCTCAGATACATAAAATACTAGCAAATGCAGGCTTGATCGCCTTATTTGTAACACTTAAAGACTAATCAAACAGCCGTTTACTTTTAAACTGACTCGGGAAATTAGTTACCATAATTCTTTTACTCTTTTAAGTAACAACGCTATCCGCCTTCATTTGTTTGCTGCAGTAGATGAGCCTCCTATCCACCAAAATGATCCGGTATTTAGCTTACGCAAGCTTCGCTAAGGTTAATGACGTGGTGAGATAGCGATGCAAAACGCTCGCGTTCCATATAGGTAAGAAAGCCAAACTATGGATTTGGAAGATTCTACTGACCAAACGGGGTGTTTGAATAAGTGTTAGAGCCGAAAAGACTATAGCAATCTACATCTAGACACTTTAAAAGAAAAAGCCACACAGCTAACCATGTGGCTTTTTATTATGCACTCAAGGATTTATCCCACCGCTACCAAATACTTATTAGTAGGGGCTAAATACCCAAGGCTTGACCACCGCCAATTTGCACTGTTTCAGCAGTGATAAACGACGCATCTTTACTAACAAGAAAAGAGATCGTTGAAGCCACTTCTTCTGGTTGACCTAAACGCCCAAGCAAAATGCTGTCCTTCCAAGAAGCAAAGACTTCTGGCTTAGTTTCTTTTATCTGAGCATGGAATGGCGTATCGATAGTACCTGGTGATACTGCATTAACACGAATACCAGCGGGCGCGAGCTCTTTAGCTAAAGCACGAGTTAAAGTATGAACCGCAGCTTTAGACACACCGTATATACCCGCTCCTGGACCGCCAGCATTCCAAGCGGCATTGGACGTAAAGTTGATAATCGAGGCATTTTCCGCTTTCTTTAAAAATGGAATTGCCGCACGCGAAACAAAGAACGCGCTATCTAAGTTAAGTGCCATAACAAAGCGATAGAATTCAGTGGTCATTTCTTCCATTGGACTACGGCCACCTAAACCACCAGCATTGTTCACCACAACATCAATCTGTCCAAACTTTTCGCCGATTAGATTTACGTTTTTGGTAACAGCGGCATCATCAGTGACATCAAATCCATAGTATTCAGCTTCAATACCTGCGTCTTTAAGTTGAGCAACACGCGCTGCGCCTTGTTCGTCTTCGATACCATTAAGTACAACTGTGTAGCCATCTTGACCCAATCGTTTGGCGACTTGGAAACCAATACCACCTGTTGCGCCCGTGATTAAAGCAACTTTATTAGACATATCTACGCTCTCATTGATTAGTTAATCTAAAAGAAATGAATTAATTATTAATACAATAAGATTAAACATGTTTTTATTGTATTACAAATACTCAGTTCACATTTTAGAAGTTATAACGAAGCCCGATACGACTTCTTAGTTCCCTCTGGCTAGACTGATCAGATACAGATACATCACCAAATTCTAACCAAGGAGTCCAATCACCAATGCTGTAATGAATGGTAAAGTTGTTTTCATAGTTAGTTCTGTCGTTGTTGTACAACAGGTAATCTGAATTATCAGCGTAGTAGTAGTTACTCTCTAAGCCAAATGCCCATTGCTGATATTTATAACCAATGTTTGCGGTATAACGATGACGGTATTTTTTAACATCTTCGCCGGGTTTTACATCAAGGCGATAACGGCCACTAACAGACAAGCCCTTAACCTTCTCGGGTGTATAAGTTAAACGTAGCTGTGGTTTATAGGTTGTTCCTGAAGCGCCAAATTCAATTGGCATACCAGGTATCAACGCCCATTGGTCGTTTATTTTGTAACGATAACCGAGATCGATTTCGGATCCGTTTGATTGTAAATCTTCCATAAATTTGCCCTCTTCTCCCTTAAACTTTAACTCTAAAGCCATAGAGAAATTGTTTTCAAAGGTGTGGGCCATCTTCACTCGGCTAGCATGTTGCTTAGTGTCACTTTTATACTCGTGACGAAAGTCTACCGACGTTGCCATTGCATTTACGCTCAACAAACTTACGCCGCCGATCAACATAACTAGACTGCTAGATTTCATTATTTACTCTGTTTAGGATGAACTTATTTGTATTACAATACTATTTGTAGTCAGTTCCAAGTAAGAGGTGAATAAAATGTGATCACAATCAAAACGAATCAGTCAAACTGACGGCAACTTTGAAGTTGAGCAGATTTTTAACCCGCAAATAAAAGATTTTTTGGCACATTTAATTAGCACAACATCAAGAGCATTCTGATGCGAGGCCAGTATAAGGTCTAAAAGAAATCATGCCGTTAAATAGCAAAGATAAATTGGTAAAATACAGGAGAAGCTATTCGAGCCCTGGCGGTCAAAAGCGAGGAGCTTTGCCACTCGAAGCAAATCTATTGGTGAAATAAGCAGTGCCTGCTTAGTGAAATCTAAACAAAAACGTTTTCCACAAAAAAAGCCCCTCACAACTAAGTTGCGAGGGGCCCTGTTTTATCGCTTAAGCTGAATAAGCTAACTTAAGCGTTTACCATTCATTATTGAGCAACAGTGAAACCAAAAGATTCAGCACGCGCAGCAACCTCTTCAGCTGTTAGCGTTGACAACCAGAACGCTGTATTGTCAATTGCACCATCTAGGTTTTTCTGAGAGCTGTTTGAGCCACCACCAACATATACTTTGTCACCTTCTTTGGTGTTAGCAACATAGTCAGTAATTTCTGCTGAGCCCTCAAGCACACCATTTACATAAATGCTTGCTGTTGTACCGTCATAGGTAGCTACAAGATGTTGGTAAGTATCGTCAGTAAGTACCGAAGTAGCTTTAACACTAGTAGAACCGGTACTGTTATAGATACGAATCTCTGGAATTAAAGTCCCTTTGTTTACAAGTAACTTCCAACCCTTGTTGCTATCCGTATTTTCTAACAACTGTAGATCTTGGCCTAGGTCAGCATTAAAACTAGCGCTGGTTGATTTGTACACTATCTCCATTGAGATAACGCCATCAATCGCCGCTAACGGATCCGTAGTTGAGTCCATAACAGTATAGTGATAACCAAATAAACCAGATGCAGAGGTTTGAGTAATAGATACGGCTGCATCAGCATCTACAGCTCCATCAACCACAGCTCTAGCATTATCATCAGCTTTACTCATCTGCAAAACTTTAGCACCTAAAGAAGGAGCAGCGTCTACACTAGCAAAGTTCCACTCAAAGTCTGCGCTTGGGCCAGCAGGTACATCAGGATCGGTATCACCAAACCCAAAGTCTTTCGCTCGTTCAGCAACTTGCTCTGCAGTTAGTGTCTCTAACCAAAATGCTGTGCTATCAATCGCTCCAGCTAAGTTTTTCTGTGAACTGTTTGAGCCGCCACCAACGTATACTTTATCGCCTTCTTTGGTGTTAGCGATGTAATCAGTTACTTCAGCAGTGCCTTCTAACTTACCATTTACGTAGATATTAGCCGTTGTGCCATTATATGTGGCTACAAGGTGCATGTAGGTATCGTCTTCTAACACAGACGTTGCTTTAATACTGGTTGAACCATCACCGTTGTAAATACGTAGTTCTGGAATCAAGGTGCTCTTATTTACAATAACCTTCCAACCCTTATTGCTATCGGTATTTTCTAGTAATTGTAAGTCTTGCGACATATCAGCGTTAAAGCTTGCATCATCGGCCTTAAATGTAATCTCCATTGAAATTACACCATCTTCAGCTGCTAATGGATCTGAAGCGCTATCCATTACCGTGTAATGGTAACCATATGAGCCAGATGTAGTTGATTGTTCAATTGATACAGCTGAACCATTGTCTACTGCGCCAGTTACCACTGCACGAGGGTTATCATCAGCTTTACTCATTTGTAAAACTTTATCACCTTCAGCGGCATCAGCATCTACGGTAGAAAAATCCCACTCATAAGCAGCAGTTGGTACATCTACACCAGGCGTTGGCTCTTTTTCTGCTTCAGCAATAGCCGCTAAGATAGTTTCATCAGTAACTTCTGCGCCAGAGTCGTTGTAATCAACACCTTCCAAGGTATATGTAATTGTTAATGCTCCTGCACTATCAACCACATAAGTACCGTCTACCGTACCGTAAGCAATAGTAGTTTCTGAAACGGTATAAGCTTGAGTTGTATAGGTGTAAAGCTCTTTAGTTTCATCGTAGCTATAAATTTTAAGCACATCATTTTCAAAGTTGTAAATTTGTGCATATTCAGTTGATGACGTAGTGATGTTTGAAGTCTCACTGGAGATATTCCAGTCTGTATCTTCAATAGCGTAAGTAGGCTCAGCTGGTGGAACGTACACCTCTGGTGCATCGAAACAGCCAAACATAAAAGTAGTGCTCATAGGGATTAGCAGCAGCTTAGACGCTTTCATTTAAACCTCCTTGTAGGAATAAATAATATTATTGTAATAGTTAAGGTACTAATGTTTCTGCGTAGCTTTTAAGTACTTAGGTGTTTTATTGAAGAATTAACACCGTTAGCTTAAGTCGCTACTTCGCCTTCTTATAGTTACTCACTTATAAATCGAGTAACCGGATAAAGGTTTCATTTAAACCTCCTTAAATCGGTAAAAATGATCATATTGTATTAGTAATACAAAACTATAATGTGGCAAATAAAAGAGATTGTAAAGTGACCTGCCTCGCACTATTACGCTTAAAAAGCCGTCTATTTCTCAAGTTGAGATCTATGCTGTTTTACTGGTAAGTCTGGTTCGATTTGTCTTTGGCTGATTTGCTTAACATGTTTATTTCCACCCTTCCTCTAGTAGTAAATCCGTCAATAATGGCTGAGCGTCTAGGAAGGAGACATGTTGCTCTATAAGTGGGGACGTGATTCTTTTCACTATGAATAATAAAGACAATATCTATAGGGAGTAGCTTAGTACAAGCTCTTAATACAAAAGTGCTCACCAATACTTAACCAAGTTTCAATTTACAATAGGGTAAGTAAAGGCATCGTTTAGAAAGAGTAATATAATGGCGTGACAACTATAACTAACCCTAAAGCAAAAACTATCTGGTACTACTTACATTTCATTAGCCACATCATGACAACAAACAAAGATCTATATGGCGCCTCACAATACTAGTAATACAAATAACCGTCATTTTCAGATTTTCCTACGCTCACATTCGCACGTTTATTAACGTTAACATTCCCTTACTGATTTTTGCTTAAGCCGCCGATCATTGTCACCAAACAAGGAGATTCTTTGGCTTGAAAAGTCAAAACTCGATCATTCTCACAGACACGCGCTCAATTTTTGAGCTTTAATTGTATTACTATTAAATTTTAGCAAGATTTAATGGTATACATAGCAATAAAAAACCAACAATAAAAACTAAAAAATATCGACATTAAGGCTTTCGTTAAATTGTTGTCGGAAACGAATCTCTTAATAATTAAACGCGATTTAAAAAGGACAACGTCATGATATTTATAGGGATATTCCTAGCATTGGTTGCCTCTTACTTAGTGCTAATAGATATTGCACAAGTTATTAAGAGCCATCACTAAATACATTAAGAAAACATATGATTAAGACTAAGCCTCTAGCCGCTGTAGTTTGGCGGCTAGAACTCTTACTTCATCTCAGTGTTACCCCTTACTAGCTGCTCAACACAATCTGCAACCCCAAGCTTAACGATAAACTCAATATGTTAGATAGTAGCGAAGGTTTCTGGCAAAGCTCTAATAGAAGCAAACGTTAGCTTATGCCAGCCATTTACTTTAGAAAAACCCATCCAAAATTATGGTAATTAATGCATACTAAACATAGACATAATTACCTAAGCTAGCGATGGAATTAGAAGAAATATATCGTCGGGATTTAAACCTCCTCATTGCACTAACAGTGCTCATTGAAGAAGGCAGTGTGAGCCGCGCCGCCAACCGACTAAATCTCAGTCAATCAGCCATGAGCCGAGTATTGACCCGTTTACGAGAGCTGCTAAACGACCCTTTGTTTATTCGCCAAGGCCAAGGCCTTGTTCCTACGCAACGCGCGCTGGACATTACTCTGTCTTTGCAAAATCCACTAGAAGAATTGCGACAAGTACTTAGCCCCAGTGAGTTTGACCCAGCTACTTGTCAGCAGCATTTTCGAATTGCCACCACCGACTATGCCATGCAAACCATATTGCCCTTTGCACTAGCACGTATCTATCAAGAAGCTCCAAACACCTCTTTAGAGTTCGCTCCTTTACAGCACCAAAACCTTGCTAAGCAACTGGCTTCCAAAGGTTGCGATATGGCCATTTGTCGACCAGTACAAGCGGTAGAACCACTACTAAAAGAAAGCTTAGGGCTAGTGAGCGTATTTTGCTTGTTAGCAAAACATCACCCCTTAGCGGAAAAAGAATTAACAATTGAAGACTACCTCGCCTTCCCTCACGCGATGATCGCCATTAGCGATGGCGTTAAAGCTCTGCTAGACGAAGCCTTAATTGAACACCCCAAGCCTGCTACATTGTTACGCGCCTATCACTTAGAAGCGGCGCTAGCGATAACCGATAAAGTCCCGGTTATTATCACTGTACCAGCAGATTTAGCCTACTTGGTGGCAGAAAAAAATCAGCTAGTTGTAAAGCCGCTTCCATTCAAGTTTGAACCCTTTGATTATTCGCTAATATGGCATGCTCGCTGTGATTACTCTGCGCCTCAAATGTGGCTCAGAAACATTATTAAGCAAGAGTGCAGCCGACTCATTAGCAAGCGAGTACAAGACATGGGTCTGCTTTAATACATATTGTAAGCACCAACAAAAAAGCCGACGAGATGTCGGCTTGTTCAGTATTAGTATTTAACTAGAGCTTAATCACTACTCGCCCCGTTACTTGGCCATTAGTAATCGCTTCAGCATATTCAGCCACTTGCTCTAGCTCTACTTCAGTACACGCTTGTTGGTAATAACTTTGTGGCAATAGTTCAGCCAAGCGTTGCCATGCTTTAGTTCGTTTTGCTGTTGGGCAACTCACCGAATCAATGCCAAGCAAACTTACATTACGCAATATAAATGGCATTACCGTGGTGGGTAAATCAAAGCCACCCGCTAAGCCGCATGCAGCAACTGCACCGTTATAGTCCATTTGAGCCAATACTTTAGCCAGTACTTTACTGCCTACAGTATCAACAGCACCCGCCCATAGCTGCTTTTCTAAAGCACGTGCAGGCTCTTCAAACTCAGTTCTGTCAATAATACGCGCTGCACCAAGTTGACTAAGTAGTTCGCCATTCTGTTCAATACGGCCAGTTACAGCCGCTACTTGGTAGCCTAGTTGAGCGAGCAAACAAACCGCTACCGAGCCCACGCCGCCGCTAGCGCCGGTTACCAATATCTCGCCAGATTCAGGCGTAATACCAGCATCAACTAATGCTTGAACACACAACATAGCAGTAAAACCAGCGGTACCAATCATCATAGCTTGTTTACCACTTAAGCCTTCAGGCAGAGGCACTAACCAATCTGCTTTAAGACTCGCTTTTTCCGCCATACCGCCCCAGTGGCCTTCTCCAACTCCCCAACCAGTTAACACAACTTTATCACCCGCCCCATAACGCGGGTCGTGAGATTGCTCAACTGTGCCAGTTAAATCAATACCTGGCACCATCGGAAAGTTACGTACGATCTTGCCTTTACCGGTAATAGCTAAGCCATCTTTATAGTTAAGAGATGAATAGTCTACTTGCACTACCACGTCACTTTCGGGTAAATCTGAAACTTCAAGCTGACGAATATTTGAGTGAGTTTGCTTCTCTACTTGGTCGAGAACGAGAGCCTTAAACATAGTGATACTCCGTATAGTGTGCGAGTTAATTCAATTAGCTAGAGTGTAGTCTTTCTATCACTATGTATTAAGTGAATTTTTGTCATTTAATACATGCACCACATACATAAACTTTAGTTGGCTAATCAATGTGCCAGTATACGGCTAGTAATAAGTGTTTTAGGCTGACTTATTAACCGCTGTTTGGTTAGGCGAACACACTTACCACAAGTTTTGCCCAAGCCAAGAGATTGCTTTAATTGCTTAATAGAATCTTGACCCTCTCGCTGGGCTTTCGCTATAGCATCGTCGTTTATTTGGTGACACAAACATACCCACATTGGCGATTACTCTCTGTTAACAACATTTGAGCTAGTTTACAAAGTAATAAAACAGCCAAGCAGTAACACACTGGAGCAATAACAAAAGGCAGTAAAAATCTCAGGTTTAAGCAAAGTAACTTTAGGTAACAAGTACAACAACAATGCATTGCTAACCTACTGATTAGTCGTGAGTAAACCGTAATTTACTCAACAACCGACAACGCTAAATAGATAATCTCCTCATCAATTAAACTGTTGAGAGCAATTATGCGTACCTTGTCTGTGTTACTACTGTTTAGCGTCTCTTTTTTAGCGGCGGCCAATGGTTCAAAAGGCCAGCAGTTTGAAGATCTGTCCAAATCAGTATCCCCCTATAACCAAAGACCTCTTTACCAAGGTGTAGGTACGCTAGATAACTACCAAGATATGAAAAAATACTTGTCGGTAAATCATGGTTTAGATTATCAAATTCAAATTGCGCCAATAGGCCAAACCCACGGGCACGGCAATAACTATCTTGATAACGAGACAGACTTAATCATTCAAAAGCGCTTTTGGGAAAACCCAAATGGATACGGGAAATTAGTGTTTGCCGGAGTGATGGTAAACATGCTGAATAATACTGATACTCGTAAATTTGCCGATGATGTTGGCCTTGGCCCAAGCCAACCCAACGGCGGCATGACCGGATCAGATCAAAACATTACAGCCATTAATGGGTTGTGGTGGGAGCATAGCCTGTTAAACCGTCAGCTCACATATCGGCTAGGCCATCTTTATACCACCCGACTTTGGGCCACCAACAAATACCTTAGTGACGACCGTAGTACTTTTATGGCCTCCCCTTTCTCCCACCAAGGCTTAAGTTGGACCACTGGACAACGCGCCTTAGGCGCTACATTGTCAGTGCAGAATGATTGGGCCTATGCGCAAGTGGGCTTTAACGATGCCAAGCCCAACGGTAAAGACATTGATTTTCGCAGCTTCAGCGATGGCAAAATGGTGCGTCATATAGAGCTAGGCCTTACGCCGCAGTTCAACTTTGGAGGGGGTGAGTTTAAAGTAAGTGTCGCAGACATTGATGATACTTCTAGCCCTCAAACCTCTGCTAATGACTTAGAGGCGAATCGCGCTGGGCAAACCCTATCCATTAGCGTCAGTCAAGACTTTGGCAATGTGGGAGTATTTGCTCGCTATAATCGCTCTTATCAACGTTACGTTGCTAAAACCAAAGCAGTAGCGGTAGGCGGTATTGTATTTAATGACTTACTGGATAATCAAGACGTACTCGGTATTGGTTACGCCGAAGTAGAACCCATAGACCGTATTCGCAAACAGCACGGCAATGAAAAGTCGATAGAGATTTATTACGATTTTAAAGTCACCAATCGCCTCAGTATCGCGCCGGATATTCAGCACTACTTCACTAAATCGGCTACCAGAGGTATCAACACCGCGGGAGATACCATTATCGGTTTGCGATTAAGGTACATGCTGTAACCCAAGATTGTCTATTTGTTTCTAGACTAAACAAAAAGCAACTTGGCGCGATCCGCTATAAGCGTGTCACCTTTGGAAAAGATTTTGGCTTCATCAGCTAATAATATAGCCACATCAAATCCAAACACGCTTGATAGGAACACAACATGACCATCCAGAACAACCAAAACAATGTCGCTTTAATCACCGGGGCATCTAAGGGAATTGGTAAAGAATTAGCCCATATTCACGCAGCCAAAGGTGGCGATTTAGTACTAGTTGCTCGCAATAAACAAAGCCTAGACCTTCTCAAGGCAGAACTAGAAAACCAATACAAAGTATCTGTTACGGTGATTGCACTAGACTTATCTCTAGCGGATTCAGCTCAGCAGGTGTTTGAGCAGACCGAGCAACTAGGTATTGAAGTTGACGTTCTGATTAACAATGCCGGTTTTGGTGGTCATGGTAAATTCCACGAGCGCGAGTTAAGTGCAGACCAAGCCATGATGCAGTTGAATATGGTGACCTTAAGCAATCTCACTCACTTATACCTGCAAGGCATGGTGGCGCGAAATAGCGGCAAAATCCTAAATGTCTCCTCTACCGCTTCATTTTTGCCGGGGCCATTACAAGCCGTTTACTACGCCACCAAAGCATACGTGACTTCATTTTCTCAAGCCGTTGCCGAAGAAGTGGCAGAGAATAACATTACCATTACTGCCCTTTGTCCTGGCACCGTTGCCACCGGTTTTGTGGAAGCGGGTAACCTTGAAGGCGTAGATGCTTGGAAAAATGCCGCCAGCGCAGAGTCGGTAGCAGAGTGTGGCTATCAAGCGATGGAGAAAGGCGAACTAGTAGCAATTAACCAACGTAGTTTGAGCTTCATGCTAAATTGGATTATTCCGTTTATGCCTCGTAAAACCTTGCTTAAAATATCTCGCCAAGCAATGGAAAAAACTAAGTAATAGAAAACCAAGTAATCAACACTTTGCCTTAGCATACAAAGCGCTAAGGCTTGGCCTTAAAGGGGACATTAATGACAATAAGTTCTAAATACTCTGTTCATGCAGGTTGGCGATTAATGCTAATAGACTTTGGCATTGAGCCCGCTGAGCTGCTGCGCCTTGCCAAGCTAAGGCTTGATTTGTTTGCGACCGACAATATGTAAATTACCGCCGACGAATATTTTCGATTCTGGCAAGCCTTAGATCAAATGGCCGGCGACATAGAGTTACCTTTAAAATTTGCTGAATCATTCAATGTAGAGTGTTTTGACCCACCTATTTTTGCCAGCTTATGTAGCCCAAACTTTAATACTGCACTGGAACGGCTGCAACGTTTTAAACCCTTGATTGCACCGCTTAAACTAGAACTAGCGTTTACCAGTAAAACGACCCGATTAAGCTTAGAGCCATTGCAAGCTAATCAGCAGCTGTCTCGCACTTTTTCAATGACCGAGTTGGTGTTTTTCACCCAACTCTTGCGCACCGCTACGCGCAAACATATTGAACCAATAGCGGTATATTGCCCCATTGCAGTGTCGTCTCCCGAGCGTTACCGCGAGTATTTTGGTGTTGCGGTTAAGCAGTCAGGCTCTCTAGCACTTGAGTTTAGCGCCGAGGATGCAAGTTTGCCTTTTCTTACTGAAAACACCGGCATGTGGAGTATTTTTGAGCCTGAGCTGCAGAAACGCTTATCTAACCTTGAGCGCGATGCCTCTATCCAACAACGCGTGAAAAGTGCACTGTTAGAGCTTATTCCTAGCGCTCAGGTATCAATTGAAAATGTAGCCAGCCAGTTAGCGATGAGTAAACGAACCTTACAACGTAAACTCAGTGCGGAAAACGCCAACTATCAAAACATTCTTAATGATACCCGCCAAGAGTTAGCCGAGTTCTATTTGAGTAAAACCCCTACCTCCACCTCAGAGGTGTCGTTTTTACTGGGCTTTCACGAAACCACATCTTTCTATCGCGCTTTTTCTGGCTGGACAGGCCAATCGCCAGAGCGCTATAGAGAGCAAAACTCTGTGGTAAATACTCACTAATTGTTAGCTCTATACCATGCTTAAATCGCTTTTGGTTGGTTTACAAGCAGCGCCTCTACTATGTAGCGCTGCTCTGCCCCGCCACTAAGTTGATTAAAGGGATAACAAGTTATCAACGTTAAACGATTATCATCACTTGGTGCCATAAATTGAGTATCAGATTGATGAGCAATCTGAGTATTCACCACCTGATACAGTAATACTTCACCATCATTTGCTTCTACTTGTAATAAATCTCCTTTGTTAACTGCAGCCAAGTTGGAAAAATGGGTATCGCGATGACCGGCAATCACGGTGTTTCCCACCTCTCCAATTTTTGCGCCACTAAGCACTAAACCGGGGCCAAAAGCCAAAGTGCGCCCCGACGCTCCTGCCAATACATACACCGAATCGACTTGATGTTTAAAGCCAATGCTTTCTAGTTTGGTCACAAAGCTTAACTTAGCAACAGGATAGGTATCAGCCCAATGCCAAGGTTTATGAGTTTGCTGATCGGCTAGAGTGTTCTGCCAGGCTTGAGCAATTAAAAACTGCGCCAAGTAGGCTTTTGCCTGTATGTACGCGCCGTGTCCAAGCACCAAAATACCGAGGAGGAATAAACTACAAGGCACCGGATGTTTTGCCATAAAGCTAATGCTCATGGTGTTGTCCTTTTTGAATAGTTGGTTTGATTAGCTGAGTAAAAACGAGCATGAATTATCTGTTCATGCTCTTGCTTGAGATGTGTTAGTGAACCACTTGGTTTTCATTACTGAGTGTTGTTTTGCGCCAACCAAGGCCCAACGCAAGGAGTAGCAACAAGTAACCAATGAGAATGTTTAACCGACTTGAAGTCGAGGTTTGCGGCAATATTCCACCAGCTTGCCAGCCTAACGGCATACCGCCATCTATTTGTTTATTAATAGCATCAAGCGACAAAGGCTTAGCGGGTGTTAAATCTACCGCCACTAAACTGGTTTGCGAGCTCACCAAATGATATTTAAGCGCCAGCGCTAAGACTTGTTTCTCTACCCGCTCTTGGTTGAGCGAGCTTTTGCTTAACTCTAAGGCAGATATGTATTGGCGGGCCCACAATAAATCTAAACCGGCTGCTGATTGGTTAGCTTGTAAATTTAAACTACGTTGCCAAAATTGCTCACCTATATTGCCGCTCACCACTAGCTGTTGTTGAGAGTGGCTAGGCATTTTAATGCTCACCATTAACGGTTGACCAAGGTACAAATCTGGAATGTTTGCCGGCCAATATTCAGGCACAGTGCCGTCACTGAAACTCAATTGCACATCGCTCACCACTGGGTGAGAAATTTGCTTAAATAAAGTCGTCACCTTTTGTTTCACTTCATTTTGTTTGCCTATGTAGGTAAAAGTACCTTTACCTAACTCGGCAGCACGCTGCATAAAGTGTGAATTAGGCGCAGAGCCGATACCAATGGTAAACAAGCGATTATTGCCTAGTTTGTTAGTGATTAACTCAAACAAGGCAGACTCGTTACTCACTGCTCCGTCGGTGATAAAAATCACCTGGCGAAGTCGCTTGAGCTCTTCCTGCTCACGGTTAACATCTTTTAACGCCGCTTGTAAGGCCCCGAACATTTCAGTCCCACCATTGGCTTGCAGCTGGTTAACAAAACCACGTGCTTGTTTTATATTTTTGCTGCTGGCAGGTACCGATTGAGGCAAAAAATGCCGATAGTTTGAGTTAAATTCAATAAGGTTAAAATAATCATGCTCGGCTAATCCGCGTAATGCTTCGAGTAAGGCTTCACGAGCTTGAGCCATAGATTCTCCAGACATCGACCCAGAGGTATCAATAACCAGAATAAGCTCCCGCGGTAGGTCAATAATGTCTTCAGCGTTCCCTTGCGGCGGCATTAACATGAGCAAAGCGTAGTCATCTTTAGCTGGCAACGCTGATGTTTGATGGCTCAGTCCAGTTTGCTTGTATACCGCCGCTTCAGGACGAGAGCCAATAACAGGTTTCCACTTCAACAAGAAATCACGATTTGCATCGGTATTCAGCAATCTAATATCGATGCTGCCATCGCTAAGAACTTGCTTAGACACTGGGTGATAAACACTTTGCAAGCTATCTAACTCAAAGCCTGTACTTAAAGAAATGTGTAAACTCGCCTTAAGCGGACTGGTTGATTCACTTTGGCTATATTGGCGAACGCTATGTTGCATTAGCTGCATCATGTGCTCAAAATTGCTGTTGCCATTCACCGTTTGATACGGCTCTTCCATTAAAGCAGCCAACGACAACGCTTGCGAGTTATCATCCGCCAGGGTTCTTCGCGCTTGGTCTTTGAAAATTTGCGGGGTATAGCGAGGATTGACCACCATAGGGAAGCGCAAACTAAACTCGCCATCTTGATAAGCCAACTGTTGCTGATAGCTTATTTTCACCTGCAAGCTTTCATTGGGGCCAAGATTAGCCACTGCCGTGGTAAAAATATTCGGCCTTAGTTGTTCTACTAAGCTGGCTCGCTTACCTTCTTGTTTAGCGGTATCAAAAGTACGTTTGGCTTGTTTTTTCTCTTGAATCTCCCCTTCTATTTCGCGGTCTCCCACAATTAAATGCATTTGGTCTACGGCAGCATCATTAGGTAACGGAAACATGTAGCGGCCATTAATCCAATCTTGAGTATTATTTTCAAATGTTTGAATAAGCGTCACTCTGTTGGTCATACCTGATACTGTCATTTCTACCTTGGTATGTAGCGGTAGTCGCTGTTGACGCTGGCCGTTGCTGTCTATAAACACCAAACTGCCTTGGCTTAGCTCCTGCCCGCTTTCCCTGTTGTCACTGGGCACTGCCGCTTGGCTGGGCGACGCAAAGGCCGCCCACAACACAATAATAGCGCCGCCAAAGGAGACGCTGTGACAAAAACCGCTGGCTAATCGAATGACATCTATTTTCATTAGGCTATCTCCCTTAGCTGTGTTGTTATTGCGCTGCTAACATGCCACGTTCAGACATCAGCTTTAGGGTGACGCGGCGGTCAAAGAAATTGTTCTCTAAATTGGCCTCTGCTTGAAGCGGCGCGGTATCACCAAAGGCTTGAGAATATAATCGCGATTCAGCAATGCCTTGATTAACTAAATAGGCTCTTACTTCAGCTAAGCGCTGTTCCGATAAAGCTTGGTTGTAACTTGAATCCCCTTGGCGATCGGCATAGCCGGTTAAATCTAGCTTTAAATCTGGTGCCAGAGACATGGCATAAACTACGTCGTCGAGTTGCTGTTTAAAGTGAGGCTCGATTAACGAAGAGCCGGTTTTAAACTGCACGTTTAAACCAATCGCAAGCTCCTCAAGTTTTTGCTGTTGCGCCATTTTTAGCTGCTCTAATTGGCTATTCACTCGAGCGTGCTGCTGAGTAAGAGACTCCAGCTGCTCACTGCGCTTAGCTAATACCTCAATTTCATCTTGCTGCTGGTGTAGTTGCTGCGTTTGAGCCGCTAACTCTTGTTCGTCGGCAACCGATTTGCCAATCCAGGTGCCAGTGAAGCCACCAATAAACGCACCTACTGGGCCGCCAACTATGGCGCCAATGGCAGCTCCAGTACCAAACCCAACCATCTCACTTTTGCCGCTACGTGGTGAAGATGACTCAGTGACCTCGTTGGCAACTGATACAGTTGATAGGCTTAGGCTGCTAATAATGGCTAGGGCAACTAGATGCTTTTTCATGGAGTATTTCCTTCTCAATGGATAATTATGGTTTTGTTGTTAGCTTGGTCTGTCCAAGCTGTTTCGATGGCTTAATTAAACACTGTTGAAATGGCATTAGCGGGCGCTAAAAATGGCAGTTCGCTTATCAAATGTGGCAACAAAATGGCAATTGCGCTGAAGCCACCAAAGCGTGATAAAAATAATGTATAGTCTATGCAAGTCAGCAGCTTAGAACGTAAGTAAAACCATGAAACGAATTGCCATCGTAGAAGACGAAGCGGCCATCCGCGAAAACTACAAAGATGTATTACAGCAACAAGGATATAGCGTACAGGCCTACGCTAATCGCCCTAGTGCACTCTCCGCTTTTAATACTCGCCTGCCCGACTTGGCCATCATTGATATAGGTTTAGAAGATGAGATAGATGGCGGTTTTTCGTTGTGCCAATCACTGCGCGCTATGTCGAGTACCCTGCCGATTATTTTTCTGACCGCACGCGACAGCGATTTCGATACCGTTTGTGGCCTTAGATTAGGCGCCGACGATTACTTAACAAAAGATATAAGTTTTCCGCATTTAGTGGCTCGCATTGCCGCATTGTTTCGTCGCTCAGAATTACTCGGCGCAGCCCCTTTAGAAGACAACTTACTAGAGCGAGGCCCTTTGGCTATTGATGGCAACCGCATGCAAGTGCTGTGGAACCAACAAACTATAGAGTTAACCGTGACCGAGTTTTGGATGGTACATGCACTGGCTAAGCGTCCCGGCCATGTTCGAAGCCGACAAGAACTAATGACCGAGGCGAAAATCTTTGTCGACGACAGCACGATTACCTCTCACGTAAAACGTATTCGTAAAAAGTTTCTAGCCATAGATCCAAACTTTGAGTGCATTGATACGGTGTATGGTATGGGTTATCGATGGGATAGCGTGGCCTAATGCTACCAGTACTGCCAATTGGCCTACGCGCCAAAGTCACCATTCTTTCGCTATTTTTATTGTGCTTGCCTTGGTTGGGTTATCAATACGTGTGGGAAATGGAAAAATACCTGCGCTTAGGCCAAGAAAAAACCTTAGAAGGTACTACGCAAGCCTTAGCTACCGCCTTGCACGAACGCCCAACGTTGTTTAATAGCCAGGCCAGCTTTTTAAGCCAAGTACAAAAAGGCCGTGATTTATACGCCTACCCGCTTTCTGGTCCGATTCAACTCGATGGCAAACTAAACGACTGGCACGAATATCAACACCGCATGTTGCGCTATGGCGACGAGCATGTGATTTATCAAGCCGATCCCGATGCCCCCTTGCAAAGCGAATTTACGCATATGGTGGGTAAATTTGGTAGCTATTTATATGCCTACTTTGAAGTGACCGATCAAGATGTGGTTTACCGCGGCAAAAATACCCTACGCGTAGACAACAATGACCACCTTGCCATCGCGACGCTTGCACCCGATGGCGAGTTTAGGCGCTATGTTGTGGCAACAACAGAAGATGGCTGGATAAATGCCTTTGAATTGCCCTTAGACCCCAGCTTAAACACCCCTGTAAAACCCGAGGTAAAAATTCAAGGTCAATGGTTAAAAACCAATAAAGGCTACAACATTGAACTGCGAATTCCACTGAGTATGGTTGGCAGTAAACTGGGCTTTTCGATTTACGATGTAAACCGCACACCGAAGCGAGAGTTAGTGTCTATTGTGGGTACGTCGGCCATTGATACCGTTGACCAATTGGGTACTGTACTTGTTCCCTCACCTGAGATAGAAAGCATCATCAAAGGGATGAGCCATAACAGCTCACGCATTTGGGTAGTAGATAAACACGGCCGAGTATTGGCTAAATCAGGTGATATTCGCAGTACCCAAAGTATTTGGGCTCGCAGCCTGAGCCGCGATAACAACGATGATTGGTGGAGCCGCTTTACCACCGAGTATTTACACCCACTGTATTATAAAATTCTGACTAAACCACCACAGGATTTTGTCGATTCCCTGCAAGACTCCACTGAGCTAGAAGGCAGCCACATTCAGCAAGCGCTTACCGGTAAACCCGGCTCAACGTGGCGTTTAACACCCGACGGGCGTGCCGTGGTGTTAGCTGCTGCCAGCCCGATATGGATTGACGATAAGGTGATGGGCGTAGTGGTAGCGGAAGAGACTACTAACGGTATTCGCACTTTGCGTAACCGCGCGCTAGAGCGCTTATTCAATATCATTCTGCTAGTGATGGGGGTTGGCACGCTGTCACTTTTTTTGTTTGCATCGAGCATTTCTAGCCGAATTAGAAAGCTACGCGACCAAGCTGAAAAAGCCATTGATAGCCAAGGGCGAGTAACCGCCACGCTGCCCGGTTCTAAAGACCGCGATGAAATTGGCGACCTATCACGCAGCTTCGCTAATATTGTTAGCCGTTTAAGCCAATACACACATTACCTAGAAAACATGTCTTCGCGCTTATCTCATGAGCTTCGCACCCCAGTTGCAGTAGTGCGCTCTTCGCTAGAACACCTGAGTTTACAAACACTGGATCAAGATACTCAAAAATACGTAGATAGAGCCCAAGAAGGGGTGAATCGCTTAAACATGATCCTCAATAACATGAGTGAGGCCACTCGTCTTGAGCAAAGTTTATCGCAAGCAGAAACCAGTCATTTTCCGCTATCTAAAGTTGTAGCCGGCTGCATGCAAGGCTATCAATATACTTATCCTGAACAGGCTTTTGATTGCGATATTACGCCCAACACCTTAAACATCGTTGGTGTGCCAGAATACATTGCCCAGCTTATGGATAAGCTCGTCGCCAATGCTATGGAGTTCAGCCTGCCAGACAAACCCATCAAGGTGAGCTTCCAACAGGATAACAAAGATGCGGTACTACTGATTAGCAACCACGGTCCGACTCTGCCGGATAATATGGTAGAGCAAATCTTTGAATCAATGGTGTCAATTCGCAGCCAACAAGCCCAGCAAAAACCCCACTTAGGTTTAGGGTTGTATATTGCACGTTTAATTACTGAGTTTCATGGCGGCCACATTAGTGCCCGCAATTTTACCGACAATAGTGGTGTGGAGTTTTGTGTTCGCTTACCTCTAGAGCAATAAGCCTAAACACAAGGTAGCGCACATTTAGCACAATTGTCGTGAGTAACGCTGCTCACTTTCTATACTTAAGCTAATCCATATTAGTTGAGTTGAGATATGCGGCGTTTTCTTTTAGTGCTTTGTTTGTATTGGGTATGCGGGCAAAGTTACGCAGAGTTACCCAAGCTCAGCTACCTCAGCGAAGATGCCTACCCCATCAATTACCGAGATAACAACGGCCAAGCAAGTGGGTTTTCGGTTGAGCTACTCAAGCTGATTTGGCAACAATTGGGTGAACCTGAGCACAGCGTAAAAATAATGCCTTGGGATAGAGCCTATTACTTACTCGGGCAAAAACCCAATACAGTGTTGTTTGCTACGGTACATACACCAAAACGTGCCCCTTACTTTAAATGGGTATGTGCTATCGATAACGTAAATATAGTTCTGATGGGCGATAACAAGCGTCATCCAAAGCTCTCCTCATTCAAACAACTCAACCACTTGAAAATTGGCGTATTACGCGCAGACGTAGGAGAACAAATTTTGCTAAACAATGGCATTGAAGACGAAAACCTAATGTTTAGCGACAGCTATCGCCATTTAATTAAGTTGTTGTTAGCTAAGCGGGTTGATTTTATCGCTGGCTCAGAGCAAACCATTAGGCACGCGGCCAAACAAAACAATTACTCATTAAAACACTACGAAGTAAGCTGGGTACTTCAAGAGCAAGAACTTTGCTACGCCTTTAATAATGCTGTCGACGACGCAGTTATTGGGCAGTTTCAGCACGCCTTAGAGGAGGTAAAGCAAAGTAGCGCGTTTAAGCAAATACTCACGCGCTACCAGCAACAAAAACTCAACCATTGAGCTAGTTGGCTTTAGTCGACACACTTTTAATAAGAGTAATAACCGACATAACCACACCGCCAGCAACAATGCCTAACAAGGCATTGTAAGCAATGGGAGCGAACGCCCCCATAATTGGAGACATTGCGCCTAAACTGCCAGCCCAGTGTTGAACATGATGAGTCCAATCAGCAAACACAGGGATGCCATGGCTTAAAATACCGCCCCCCACTAAAAACATTGCGGCGGTACCCACTACGACTAAAAACTTCATGAGAATGGGCGCAAAACCTAGCAAACCTTTACCCAATGTTTGTTGCAGTTGGCCGCCGTTATTTTGCTTGGCATGCTCAAGCAAATATAAGCCAGCGTCATCTAGCTTTACAATGCCTGCCACTAAACCATAAACACCAATGGTCATCGCAAAAGCAATACCCGATACCACAAGTATCTGGGTTAGCAGCGCGGCCTCGTTCACTGTCCCTAATGCAATAACGATAATCTCGGCAGATAAAATAAAATCGGTACGAATGGCACCTTTAATTTTGTCCTTTTCAAAAGCCACTAAATCCACAGTGTCATCGGAGTTGGCTTGTAAGCGCTGGTGTTTGTTTTGTTGTTCATTATCAGTATGAGGAAATAACGCATGAAAAACTTTTTCAAAGCCTTCAAAGCATAAAAATAAACCGCCTACAATCAACAATATGCTAATTGCCACTGGCAGAAAAACGCTTAAGGCTAACGCACTTGGCACCAAGATTAATTTATTAGCAAAAGAGCCTTTAGCGACCGCCCACACCACCGGTAATTCGCGGTCAGCTTTAACCCCCGACACCTGCTGAGCGTTAAGCGCTAAATCGTCACCCAACACTCCTGCGGTTTTCTTTGCCGCAACTTTAGTCATTAGCGCAACGTCATCTAACACAGCTGCAATGTCATCAAGCAATGCGATTAAACTTAAACCCGCCATCCTAATCCTTGGAATCGGTGAAAAAGAACTATCCTAACCAAAGCTTTGCAGAGCGACCAGTGCTAATTAAAGATAATTTAATCAATTAGATTAATTGCTTGGGTCGTACCAGCTAAGCTTTTGTTGAGTGTTGTATCAAGGTCACGCTTTAAGGATTGAGAGAGCTTTGTGTGGCTAAATATCGTTATCGGAGTTCGATTTTTGTGCTCATAGTGCTAGCATCAATACAACAAGGAAAGCAGTAATCACCTGGTTTTTTGAGAGTACAAGTTCTCAAAAATCATTGTTAGGCAGGGAGCCATTTTGCGAGCGATTTCTCTATATTGGAAGTGTCTATTCTTTGGCTTGCTAAGCCTCAATATGTTTAGTGCGAATGCACAAGCAAACAATAATGTATTAGTGGTTCATTCCTATCACAACGAACACTTTTGGACCGGTTACTTAAAACAGGGCCTAGACAGCTCATTCAAAGATGATGGCAATACTCGCTTGTTTCATGAATACATGGATGCCAAACGTTATCCCAACAGTGATTTCAGGCTAAGCTTTTTAGGCTACCTAGAGACTAAATACGCCAATACTCCTTTAGATGTGATCGTGATTTCTGATGACCCTGCCTTCAATCTTATTAGAAATAATAGAAAGCAATTTTTTAGCACGGTACCAATTGTATATTTGGGTATAAACCGCGTAACAGAACAAGTACTGAACGCACCTAATATGACAGGGGTATTTGAAAATCGAGACATTGCTAACACTATCATTAGTATTAAACAGCAAACTGGCCAAAATGAATTGGTGCTGGTAATAGATCCTAGCTCAACCGGTTTAGCTAATTTAGTCAAAGCAAAAACTGTGATAGGAAAACCAGGTGCACCCAGTAAAATTCACATTATCGAAACCTTAGCCGAGGATGAAATTGTTGATGTGTTCGCCAATATCAACAGCAACATTCCAGTATTGCTGCTAGGCCAACTAACTAGTCCAGCGCGAAACAATGCATTATTAAGCTGGAACGAAGGCACCCAACAATTAGCAACCTGGACTAACAACCCTATTTATACTCTTGCTATTACAACGCTATCACACGGAGCGGTAGGCGCAGATGAACTAGACGGTAGACAACATGCTATGCGCGCAGCCGAATTAGCTAAGCGCATTTTAGCCGGTGAGTCGGTTGATGACATAGAGCCAATTACCCTTGCCCAAAGCCAATGGATATTTAATTGGGAGAAACTACAAGAATATAATTACTCCGAAAAATCTTTACCTAAAGACGCAAAGATCATCAATAAGGAAGAAACCTTTTACCAAAAATACAAATTAATGGTGAGATTGGTGGTCTCGGCTTTTGTAGTGTCTTTACTGATAATTATTTTATTGATGGAAATCATTCGCAGAGGCAGCATTACTCGACAACTACTAGCAGAAAATGAATCCCGTTATCGTGATTTGGCGAAGGCTGGAGCAAACATTTTTTGGGAAACCGATACAGAACAACGCTTTAGTTACCTGTCTGGTGATACTCGACCACTTTATGCAGCAGATGCAACACAGCTAATTGGTAAAACCTTATCTGAAATTTGCCGTTCCAAGCCCGAATTAAGCTTCCCTTGGCTTGAATATGAAAACGCGGTCGCCTATACCCAACCTTTAAATAACCTAACCTTTAAAGTTAAGTTACCCAGTAAAGATATAAAGATATTTCTGCTCAATGGTAAGCCTATCTTCGATGGCAGCAATAACTATATTGGTTATCGCGGGATCAGCAAAGAAATTACCGCTGAGCACCTATTGAGTCAAAAGCTCGCCTATCAAGCAACTTATGATTCCCTCACCGGTTTAATTAACCGCGCCAGCTTTAATGAGCAACTCAAGGCTTATGCCCAGCGGCATCAAGAAGAAAGCAAAAATTGTTACTTATGTTTCCTAGATTTAGACCGCTTTAAATTGGTAAACGATACTGCAGGGCATTTAATTGGTGATGCTATGTTGGCCGAAGTAGCCACGGTAATTAGCCAATGCATAAACAAACAAGATCTTATAGGGCGCTTGGGTGGCGACGAATTTGGCATTATTTTAGTCAGTAAAAGCCAAGCAGAAGCGCAAGCCTTATGTGAGCGCATTATTGCTCAAGTAAACGCGTATCGCTTCCATTGGAATAAACGCTTATTCAACGTGGGGGTTAGCATTGGCATGGTGCCGATTACTGGCGCGTTAAATGAAACCGAATTGCTCAGCAAAGCTGATTTATCTTGTTACAGAGCCAAAGAAGAAGGCCGTGGCCGGGTATATATTGCAGATTTGGATAATGATGATTTGTTCGATGAAGCTAAACAAATGGGCTACATCGCAAACGTAGCTCAGGCTATAGAGCAAAACCAGTTTTATTTAGTGAAGCAAGTGATTGCCCCACTTGATAAAAACTCCGATTCAAAACACTACGAAATGCTAATTCGTTACCGTGATGAACACGGCAACATCATTCCACCTAACTTGTTTATACCTGCGGCAGAAAAACACAGTGTAATCACCATTATCGACCAATGGGTGCTTGAAACAGTGTTTAAGCGCTACCACCAATATTTCCCTGATGGCAATACAGTAGTGTCGATCAATTTATCTGGAATTAGTTTAAGCAACGATGAGTTTGTAAATAAAGTCGTTGAATTGGTTAAACACTCTTCCATAAACCCCAAAAACATTTGCTTTGAAATTACCGAAACTGCCGCCATTTCTCAACTCACTAGAGCCTTGGAATTTATGCGGGAAATGAAGGCCTTAGGGATCCGCTTTGCCTTAGATGACTTTGGCAGTGGTGCTTCGTCCTTTGGTTATTTAAAAAGCTTACCGGTAGATTATTTGAAAATTGACGGTAGCTTGATCATTAACATTGTTAGCGAAGCCACCGACCGAGCCATTGTAGAATCAATTAACGCTATTGCTCACATGATGAATATGAAAACCGTGGCTGAGTTTGTTGAAAACCAAGAAATTCAAAATGTATTAGCAGGGATTGGGGTGGATTATGTGCAAGGTTATGGCATAGGAAAACCGCAACCTTGCGATCCAATAAACTAAATAAGCGAGCCATTAGCTCGCTTTAGTTTCTGCTCTAGGTTCAATCATGTTCAATAAACGGCTAATTAAACAGCCCATCACCAAAACTCACACTAAAGTCTCGGCACCACACACTAATCCCGCCGAGAGCATCCAGTTGACTGGCGCTGGCCAGATTTAAGCTCAAACTATCGTTATTATAAATTGGCCCATTAATAGTACTGCCAATGTTAAAACCGCCTACATTGTAATTGCTGGTTGGTGCGCCATAAAACAGTACGTCAGGGCCACCACCATCATAATTAAACGCAGTAACCTCTAGTGTACAATTATCAACAATTTCTACTCGGCCACTGACGCCATGCGCTTTAGTATCTAAAATTGCTACTTGGCCAACTTTTGGGTGGTCGGCAGCATTACAATTGTAGGTTTGGCTAAGATTAATGCTTTCAACATAACTCGCGATATCGGCTAAATCAGCGTTGCCCAGCCTCTGCTCACTCCAAAATGGCATATTCCCTTCGACCAAATTTGTAAAGTAGGCGCTATTCGATGGCCCCGAAGTACGTACTTTAGTCGCCACTTGCGCCGCGCTTAAACCAGAGCCATGTAAACTATTGGCTAAGTGACTACCGCTTGCATTATCGCCATGACAAGTAGCACAGGTTTGATTAAACAGTTGTTCGCCATTGTTTGAATCAGCCCCGCTAAAATCACTAATAGCCGCCACTTGATTAAAACTGACTTCATCAGCAACCGAAGCATCACTAAAGCTTTGCAAGTATTGCTGTAATGCGCTCCACTGCTCGCTAGTATCGCTATAGGCATTGGCATCCATCCAATCTACCCTACAGTTGTTTACAGCATCAATTAACTCACTAAAGCTGCCGTTATAGAAGGCATTGCGATTTACTACATTACGTAATGAGTGAGCCGGACGATGCAATTGCTGGTCATCCAAGCCTTGGCTATCTTCGTCAATGGCATGACAAGTACTACAAGTAAACTGATTGCCTCCAGCGTCAGTTTGAGTAAACAACTGCTGACCAGTTAAAGACTGAGCTGGAGCATCACTTCCCCCCCCGCCACCGCAGGCGACCAGTATTAGGCTTATAGATATCACCGTTAGCGAATGAATTTTAGGTAAAAATGGATTAAACATCGGCAGTCCTTTGCTCAGCTTTTTGTTTTAACGTTGTTATTAAACGCTAACAAAGGCTTCTGCAAGCAACAAGCTCAGAACGCAAATGTTATCAAATTGTGATAACTACAAATAAAAAAGCCACCCTAGGAGGGCGGCTTTTTATCAAAATCATTCGATTTACAGCTGAGCATTAAATCTCGCTAAGCCAGCCTCTAAATCGGCGATAAGATCTGCGGTGTCTTCTAGGCCAATATGAACACGGATTAAGGTGCCGCTCGCTTGCCACTGAGTGGCAGTGCGAAGCTTATCAACGCCATTAACTCCCATTATTAGGCTTTCATATCCACCCCAAGAATAGCCCATCTTAAAGTGTTCCATTCCATCAAGTAATGCCGTTAAGGCTGCTTGATTGCCTCCTTTCATAACAAAAGAAAACAAACCACAAGCACCCTGAAAATCACGCTTGAAAAACTCGTTCCCTGGGCAACTTGCTAATGCCGGATGGCGAACGTGATCAACATCGTCACGGGTAGCCAGCCAATTGGCTACTTCTGAGGCATTTTTCTCATGCTGGGCTAAACGAACACCTAAGGTGCGCATGCCGCGCATGGCTAAGTAAACATCATCAGGCGAAGTGCACTGCCCTAATAAATAAGAATTCTCTCTAAGTTGGTCCCAACAGCGCTTATTAGCAACAGCTGTACCTAGCATTACGTCAGAATGACCCACTATGTATTTGGTAGCCGCTTGAATAGAGATATCAATATCAAAATCAAAAGGACTAAAGTTAAGTGGTGATGCCCACGTATTATCGAGCATCACCACAATATCTTGCTCTGCGGCGCGCGCTGCTGCCACTATTGCAGGTGAATCTTGCACCTCCATAGTGAGAGAACCAGGAGATTCTAAAAAGATGACTTTGGTATTGGTTTGAATAAGCGCACTAATACCAGCACCAATCAAGGGATCGTAATAGGTGGTTTCAATACCGTAGCGAGTTAGCAACTTCTCGCATAAATCTCGTGTGGGTTCATAAGCAGTATCCACCATCAGCAGGTGGTCACCATGTTGTAAAAACGACAACAATGCACCACTTATCGCAGCCGTTCCACAAGGGTAAAGCGCACAGCCTTCTCCACCTTCAATCTCTACCATTGCTTCTTGAAAAGCAAAATGAGTTTGAGTGCCTCTACGCCCATAAAAAAGGGTTTTATCGTGACGTTTAGCGGTTGCTTGTTTCATCTCTTTAACGCTGTTGAACACAACCGTAGAACCGCGAGAAACCGGCGGATTTACAAGGCCTTGAGTCCATTTGTTATCGCGTCCAGCACTGACAATTTTGGTTGATTTTTTCATCATAAACACATCCGAGTAGCAGCAACAAAAAACCAGCCCGTAGGCTGGTTATTAAGGGTATTGGCAATTAAACGCGAGGGGCTTTGTTTAACTCATCAACCACCATATCGCCAAAGGCGTCAGTGTCGATAAGTTTAGCATCTTCGCCTTTTGCCAAGTCTGGCGTGCCGTAACCATTGGCAAATACCGACTTCATTGCATGCCAAAGATTTTTAGCTTCTTGCTCCATCCCAAAGCTCATTTCTAGCATTAATGCTACTGAACCAATCATTGAGTAAGGGTTAGCAATGTTTTTGCCCGCAATGTCTGGAGCACTGCCATGAGATGGCTCGTAGTAAGACTTTTCAGGGCCCATACACGCTGAAGGCATAAGGCCTAACGAACCTAAAATACCGCCGCCTTGGTCACTTAAAATGTCACCAAACATGTTTTCCATCACCATGGTGTCAAACATACCAGGGTTTAAACATAGGTAGGTGGCTGCTGCATCTACCAAGATGTGCTTAACTTCTACATCTGGATAATCAACGGCAACTTCTTCTAAAATTTCATTCCATAGTACGCTTGATTTCAATACGTTACTTTTATGGATATTGTGCATTACTTTTTTACGGCGTTGCGCAGTTTCAAAACCAACTTTTAGAATGTCGCGAATTTGGCCTTCGTCATACTCAAGCACTTCACGCACGTAACGCTGACCATTTTCGTCTTTGCCCACTTCTTTCTCGCCAAAGTACAAACCACCCACTAACTCACGAATGATCATGATATCGATACCTTCACCAATCACTTCTTGTTTAAGAGGTGAAAAGTGAGCGAGCTCTTTTGGAAGGTAAACAGGGCGGAAGTTTGCGTAGGTATTGTAACGACGACGAAGCGGTAGCAAAGCGCCACGCTCTGGCTGTTCGTCTACTGGGATTTTCTTTGAGTCTTCGTGATTTAAGCCAATGGTGCCTTTAAGAATGGCATCAGCTTCATCACAAATTTTGATGGTTTCAGCAGGGAAAGATTTACCCGTTTCAAAGTAGGCAACCGCACCAAACAAGGCTTCGTTAAGTTCAAATGCTACTTCTGGGTTACGCGCTTCAACCGCTTTAAGTACTTTGACCGCTTGCTTCATTACTTCAGGACCGATGCCGTCGCCGGCCAATAAGGCGATCTTATAGTTCTTCATTGTGTTTGCGTCTCCATTGCATTAGTTTATTTTTTTGATTGCCGCATCATAGCAAAACCAGCGCAAGGGTAAACCACAGATCGAGCTTTTCAACTGCGAATCTGGCGAAACTAGTTATCTAAATCAGTTTTGTTACGAATATTATGTTCACGAAGTTTATTGGCAATTGCGGTATGCGAAAGACCCAGTTTTTTGGCCAGCAGTCGTGAGCTTGGGTGCTGTGGATAATGATAACTCAGTAAAAGGTGCTCAAACTCGCCCATTGCTGAGTGGTAGTCTTGCTGTAACAAGCTCTCTATACTGACGTTATCCACGACTTTTTCATGATGATACTTAATATCACTCACTTGCCAGCGCTTTAAGCTGCCTACTTCTAAAGAGTCTTGTAATACTTGATATAACTGCGGAATATTGCCCGGCCAACTCAAGGAACTCAAGTAACGCTTTACCTCGCGCCCTAATGGAGGAGACACTTCTTGATGCTTAGCTGATTGGAAATCTAGCCAAGACTGCGCCAAGGGCACAATGTCTTCTTTACGTTGTCGTAATGGAGGCACACTAATACTGTTTTTGATGATCGAATAATAATAATCGCCCCCCCACAACGCGGCTAATTGCTCTGGGCTATAGCGGCTTGAAAACAACAAGTGTTTTATACCGAGCTGCGGCGCAGTGAGTGAACTGACTGCGTCTTCTATCTCATTACTTTTCAAACGTTCAATATTAGTGAGCAGAACTGTATTAGGTTGCTCGGCGGCAATTTCAGCCAACTGTTCAGAGAGACTGTATTCTTGGCTATGGCAACTAACAGAATAAAAACGTTCGTCGCTGCCCATGGAAAGCTCATTAAGTAAGCGCGCTAAAAAGCGTTTACCAACGCCTGCTTCACCAAACAATAAGGTGGGCATAGGGTGGTCAACTAAACGTTTTAAACTATTGAGAACATTATTGGTTTCGTCACTGCTGGCCACTAAGCGGCCTTCGCTAATGCCTAATTCAATTTGGGATAAATCAAAGCTAGCTTCTAACCAGTGCGCTGACTTAAACAGCATAATAGCGCCAGGAAGATGTGAGAATAATGCGGTTTCTGAGAGAGGGATAATGTCGGCCATATAAACCCGACCGCTAAGCTGAATCTCTACTAATTCGCGTTTCCCTGAGCCACTGCCAAACCAGCGCTGCACACTAAAGCCTCGCAAAAACTTACTAATATCGCTATTAGATAAAGGCTGTTGGGTATCTCCACAAGATTGTTCAAAGGCTTGATTGAATTGACGAATTTGACCAAGTTTGTCGATAAGCACTACCGGATACGGCACGTTATCGAGCAGAATTTGTACTTCTTTATGCTCTACTTCTGAAGGTAAGGCCGATACAATTCGAGCATCAGACACACCATTTAAGTAGCGAAACTCACTAAGTAATTGTTGAGTAAGGGGAAGTTCAAGTTCAGTAAGGTGAAGGAATAAATGCCCACTGTCTACACTTTGCATCGCTTGCAGGGCCAAGCCATGTTTAACCAGTACTGCCAATACTGCGCTAAAAACTTGGGTGTTTTGCTCACAGTTTAGCTCTATGCGCATAACGCGCCTGCTTTTAGTTTTAGCGACCGAGACAGTAACTGGAGTGCCTGTAAAAACTCACAGCTGCACCACATACCGCCCTCTCCTACAATCCATACTAAACGCAAAAAACTCTCCTATTGAGCAACTTATTACAGCTCGAATTCTATCGAAGCTTCTTTAGTCTAACCAAAAAAGCCAACATAACCCAAGCGTCATTTAACATTCACTTGAGTTATTTTGAACTGAACAAATTTATTTCACGTTTAACTTATAAGTTTTTGAACTGACTATGAAGTTCAAAATCACGCGCGGTAACCACCTTCTCAACTTTGCGTAAACGTTGCTCAAAACCATCAAATTGATGCTCAAGTTCATTTATAGCTTGGCTTGGCGTTTCCCCTCGTTGCCACACTTTTGATTTAATTGTCACTGATTCGTCACTTTCTTGGTTACTAGGTCGCTTGTCCATAAACAGCCAAGCGGCACCATAGATAATCAGAAACAAACCTAAGTTAGTAATGGCGACAGTAACCGCAATAATGCGAATTAACCAGGTTTCTGCGCCAAGACTATCCGCTAATCCGGCACATACTCCTGCTATCTTTCCTTTACGAGGATCGCGATATAAAGGTTTATCAAACATTAGCGCTCCCTCCAATGCGGTACACTTTCATCCAAAATGCTCTCTAAAGCACGAATCCGAGCAGACATATCTTTGGCGCGTGTAGCGATGGCGTTTAATTGCTCTCGCTCTTGCTCACTAATGCCGTGTTCAACTTGTCGCTTGCTTTTATAGTGCAGAATCAGCCACAAAGGAGCCACAATCGCCATAAATAATATTAACGGTGTTACCAATACAGTAAGCATATGCTCTCCTATTGTTGCTCTAACTTAGCTTTTAACTTACTCAGTTCTTCTGCGATTTCAGCATCAGCGCTCAGCTCAGCAAACTGTTTATTTAAGTCTGGGTTATTACCATCGTTACCCAATACTTCTGCTTTTGCTTCTAGTTGATCAATCTTAGCTTGAAATTGCTCAAATTTTTCACGGGTTTTTAAAGCGCGTTCGTTATCAAGTTGCTGTCTTACTGCATGACGGTTTTTAGCCGTGGTTTGTCTTGCGAGTAAACCAGCTTGACGGTTTCGAGATTCGGTAAGTTTTAACTCAAGCTGTTCTATCTCTTGTTGTAACTGTAGCAAGCTATCGTCTACTAAGCTGAGCTCGTGTTGCTGGATCTTAATAGACTCCTGAATGTGCTTTTTCTCTACCAAAGCTAAACGTGCTAAATCTTCACGCTCACGACTAAGCGCTAACTCAGCTTTCCCCTGCCAATCATCAGCTTGTTGCTCTAAGATTTGGATTTTGCGAATCAGCTGCTTTTTATCGGCAAGTACCTTGGCCGTGCTGGCGCGCACCTCAACTAAAGTATCTTCCATTTCTTGAATGATTAAGCGCAACATTTTTTGTGGGTCTTCCGCCTTGTCTAACATGGCACTGATGTTGGCGTTAATGATGTCAGCTAAACGAGTGAACATTCCCATGGTATTTCCCCTTACGACTAAAAGTTAAACCGTTAATCATTACGGCTAAGTGTTATGGATTGACTAACTAGCTATAACAACTCTTGTGCCAATTATGTAAGCTCATGATATTTATAAATTTAGATGAAAAGTGACAAATTACCCGGCCAAAGTTATAGTTAAATTAACCAAAAGTTAGTCTATATAGCCAATGAATAGCCCAAGTTTACTAGGTAATGCTCCCAGCTTTTTAGAAGTACTTGATAAAGTGTCTTTGCTTGCCCCACTTAACCGCCCAGTGTTAGTCATTGGCGAACGAGGGACCGGTAAGGAGCTAATTGCAGCGCGTTTACACTATTTGTCTGAGCGCTGGGACAAGCACTACCTAAGCCTAAACTGCGCTAGTTTAAATCCCAATTTGATTGAGTCTGAACTATTTGGTCATCAAGCTGGCGCATTTACCGGTGCGGCTCAGCAACGTATCGGGCGTTTTGAGCAAGCAGATAAAGGGAGCTTGTTTTTAGATGAGCTCGCCAACATGCCTTCTGAGGTGCAAGAAAAATTATTACGCACCATTGAATACAATCAAATCGAACGTCTTGGAAGTAATAAAACCATAGATGTTGATGTACGCTTAATTTGTGCAACTAACCAAGACCTTCCCAGTTTGGTCACCCAAGGTAAGTTTAGAGCCGACCTGTTAGACCGTTTATCTTTTGCGGTGATTACCCTGCCGCCACTACGTCATAGAGCCGAAGACATTTGTTTGTTAGCCGAACACTTCGCTCAAAAAATTGCCCACGAACTTAACTTAAACAATCGAGTTAGTTTCACTACACCGGTTAAACAACAACTCGAAGCCTACTCCTGGCCAGGTAATATTCGCGAGTTAAAAAATGTAATAGAGCGCGCTGTAGTTGAAAATAGCAATGCTAAGGGGCAAGTAGAGGCGATTAACGTTGACCCTTTTGCTTCACCTTGGCGCCCAGTTGCAGAGCCAAACAATGAAAGCCAAGTTGTCCATTCGCACTTAGGTTTTACGCAGCAAGTCGCTGAGTTTGAAAAAAAACTTATTATCGATACCTTAGAAAAACACCTTTATAAACAAACCCTTTGCGCTCAAGCCTTAGAGATCAGCTACCATCAACTAAGGGGTTTGATCAAGAAACATCAAATTAATACCCAAGGCTAAGTCCATCATTGGTTGAGATAAACAGATGGTTAATGTTAAATTATCAAGCAGTTATCAGGATATCAGCCTCACATGAATGCATTCTCATTCGGCACAATGATGTGTCTAAGTTTTTTGCTGCTTGGTTGTGAACAGCAACAAGATGTAAAAAAACTCGGCTTGGTGTATTGCACCGAGACCGCTCCGCACACATTTAACCCTCAGTTAGAAAGTTCTATGAATGCTATTGCGGTGACTTCTCGGCATTTATACGACCGCCTAATTGAAGTCGACCCTATCACTCAGCAACTGGTAGGTGGTGTGGCGAACAATTGGCACATTAGTGAAGACCGCTTACATTATCGCTTCGACTTACGCCAAGGTATTCATTTTCATAAAACCGATTACTTCTCTCCAAGCCGTAATTTAAATGCTGACGATGTAATGCTTAGCTTTGAGCGAATTTTAAACCCTGAGCACCCGCTTTATATTTTAGCCAATGGCGATTATCCATTTTTCAATAACATTGGCTTTGGCAACAATATCCAATCCTTAAACAAGCTATCTAATAGCAGCATCGAATTTGTACTAAAAAAACCTGACGCTGCTTTTTTGGCAAATCTGGCCAGCGATTACGCGGTTATTTTGTCCGCAGAGTATGCTCAACAGCTGAATGACAAAAATCAGCTAGGTTTACTCGATCAGCAACCGATAGGTAGCGGCCCATTTTATTACGCCAGCCAACGTAAAGATCACTTTATTCGTTACTACCGCCATTGGCTGCATTGGCGTGGCGCTCCACCTATGCAGCAGTTGGTGTTTGATATTACTCCTACGTCTTCTATTCGTTTGGCCAAATTACTGACAGGCCAATGCGATATAATGGCTCAACCAGCAGCCAATCAATTAGAAGTGCTTAAAGAACGAGATGACTTATTGGTGTCGATTCAGGCAGGATTAAATGTCTCTTATTTGGCCTTTAATACTCAAAAACCACCGTTTGCCGATGTGCGCGTTCGGCGCAATGTAGCAGGCTTAATCAACAAACAACGAATTGTAGATTCCGTTTACTTGAATACCGCTGAAATTGCCGATGGAATGTTATCCGCTTCCTCTTGGGCCTATCGCCACCAAGCTCGCTCACCAGAGCAAGATTTTTTGGTATATCCCTATATCGAGAAAGCCAAACAACAACCGATTGAATTGTGGGTACTCAATGAAGCGAAAAGTTATAATCCACAGCCCCACAAAACCGCTGAACTAATACGTAATGATTTGGTGAAAGATGGTTACCAAGTAAACGTTAGATTATTTGATTGGGAAGTGCTTCGCCGTTACTTACTGGCTCCAAGTGTTAACTACGATATGCTGCTCGTGGGTTGGTCTACCGATAATAGCGACCCCGATGATTTTTTCCGTCAACAATTTGCTTGTGAAGCGGTAGAACAAGGTTACAACTATAGCCGTTGGTGTAATGGGCACTTCGAACAGCTGCTCGATGCTGCCACCACCTCACCGCGATTAGCCGACCGCGTGAGAAGTTACTATAAAATTCAAGAAATTATTGAGCAAGATGTGCCCGTACTTCCCTTAACCCATGCGCTTAAAATGTACTCGTATAATAACAGTGTCAGTGGCATTACATGGAATCCATACGGAGGCGTTTCTTTTAGCAGCGCCTATAGGAAGTAAGCCATGTTACGTTACTTTATTCGTCGAATTAACCTACTGGTGATTACCTTTTTAATCATCAACTTAATTGCTTTTTTCTTTCAGAAGAATCAAACCATCTTTATTGAAACAGACGGTAATTGGTTAAGCCAGTACCTAGTCTTTGTTTGGAATAACCTCAACGGCGACTTGGGTGTATCTAGCATTACCGGCAAACCAGTATTTGATGAACTGATTAGCTTTTTACCCGCCACTTTAGAGCTGTGCTTTTCTGCTTTTTTGCTGTCTTTTATTGTGGGTATACCACTGGGTACGTTAGCCGGTATTTATCACCAACACTGGATTAGAAACCTAATCCTTAGCGTTACAATGGTGGGCTACAGCATTCCGGTATTTTGGTTAGCCTTACTATTGGTGATGAACTCGTCACTGTTATTGGGTTGGTTCCCGGTATCTGGTCGTTACGATTTACTGTTAGAGATCCCTCAAATTACCGGTTTTGGCATCATCGATGTCATGTGGTTAGAACCTCAAGCGCGTTGGCCAGCCTTAATGAGCATTGTTAGCCATTTAGCCTTACCTACTCTTGTATTAGCGGTAGTGCCGACAACAGAAGTAATACGCCAGTTATCCAACTCAATGGCGAAGGTGATGAGCGAAAACTATATTAAAGCTGCAGCGACCAAAGGCCTATCAAAATGGCAAATAGTGACACGCCACGCTTTACATAATGCCTTGCCGCCCATTTTACCCAGCTTAGGCCTTCAATTTGGTAACGTGCTTACCATGGCAATGGTTCTTGAAGTGGTGTTTGCCTGGCCTGGCATTGGACGTTGGTTAATATCCAGTATTTACCAACAAGATTATGTGGCCATTCAAGGTGGAATGTTGGCTGTAGCCACTTTGGTAATTATTACCTTTGTACTCACCGATTTGTTTACCGCGCTAATACATCCATTACGCCGAAGAGAAGTTTATGCTCAACACTAATGTATTTGCAGAAACGACCATCTCTAGCGCTCTCCAGCGTGTATTAGAGCGTTTTAAAGATAACTCCATTGCAATGATTGGCTTTTGGGTACTGCTGGGTTTTGTTGGCTTAGCGCTGTTTGGCCCGCTGATTGCGCCTTATACCCTAGATTTTCAAAGCGACAATTTATTACAGCCACCTTCTTGGAATCAAAGCGGTCACGTTGATAATTTTTTTGGCACCGATGATTTAGGTCGTGATGTGTTAAGCCGACTCATCTACGGCTGCCAGCTCACCTTTGGTGGCGGCTTAATTGTTGTTACCTTTGCTGCGCTGATTGGAATTCCTTTAGGCATCTTTTCAGGCATGAGCCGTGGCGTAAAATCTAGCGTTTTACACCATGTGATGGACACGGCCTTATCCATACCTTCGCTGCTTATTGCCATTATGGTGGTATCGTTTTTGGGTACGGGTCTAGAGAACACCTTAATCGCTATCGCTTTAGCACAAATTCCTCAATTTATTCGATTCACTTACATTGCGGTTTCTACCGAAATTCAAAAAGAATACATTACCGCAATTAGGCTTGATGGTGCGACCAACTATCGAATTTTGAAACACGGCGTACTACCCAATATTGCTGACTCAATCGTGTTTCAAATAAGCCGTAGTTTCTCTTCATCGTTAATTGATATTACCGCCCTAGGTTTTATTGGCATTGGCGCACAGGCTCCACTGCCCGAGTGGGGTGCAATGTTAGGGGGGAGTAAAGATTTACTATTCTCAGCCCCCTGGACCGTTACCCTACCCGGCTTTGTTATTATGACCAGTATCTTAAGTGTGAACATGGTGGGCGAAGGTTTACGCCAAGCGATGTTAGAAGGAGTCGACTAATGGCCTTACTAGACATTCGTAACCTGACTATCGAAATTGATACTCCCACCGGCAAAGTTAAGGCGGTAGACCGCGTTAGCTTAACCATGGCTGAAGGCGAAATTAAAGCTTTAGTGGGTGAGTCAGGTTCTGGTAAAAGTTTAATTGCTAAAGCCTTACTAGGAGTCACCAAGCCCAGCTGGACTATAAAAGCTGACAGAATGCGCCTAGGTGATGTAGACCTTCTTCAGCTCACAACTAAGCAACGGCGCAAGGTACTCGGTCACGAAATAGCGATGATCTTTCAGGAACCGAGTTCTTGTTTAGATCCCTCAGAAGAAGTAGGTAAACAAATTGAAGAAGCGATCCCTTGCCACAATATCAAAGGAGGATTTTGGCGCCGTTTTCAATGGCGGAAAAAACAGGCGCAAGCCTTGTTGCATAAGGTAGGCGTTAAAGACCACCATAAAGTAATGCGCAGTTATCCTTATGAACTGTCTGATGGTTTATGCCAGAAAGTAATGATTGCCATGGCCATTGCTGGGCAACCCAAGCTGTTAGTCGCTGATGAACCAACTACCGCGATGGAAGTCACTACTGCCAGCCAAATTCTTCGCTTGCTGCACAAACTCAATAAGCTTAACAATACGGCTATTTTGTTAATTAGCCATGACTTGAATACTCTCTCCGATTTAGCCGATACAATTAGCGTGATTTATTGTGGCCAAATGGTGGAGGTTGGGCGTTCAGAACAAGTGGTAGGCAATAGTCACCACCCATATACCAATGCTTTGCTTAGTTCCGCACCTAAGTTCAGCCAACCTTTCGATAGAAAAGCTCTACTCCCAGGGTTGCCAGGCTCTATTCCAGCACTGCAGCATTTGCCTATTGGTTGTCGGCTAGGTCCCCGCTGCCCTAAAGCCCAACGTAAGTGCGTAACTCAACCTAAATTAAAGAAAGTAAAAGGCCATCAATATGCTTGCCACTACCCGCTCAATATTGAAAAAAAGGTCACTGTAAATGGCTAACCTTTTACACGTTAAAAATTTATCGCAGCACGTGTATGTGCATAAAGGTTGGTTAAGTCGCCAACGTTTTGCTGCAATAGATGATATTAGCTTTGACCTCAATATGGGTGAAAGCTTGGCAATTATAGGTGAATCAGGCTCTGGGAAATCTAGCCTCGCCAAAGTACTCGCCGGCATTAATAAACCCAGTAGCGGTGATATTTTTGTAAATGGCGAGGCCTTAAAGTATGGAGATTATACTCGCCGCTGCCGCTTAATAAGGATGATTTTCCAGGACCCTACCAGCTCTTTAAACCCCCGTTCTAACATTGGCCGAATCCTCTCTGCACCACTGATGTTAAATACCGGCCTAAGCACCGAGGAGCAACAACAAAAGGTAGTGGCCACCTTAAAACTGGTAGGTTTACTTGAAGAACATGCTGAGTTTTATCCCAACATGCTATCGAGTGGTCAAAAACAGCGTATAGCGGTAGCTCGAGCGCTAATTTTAAGTCCGAAGATTATTGTTATTGACGAAAGTATTGCCGCACTTGATGTATCGGTAAGAGCGCAAATCATTAACTTGCTAATTGAATTACAACAACGCTTTGCCATCAGCTATGTTTTCGTCTCTAACGATTTGGGGTTGGTGCGTCACTTTTCCGATAAAGTATTGGTAATGCAGCAAGGAAAAGCCGTTGAATTCAGGCCAACGGAGCTATTTTTTACTCAGCCCGAACACGAGCTGAGTCAACGTTTATTAAATGCCTACCAAGATGCTTTCCGTAAATAACATCGCGATAATTTTATGAGTTACCACGATACAGAATTGACTCTTGCGCCCCTACAACGGAGCTCATTGAAAGTGATAAATTAACTTCTCTTTCAATCATATCCATCAAAGGTTTAAGCGTAATCGGTAAATCGCTACGGATTTTCTCTGCAGTAATATAATAAGGCGCACGTTGACCGTGATACTCAACCACAGGACCAATTTGCTGAAATTTAATCCCTAATAAGGCAGTACTGCGCGCTAACCTAGGCTCCATCATCACATAAGCATGCTTAATATTATGCCTCTCAACCAACACCGTAGCGGCTAAATACATGCTTGCAGTAATAAACGGGAAACAACGCAACTCTTCTTCATAAAGCTCGGCTACGTTAATGCCACCGGTAGCTGAATCAACAAACTTATCAGTTTTACGTCGTCTAAAAGTAGCGCGTAATGCTAAACGTGATATTTCACATACGTCTTCTCTAGCAAAATTTTGCGGGTGTAGATCGTCGTCAGTAATCGCTCCCTCACAATACTTTTCTAATGGGAGCAATTGGTCGCCCGTTGGCGACACCACTCGTACGGTACTAGCATAAATTCCTGACGATAAATGGCGAACCAAGCAATAATCAGAATAATCGTCAAATTCATCGCGTTCTACCTGCTCGGGGTTTACTGGTTCAAACCCTAACTCTTCACAATAAACATCGTGGCGCAAACGGTAAACACTGCCCACATCCTCATCACTGAGTGCAACCAATGGTTGAAAATAAGTCTCGTAGTGTTTGGCAATTTCAGCCGCTTTTTTCTGGGCGGCATGTTGGGTTGTTTTGCTAGTAGGTAACCCAACTACTTTTCCTTTAATACTGGTCGGAAGTATTTTGTTTTTCAAAAGCTTAACCCTTATTCCCTTAAGTGTTTTTATAGTTGCTTAATAAGCATCGCGTTTAGTATAGCCACTATCTCTATAGGATAATGTTTTGCTAATTTGATATTAAGTTTATATCAGAAAAGTGCCAAGGCTAGCCAGTAAAATTCTAGCGACACCAATTGATAGCGGCGCTAGAAGCAAATCTGATTGTGCTATCACTTAAGAATAACGGGTTTTAAATAGAGTGCTCAATAAACTGCTCTGATCAGCTAGGCTAAATGCCACTTTAATAGCAAACATGCTAGAATCATTGCGTTTTTTAGCGTTGAAACAACAATATACTTAGCGCTAACTATTTGGCCAAGTTTAAGGAATTAGCATGATCATCAAACCAAAGATCCGTGGTTTTATTTGCACAACCACTCATCCGGTAGGCTGCGCAGCCAACGTGCAAGAGCAAATTAATTACACTAAGCAAAAAGGCAAAGTTACAGACGGCCCTAAGCGTGTATTGGTAGTAGGATCTTCAAGCGGTTACGGTTTGTCTTCACGCATTGCCGCTGCATTTGGCAGTGACGCTGCAACTATTGGTGTCTTTTTCGAGAAACCAGCAACCGAGCGTAAAACCGGTACTGCAGGCTGGTATAATGCAGCAGCGTTTGACCAAAAAGCGCATGAAGCTGGCCTTTATGCCAAAAGCATTAATGGTGATGCATTTTCTCATCAGGCAAAAGAAGCCGCTATTGAGTTAATTAAACAAGACTTAGGCGAAATTGACTTGGTGGTTTACTCACTCGCGTCTCCAGTACGCAAATTACCCGATAGCGGTGAGTTAATCCGATCGAGCTTAAAGCCTATTGGTAATACCTACACAGCAACCGCTGTAGACACCAACAAAGATACGATTATCGAAGCCAGCATTGAACCCGCAACCGAGCAAGAGATTGCTGATACTGTAACGGTAATGGGCGGCGAAGATTGGGAGCTTTGGATTAAGGCATTAGACGAAGCAGGTGTACTTGCTAAAGGCTGTAAAACGGTTGCATACAGCTACATTGGCACCGCACTTACCTGGCCTATTTATTGGGATGGCGCATTAGGCAAAGCCAAAATGGATTTAGACCGAGCAGCCAGCGCTCTAAACGAAAAGCTAAGCACCAAACAAGGTAGCGCGAATGTAGCGGTACTTAAGAGTGTGGTCACTCAAGCGAGTTCAGCTATTCCAGTGATGCCTTTGTACATATCAATGGTATTCAAAATCATGAAAGAACATGGTTTGCATGAAGGCTGTATGGAACAAATCTATCGTTTATTCGATGAGCGTTTGTACCGCAATGATGGTTCTACGCCAGCGGTAGATGAAAGCAATCGTTTACGCTTGGATGACTGGGAGCTACGTGACGACATCCAACAAGCCTGTGTTGATCTGTGGCCACAAATTACCACTGAAAACCTTAAACAGCATTCTGACTATGAGTACTACAAAGCTGAATTCTTAAAACTGTTTGGTTTTGGGCTGGAAGGTGTTGATTACGATGCAGACGTAGATACTTTAGTTCCATTCGACGTTAAAGCCATCTAATTAACTCAGAACAACTGTTTTTAAAAGGCCTCTATTTTAGAGGCCTTTTATTGGCTTTGATTTGAATTTTGTTGGCTGGAATTTACTTTGGTATAACGAACTCTGCCAACCCTTGGCAAATATGCATCTAAACGCTGACCATCTTTAGAGACCCGATATTCAACCACTCTATCGGTTGAGGTAACAATGACTTTATTACCATTTATCTTGTACTTAGTGGCTACCCTGCTGCCAGATTTAAGTTGACCATCATCAGTGAATACTAATCGCTCTTTCTTGCCATAGAAAGCATGTTCTGATTCCCAAGCACCAACAATCGGATTTACTTTAACTTCTCGTTGCACGCCTATAAGCTCAGGATAAGTAAAGTAAACGAAAGACAACACGCCTAAGCAGATCCCAAATAAGGCAATAATTAATACCAAGGACTTTTTCAAGACAATCTCCCAAAACTAAAAAAGGACGTAAAACGTCCTTTTTTCAGTATCTTACGTAAGAGATAAGCTTACAACAAGTTTTGGATTTCTGCTTTGCTTTTTAAGACATCAATCAATACTTGATAACTAGCTTCAGTTTTTACGCTGCTAAGCTGTTCTAACCAACGATCGGCTTCACTGCTATCCACTGAACTAGATTCATTCACCTCAGTGACTTGAATCACCAACTGATCGCCATTCATAGTGGCGATACGACTCGCTACTTTTTGCTCAGTAGGCTTAGCCATCATGAATAAATGACGAACCACTTGTGGTTCAAAGTCTTGGCTATCTCGAGCAACTTTTACTTTAGAATCTACAGTTAGATTCTGCTCGTAAAGCAAGCCGTCTAAGCCTTCTCCAGACTCTAGGGCAGCGATAAGGCTATCAGCATAATCTTGGGCTGCTTGATTAGAACGAGAAAGTGTTAAGTCACTAGCAATTTGCGATTCAACAGTTTCGAATGGTTTAACTTCGGCAGCTTTATGAGCCATTACGCGCACCACTACCGAGCTATCATCCGCAAGTTGAATGGCTTCACTGTTTAAGCCTTCAGCAATAAAGTCTAGGTTGAACAGTTGGCTAAGCACTTGAGGTTGGCTCAATATCGCGTTAGCGCTTGAACGAGTTAAGCCTTTAACGGTTTCAACAGTTAGCCCTGTTTCACTGGCTACATCAACGAGAGAGTCAGGAATTTCAAAAGACACTTCAGCTAAACGTTGAGCTTGCTCATAAAATGCATTTTGAGCTTGTTCTTGTTGTAAACGCTGACTAATTTGCTCTTTCACCTCTTCAAGCGGTTTCACTTGCGCTGTTTGCACATCAATCAGTTTAATTAAGTGAAAGCCAAACTCAGTTTTAACTAACTCACTTACATCACCCTTATCGGCCAAGGCAAAAGCAGCAGCATCAAACTCAGGCGCCATTACGCCACTCTCAAACCAATCTAACTCACCACCTTCTTGACCACTAAAGGTGTCATCTGATGATTCAGCCGCTAAAGTAGCGAAGTCTTCACCTTGCTGAACTTTCGCTAGTAAGGCTTCAGCTTTCGCTTTATCGGCAGCTTCATCGTCACTAAATCCAATCAGAATATGCGCAACTTTACGTTTTTCCGGCTGAGTATAGCTTCGGCTGTTAGCTTCGTAGAATTGCTGAATATCTTGCTCATCAACAACAATACTGTCTGCAATTTTGGCCGCGTCTACCACGATAAATTCTACATCTACTGACTCTTCAGTTTTGAAGGTGTTTTTACGTTCTTCGTAGTAGGCTTTTAATTCTTCGTCTGTTGGCGCTTCTTGAGCAGCAAAATTAGCCACCGGAACCGTTACATAACGTACGTCTCGGGTTTGCTGATTTAGTTTAACCAACAACTCAGCTTCGTTTGGAAGCGCAAACTCGCTACCTAACAAGGCTTGCTGTAACTGGCGACGGGTTAAGTCGTTGCGAATCATATCGCGGAATTGACTCGGCTGAAGATTCGCGCGGTAAAGCACTGCAAGGTAACGTTCGTTGTCAAACTTACCGTCTACTTGGAATTCTTGCATACCTAAGATTTGCGATTTAACTCGCTCATCGCTCACGCGTAAACCGTATTTTTCGGCAGCTTGGTCAAGCAAGCGCTCTCCGATCATACGCTCTAGAACGTTATTTCTGAACTGTGCCATATAGCTTGGATCAGCCGCTAGTTGGCTAAATGCAGCGCCAAACTGGCTTTCTAATCGTCCGCGTTCGTTTTGATAGGCTTGATCAAATTCAGCACGGCTAATGGACTCACCATTAACTTCAGCAGCGAGTTGCTCACTAGGTGTAGCTATGTAGCTACCTACACCAGCTAGAGCAAAAGATAAAATGACCAGACCGAGGATGATTTTGGCTACCGGACCTTGGCTTCCTTCACGGAGCTTTTCCAACATGCTTAATTACTCTTTACCACATTAAATAATGAAAAAGCGCATCAGAGGATGCGCCTTTGACAGATCGCAATTGCGTCTGACTGTTTAGTTTACTGCGTCTTTTAACGCTTTACCGGCTTTGAACGATGGTACGTTAGCAGCGGCAATTTGAATTTCAGCACCAGTCTGAGGGTTACGACCAGTACGGGCAGAACGTTCTTTCACTTGGAAAGTACCGAAACCTACCAAGGCAACATTATCACCGTCTTTCAAAGTATCAGAAATGGCATCGATGAAAGAATCAAGTGCACGACCGGCAGCGGCCTTAGAAATATCTGCACCTTCAGCAATTTTGTCTACGAGTTGAGCTTTATTCACAATTGGTTCCCCTTGTTGTTATTCCTTTTTCTTTTTACCGCAGGAAAGCTTCCCTATTATTACGGTTCAGAATGAGGTTCGTCAGTCTACATTTAGTTAATTTTTCACCATCAATATAATTATCAACGGCTTCCTTGCCAGCCTTAGGCTATAGCCCTTGAACAAGGCTGGCAAGTACTATTTTACGATTGAATATCGTTTATTTGCATTGACTCAAGCTTTTACTTCAAAGCCTTCAGGATTTTGCTCTAAAGCCGCTTCTAGAACCTGTTCAATCCAGCGAACTGGAATGATTTTTAGGTCACCAATAACATTTTCTGGTATCTCTTCTAAGTCTCGCTCATTCTCTTGCGGAATAAGAACCGTTTTGATACCACCGCGATGCGCCGCCAAGAGCTTCTCTTTCAAGCCACCAATAGGCAGAACTTCACCACGCAAGGTAATTTCACCGGTCATCGCTACTTCAGCCTTAACCGGGTTACCCGTTAAGCTCGACACCAAAGCGGTACACATGGCAATGCCTGCACTTGGACCATCTTTAGGTGTTGCACCTTCAGGTACGTGAACATGAATATCGCGCTTCTCGTAAAAGTCGTTATTGATACGCCACTTATCGGCACGTGCTCTTACCACGGTCATCGCAGCTTGAATAGACTCTTGCATAACGTCGCCTAAAGAACCGGTATAGCTAAGCTTCCCCTTACCCGGTACCGAGGCTGTTTCAATGGTGAGTAAATCACCACCAACTTCGGTCCATGCTAGACCAGTCACCATACCAACGCGGTTATTTTCATCCGCCTTACCATAATCACAACGTTGCACACCTAAATAATGGCTGAGGTTGTCTTGGCTAATCTCAACTTTCTTCGTGTCTTTGTTCAGCAAAATTTCTTTTACTGCTTTGCGACATAACTTAGAGATCTCTCGCTCTAAGCTTCGCACGCCCGCTTCGCGAGTGTAGTAACGAATAATGCCGATGATGGCACTGTCTTCAATAGCAATCTCATGCTCTTTTAAACCATTGCGTTTAATTTGCTTACTAATTAAGTGTTGCTTAGCAATGTTTAGTTTTTCGTCTTCGGTGTAACCTGATAAACGAATCACTTCCATACGGTCTAATAAAGGACCAGGGATATTCATTGAGTTTGAGGTAGCTACAAACATCACATCAGAGAGGTCGTAATCAACTTCTAAGTAATGGTCGTTAAAGCTGTTGTTTTGCTCTGGGTCTAATACTTCGAGCAAAGCGGAAGCCGGATCGCCACGCATGTCTGAAGCCATTTTGTCGATTTCATCAAGCAAAAATAGAGGGTTTTTAACCGCTACTTTAGACATTTTTTGAATCAACTTACCCGGCATTGAACCAATGTAAGTACGACGGTGACCTCGAATTTCAGCTTCATCTCTTACGCCACCTAAAGCCATACGCACGTATTTGCGCCCAGTAGACTTAGCGATTGATTGACCCAGCGAAGTTTTACCGACACCTGGAGGACCAACTAAACATAGTATTGGCCCTTTTAATTTGTTTACTCGGCTTTGTACTGCCAAGTACTCTAAAATGCGCTCTTTAACCTTTTCTAAACCGTAATGGTCTTGATTAAGCACCTGCTCCGCTTTTGCTAAGTCGCGCTTCACTTTTGAGCGTTTAACCCACGGCACACTCAACATCCAATCTACGTAACCACGAACAACGGTCGCTTCAGCAGACATTGGTGACATCATTTTGAGTTTATTTAACTCAGCTAAGGTCTTTTCCTTAGCTTCTTCTGGCATCTTGGCTTCGTCGATACGTTGAGACAGTTGCTCAAACTCGTCTTGACCATCTTCAGATTCACCTAGCTCTTTCTGAATCGCCTTCATTTGCTCGTTGAGATAGTACTCGCGCTGACTCTTCTCCATTTGCTTTTTAACGCGACCGCGGATTTTTTTCTCCACATGCAGCAAATCGATTTCAGATTCCATCATCGCCATTAAGTATTCCAAACGTTCAGGAATACTGGCTAACTCTAGCACCGACTGCTTGTCTTCAAGCTTAAGCGGCATGTGTGCAGCCATGGTATCAGCTAAGCGCGCTGCATCGTCTATACCAGACACCGAGGTAAGCACCTCCGGCGGGATCTTTTTATTCAGCTTTATATAGCCTTCGAACTGGCTTATTGCTGAACGAACCATGACTTCTTGTTCTTTTTCATCCGGCTGAGCAGACACCACATACTCTGCAGCAGCAATGTAATACTCATCCTCTTGAATAATTTCTTCAAGATTAGCCCGCTGGCTGCCCTCGACCAGCACTTTCACTGTACCGTCAGGCAGTTTCAAGAGTTGCAGAATATTAGCCACAGTACCCACAGTGTATAAGTCTTCCACTTGAGGATTGTCGTTACTGGCATCTTTTTGCGCGACTAATAATACTTGCTTGTCTTGGCTCATCGCGCTTTCTAAGCAACGAATCGATTTTTCACGACCAACAAACAAAGGAATGACCATGTGCGGATAAACCACAACATCGCGCAAGGGTAATACGGGAATTTCAAAACGTTCTGAACGCTCTAAGGTCATGTCGTCCTCTTTACCTTAGCTAATAAACTCTATCAGCAATATATTGGGTCAAACTTTCTGGTTTCAATTCGTGTTAAGCAATTAATAAAAAAAAATCACTTAGCTGCTGTTTATTTAGGCAACAGCTAGCGTAAACGTCGTCTTACTGTGCCTCTCACTTTCCCCGCCATGCCGATAAGGCTTTGACGAGTATGGCAATGACAAAGTGCCACCGCTAAAGCATCGGCAGCATCGGCTTGTGGGCTCGCTGACAAGCTCAACAGCTGAGTCACCATATGCTGAACCTGGCTTTTATCGGCCGCGCCAGTGCCTACCACCGCTTGTTTTATTTGCCTTGCTGAATATTCAGCAACGGGTAAATCTTGGCTTACTGCTGCTACAATTGCTGCCCCTCGAGCTTGCCCTAACTTGAGTGCCGAATCTGCGTTTTTAGCCATAAACACTTGTTCAATGGCAAATTCATCGGGAGAAAACTGGGCAATAATTTCGCTAACACCCGCGTGAATTTGCTTCAAACGTAACGGCAGTTCTTTTTCGCTAGTGCGAATACAGCCACTGCCTAAATACTCGATTCGTCCATTGGCTTGCTTTATCAAACCGTAACCGGTGATCCGTGAGCCCGGATCAATGCCTAGAATAATACTCACGAAAGTTTACAGCTGCTCAGCAATGTCATCTGATATTTCACCATTGTGATACACCTCTTGCACGTCATCATCGTCTTCCAGCATATCAATAAGTCGTAACAACTTTGGAGCAGTGCTTAAATCTAACTCGGCTTGCGTAGAGGCAATCATGGTAACTCCTGAATTAACCGCCTCTAAACCCGCATTATCTAAGGCGTCTTTCACTACACCAAAATCGTTAGGCAAAGTATAAACGTCAACACTTCCATCTTCATGGGAGATAACATCATCAGCGCCAGCCTCTAGGGCTGCATCCATTACTTGTTCTTCGTCGCTACCCGCTGCGTAAGAAATAATACCTTTCTTTTCGAATAGATAAGCAACACTGCCATCAGTACCTAAGTTGCCACCGCTTTTGGAAAAGGCATGTCTTACAGTAGATACGGTACGATTTCGATTATCGGTCATCGTTTCAACAAGAACCGCTGTGCCACCGGGTCCGTATCCCTCGTAAATCACCGTTTCTAGCTGTTGCCCATCCAACTCTCCAGCTCCGCGCTGTACCGCACGATTTACCGTGTCGCGCGTCATATTATTAGATAAGGCTTTATCAATAGCAGCTCTCAATCTAGGATTAGCATCTGGATCTGAGCCACCTTCTCTGGCTGCGACCGTAAGCTCGCGAATAAACTTAGTAAAAATCTTGCCTCTTTTAGCATCTTGAGCCGCTTTACGATGCTTAATATTGGCCCATTTACTATGACCTGCCATGGCGTTCTCCAATAAATGCTTATTGATTGATGATAAACGCTAAGAAGCGACCAAGCCTAGCACTATCTGTTTGATAAATGATCTCGATCTTTTAACATAAGTTCACTTATATCAATTTGTTACATATTTGTTTAGAAAAAACTCTACGTTCTCCCCACATAAAAATAACAAAAACATCAGCAATTAGTCACAACATAGAGCTGGATTCAATAATATTACATAAATATATAATACCCAGAGGGCACCAATCTCTTACCGCTATTGATAATTACATTAAATATCAACCATTAAGGATAATTTCCTGTCGAATATTTAGGCAATATTAATCAAAAGATGATTTCACTTAACTTATTGAAAAAATTGGCCTATATTTAAGAGAATTAACATTTTATCAATAGTTATAAGCTAACCACGGAAGGCTATGATTGTAATTTATTGGCACAGTTTACTTAGCTTGTTGCGGCTTAACTCAAGCCTCAAAAAAGTCACTGTGCTTCTTTTCTTACTCATTTTTAGCATACCCATGCACGCACAGGTGTGGGTGATAAGTCATGCAGAAAAACAAGCTGAATTGAGCAGTAAGCAAATTCGTTCGATCTTTTCACTAAGGGAAAAAAATTGGCCCGACGGACAAATTATTGAACTGGTCGTGATGAAAGATAATAGTGAATTGCATAAACAGTTCTGCTTAGACGCGCTTAAACTTTTCCCCTACCAGCTCAGCCGAATTTGGGAACGCCAAATATACACGGGTACCGCTATTGCGCCCACCATCGTAGATTCCGAACAAGAAATGCTCGATACCATTATTAAAAACCCCAACGCAATTGGATATGTCAGCCAAGAGGTGAGCAATGAAGACCTTCATTCTATTATTGTTGACTAGTTTATCCTCCATCGCAGTTCCTGCATACGGCCAAGGCAAAGTCTCTTGGGGCGGATTTGTTTCTGCCAGTTATATTGGGGTAAACGCCAATAATTATTACGGATACAACTCAGGCGACAGCGGCCCATTATTAGAGGCAGGGTTACGTGGCTATTGGCTAATCAATAGAAACTGGTCGGTATCAGGCTTGGTCATAGCTCAAGAAACCGGAGATTGGTTTGAGTCGGGCATTGAAGTTGACTACCTCAGCTTAAATTACAAAATCCCTAGCCATGAAGATTGGGATATTGGGTTTAAGCTCGGGCGCTTCAAAATTAGCAATGGCATCTATGGAGAAACACGTGACGTGCCGTTTACGCGACCAAGCATTGTATTACCTTTGTCGGTATACCCACATATATTGAAAGAGCAAAGCTTGCGAGCCGACGGATTGCGTATGGACATCGACTACTTTTCGTTGGGCGGTCAAGAATATAAGTTTGCAGCGTCGATAGGTAAGGAAAGCTTTGATGAAAGCTTTAGTCGCCGTTTTTTTGGTCAAGACCAAGAAGGGACATTTGAAAGCGAATGGAATACATCGCTGCATTTCTCTATGCGCCCTACAGCAAACTGGTATGTAGGTTTAGAATATCGCCGCTTAAAAATGCACCTAGAGGATTCACTAAACCCAAGTCCGTTTGACCTCCCCTTAGATTTTACTATTGATACTGATCAATACATTGGTTCTCTACAGTATTCTCAACAGAAATTTGAAATAACTAGTGAAATTACTCTGCGCCGTGGTGGCACCTATGCAGAAGGGAAAAACCAACCAGCTCAAGGTCTCGAGCCATTGTTTGACGGAAGCATCGATATGAATGCCTACTATGTTCAAGGGATTTACATTATCAACCAACAATGGAACCTACTAGCTCGTTACGATAACAGCCACTTTATCGACGACGATATAGAAAAGAACTTACGAGACCTAGAAGATTTCGCCATTGGCGCAACTTGGAATTTCCACCAGAATTTCCAACTCAAATTTGAGCATCACTGGTTTGTTGGTACCTCAATGCTCCCCCCTGTAAACGACTTAAATCCACAGCGTAACAATAACCCTGAGCGATACTGGCGCTTGTTCGCCTTACAACTTAGCTACCGCTTTTAATAAATCGCTCTATGCTTAACTAATAATGAATCTATTAATGTTTCGTTGCTGTAAGTACTAACCTTGGGATAGCCAATGAAGCTAAGTAAGTTCCCCTTAATCAATTTAAAACAACGTTATATTAGCGTACGTTTGAAAATGACCGTTGCACTTGTGCTAGCTGCGGGCTTTGTTGTTTCCATCTTCGGTTTCACCGCAATGGAGCATTACCAGAATCAGCAAGCACAACTTAAGCTCAGCTACCTAGACAACTACGCACTAGAATTTAATGACCAAATAGAACGATTAAGTGACAGCATTACCTACTTGTTTGAAGCCCAAACCTTGTTTAGTAAAGCGGAGAATATGAGTGAATTAGAGAAGTACCTCACTCGCCAACTCCCAGAGCTGCAATGGTTATTGCCTATTGTGAATGGCTGTACGGTTTTTGAGGTAGACAATTACACCTGCAGCGCCTCTGACTCTCCGCCCCCTAAAGAGTTGTTAGAGCAGGTAACGCTACGTTCTAAACCTATGCAATTATTACAATGCAGCGAGATGTGCTATTTGTGGATCTCTTTGCCTATTCGTACCCGTAGTTCAGAACAAGGCATTCTAGCGTTTCAACTTGAGTTAGCAGACGCTTTAATCAAAGTAACCCAGCGAGATGACATTGAACTGGCCATCGTCGATTTAGATCGCCCCTTATACAAAAGCATTTTACTGGCTACCAATACTCAAGCCCTTAGCCAACAATGGTTTGATAGCGCTATTGAATACCGCCACCATGCCAATATGGAGTTTCAGGTTGAACACAAAACCATTGTTGGCAAACTTTATCCCATTAAGAACAGTGCTAGCAGCACCTTAAAACTGGTTATTCTTAAAGACTGGAGCGACCAAATACAGCTGCAAACCCGCTTCGAAAACCAGCTTTCTATTTTGTTATTGCTCACCATGGCTTTAAGCATTGCTATTGGCTTAATGCTAATGCGCCGTCCCTTAAATAAACTTCGTTATCACGCTGCCAGCTTGCCAACGATATTAGAAGATGAGAGCTACAAACCGCAAAACAACCTGCACCTATTTAATGACGAATTTGACTCACTTGATCATATTTCTATCGAGCTAGCCGATAGTTTCTCTGAAATGCGATCGAGCATTGCCGCCAATACCAAAGTATTGGAGAAAATGGCGATGGAAGATCCACTTACCGAACTGCCAAATCGAACCGCTTTTCTCGAACAACTCAGTAAAGCGCTAAAAGAAGCAGAGCGCCAAGGCGACGAGTTAAGCCTTATCTACATTGACTTAGATAATTTTAAGACCATTAACGATACCTTAGGTCATGACTTTGGCGATTTACTGTTGGTACAAGTCGCTAAACGCATTATGCGCTTAAGCGAGTTTGCCTCTAGCACCTTCCGCTTAGGCGGCGATGAGTTCACGCTGCTGATTAACAAAAAAGACAAAGACAGCGTGCTCGGTTTTGCCTATAGCCTTGCACAAGAAATTTCTCGAGACATTACCATCTCTGGAGTTTCAATGAAGGTGACGCTTAGTATTGGTATCGCCACCGCAAAACAGGCAGAGTACGAACCGCAGTTATTAGTTAAATATGCTGATTTAGCAATGTACTCTTCTAAACGTAAAGGGCGTAATTGCTGTACCCACTTCGATATCGAGTTAGCCCGTCAGAATGACATGGTATTCACCATTGAAAACCAGTTCCAAAATGCCATGAGCAACAACGAACTGGAACTATACTTACAACCGCAAGTGTCAATGAAACAACAAGCAGTCACTGGCTTTGAATTACTACTACGTTGGAATCACCCTACTCAAGGTTTAATGAACCCTGGTCAGTTTCTCGATACCGTTGAATCAGGCCGCCATATCCTTCCTCTAGGTTATTGGGTCATAGATAAGTCATTAGCTTTATTAGAAGAGTTAAATACTAAAGGTTACAGCGGCTTAACCATCGCATTTAATATTAGTGGCCGTCAGTTTGAAGACAAGAATTTCGCTCAAAAACTGATCAGCAAATATAAAACCATTAGTATCGGTAGTAATCTGTTAGAGCTTGAAATCACCGAAAGTGTCGCCGTACAAAACTATCAGCAAGTTAAAAACCAGTTAAACGAAATTCGAGGTGCAGGCATTAGAGTTGCCTTTGATGACTTTGGTAAAGGCTTTACCTCTTTGAGTTACCTTAGCAACCTTGCCTGCGATAAGATTAAATTTGATCGAGAATTTGGTCACAATGCCATTACCTCAGTAGCCACTCAAAACATTGTATTGAGCATGCGCAAGCTAATGTACACCCTAGATTACGAAATTTTAGTAGAAGGCGTAGAAACACTTGAACACGCTAATTGGTTGAAGCAAAACGGCTTTGATAAAGTACAAGGCTACTTTTTTGGTCACCCAGTCACTAAGGAAGCGGCATTAGAGTTTTATTTGCGTTGCAATGAAAAAGGCGCGCTATTGGATAAAAGTGGCAACATTATTCACTTGCACCCGCTGTTTCATATTCCACAAACAAGCGCTCACTCCAATGGCAATCACTAGCTGAATAAGTAAATCTATAACATTAAAAAAGGCGAGCTTATGCTCGCCTTTTTGCAATTTAAAGAACGCTTACTTTGGTAAGTTAACGCTTAAGGCTAATTCAGTTAAAGACACTGGGTTAGCAGCACTTGGCGCACTGGTTAACGGACAGGCAGCAGTGGCTGTTTTCGGGAACGCCATTACGTCACGAATAGAGCTTGCACCGGTCATCAACATTACTAAGCGATCTAGACCAAACGCTAAACCCGCATGTGGTGGAGCACCATACTGAAGCGCTTCCAGTAAGAAGCCAAATTTCTCTTGAGCTTCTTCATCGCTAATACCGAGTACTTTAAACGCAGCAGCTTGCATATCTTGTTTATGGATACGTACGCTACCACCACCTAACTCACAGCCGTTTAGCACCATGTCGTATGCGTTTGATAACACACCTTCTGGTGAAGCGGTTAAGTCCTCAGCACTCACGCCTTCAACTGGCGCAGTGAATGGATGGTGAATGGCATGGAAATGACCATCTACTTCTTCAAACATTGGGAAATCAACAACCCAAAGCGGTCGCCACTCATCTGATACTAGGCCAAGATCTTCGCCTACTTTCAAACGTAAAGCACCCATCGCTTCGCAAACAATATTCGCTTTATCTGCGCCGAAAAGAATCAAGTCGCCGTCTTGCGCAGCTGTGCGCTCAACAATGCCTTGTGCAACTTCTTCATTTAGGAACTTAAGAATAGGTGATTGAAGACCTTCAACGCCTGCAGCGACTTCATTCACTTTCATCCATGCTAAGCCCTTAGCACCATAAATACCTACATACTTACCGTAGTCATCAATTTGCTTGCGAGAAAGCTTTGCACCACCCGGTACACGTAACACTGCTACGCGGCCTTTCTCATCGTTAGCTGGGCCAGAAAATACTTTAAACTCTACGTCTTTAAGCAAGTCAGCAACATCAACTAATTGCATTGGGTTACGTAAATCTGGCTTATCAGAGCCATACAAACGCATTGCTTCAGCGTAAGTCATTTGTGGGAACTCACCCAAATCAACGTCTAACATTGAGACAAACAATTCACGAACCATTTGTTCAGTCACGGCCATTACTTGGTCAGAGCTCATGAATGATGTTTCAATATCAATTTGAGTAAACTCTGGTTGGCGATCGGCACGTAAGTCTTCATCACGGAAGCACTTAACGATTTGGTAGTAACGATCCATGCCAGACATCATCAGTAATTGTTTAAAAATCTGTGGTGATTGCGGCAAAGCAAAAAACTGACCTTTATGAGTACGGCTCGGCACTAAATAATCGCGCGCACCTTCTGGCGTAGCTTTGGTAAGAATTGGCGTTTCAATGTCTAAGAAGCCATTGTCTTCCATAAAACGGCGAACGAAACCCGTTACCTTGGCGCGAAACACCATACGCTGGCTCATTTCTGGGCGACGTAAATCTAAATAGCGGTATTTTAAACGCTGCTCTTCAGAGTTATCTTGATTGTTATCCAACGGTAGTGGTGCAGAGCGATTTAAGATTTCTAGCTCTAAGCCAAGTAGCTCAACTTCACCCGTGGTCATGTCAGCATTAACCTGACTCTCTGGACGCGCACGAACGCGGCCTTTAAGGCGGACACAAAACTCATTACGCAAGCTGTTGGCGGTAGCGAATACATCTTTACGATCTGGGTCAAAAACCACTTGCACAATGCCTTCGCGGTCACGTAAGTCAATAAAGATAACGCCACCTAAATCACGGCGGCGATTTACCCAACCAACTAAATTTATTTCTTGATCAACTAACTCTTTGGTTACTTGTCCACAGTAAACAGTGCGCATTTGGCCTTTCCCGTTTTACGTTTTAAAATTCAATGAATGTTCAGCCTAAATAATAATCAGCTATGCAGTATTATTTAGTGAAAGGGCGATAGTATAAAGGAAAGCAGCTACAAATAAGAATAGCGATAGAGCAATAAATCTATAGAAGCGTCTAAAATAGCCAAAGACAAGCTCGCTTTAGCTGGTTACAATAACCCACTGAGCAATTACTGGCTCATTATCATAGAATTTTCCGCACGAGAACTAGCCATGCAAGGCAAAGATAAACTATTTTCCCAACCTATTACCCAACTGGGTGAGTTTCGCTTCGATGACCAAGTGGCCGAAGTTTTTCCCGATATGATTCAACGCTCAGTGCCAGGTTACAGCAACATTGTTTCCACCATTGGCCACTTAACTGAACAATTTCATCAAGCCGATACTAAGTTATACGACTTAGGTTGCTCTTTGGGCGCAGCAACTTTAGCCATGCGCCGCGGAGTTAAACACAACAATGTAGAAATTGTTGCTGTAGATAACTCCCCCGCCATGTTAGAACGTTGTCAAAAACATCTGGATGCTTTTCGTGGCTCTGTGCCAGTAACGCTTATCTGTGATGATATTTGCGACGTAGATATCAGCAATGCTTCAGTGGTCGTGCTCAATTTCACCCTGCAGTTTATTGCGCAAGAACAGCGTTTAGCCTTGATTAAAAAGATCTACAACGGAATGGTTAAAGGCAGTTTATTGATAGTGAGTGAAAAATTTCATTTCGCTGAATCAACTACTCAGAGTCTAATTAGCGAATTACACTTAGATTTTAAACGCGCTAACGGATACAGCGAGTTGGAAATTAGCCAAAAGCGAAGCTCTTTAGATAACGTACTTGTGCCCGATACTATTGAGCAACACAAGCAACGATTTAAAGAAGCCGGCTTTAGCGCTAGCGAACTGTGGTTTCAGTGTTTTAACTTCGGCTCATTGGTTGCTATAAAGTAGTCACTAGATACACAGAATCATAAAAGGCGAGCGCTATATAGTGCTCGCCTTTTTTACGAAACAATACCTACTTAGCTAACAACGCTGCAATTTTGTCTGCAAAAGGTTGTAGAGTTTCACTATCAACCATATCGCGAGCGTGGCTGCGCGCTTCGGCTAAAGAGCCAGGAATAATATGAAAGTGTAAATGAGGCACCGTTTGACCTGCTGCAGCGCCATTAAATTGCACTAGGCTAATCCCTTCAGCGTTCATCGCCTGTTTCACCGCCGCCGCAACTTTTTTAACGGTTTTAATAACAGCTGCTGCGCCTTCTTCCGACAATTCAAACAGCGTTTCTGCAGACTCTTTTGGTAATACTAAAGTGTGGCCATCGGCCTGTGGCATGATATCCATAAAGGCTAAGGTATAGTCGTCTTCATACACTTTCAGGCAGCCCATTTCGCCACGGATAATTTTAGCAAAAATATTGTTGTTGTCGTAACTCATTGCATTGATTCCCAATAGGTTTAATGTCGGTACGTAACTAAAGATAACAACATTATTGCACACCCAGATCTTCTAACAAATGGACTTGATCGAAATATCGCTCGCCAACAAAACTAATCGCGTGGTCACCAAAACGACGCAAGCTTCCTGGCTGTTTCACCCCCATAGGCCAAAAGAACCAGCGTTCAAAACGTTCAGAGCCCCACACATAACCATTAGAGTCGTAGATTGATTTATATCCTTGGCCTTTTTCTAAGGTAAGTAACGACTGCCAAGGTTGTAAGGTATAGGTGGTTTTTGCCACCACTTCAGCAATGTCGGCGGTGGGCTGCAAATCAATTATTTGGTGGGTATCGGCACTAATACTTATTCGCATTTTATCCGCAACATTAACGCGATGCATCAGTACACTTTCTATTTTATTGTCCTGAATAGCGTGATAGCTACGCTGCTGTGGCAACATCAAGGTATACCAACAACCACATAAATGGATGCTGTCGTAAGCAATGACTTCTAGCTTATTAGTCAAGTGAATTCGAAAAATGAGAGCATCGTGCTCTCCTGCTACCCAATCTACTGAGCTAAGTTTTGGCCGTTGCTTAAACCATAAAATGTAATTGAGCTGGATAGTAGTTTGGTTGTTATGCCTAGCGTAAGTAATATGCGAAAAACTAAAAGGTTTACTGTGTTCAAAAGCCAGTTGCTGCTTTTGCCAAACCGGCACGCCAGGTACATTGTCTGCAGTATTGTTCTCAATCAACCACTGCGGTGCATACCATTTAAGTAAGGTTGCTTGTTGCTGTTTACTGGCGAGTTGCCCAAAAGCATCAAGTTGTAAATCTGTGGCATTCACGTTAGCTAACGCTGGCTCCGGCAGATATAAGGCCGCTTGTTTAGCGGTAAATCCAGATAACGACGAGCGATTAGCAGCTAACCAATCTTCAGCTAAATGTTGTTGTTCTTTCTCAATGGCGCTCGCAAATACCTTCGAACTTAGTGGATATAAGCCAAACACCTTAGCAGTCGCAGAGTAGTCATTATCCTTAGGAATAGTGGCCAGCAACTCAGCGGTTTGCCGAGAATGACCTTTTAACTGCTGATTCAATTCATTTATGCACTGTTCGATTGTCTGTTCTGGCTGAGTTACTTGATATTCCGCTTTCCATTTATTGGCCATATCTACATCAAGCGTTTTCCATTCAGCTTTTAGACCTTGCTCTGCTAGTTCGCCCATATAATCAATCAGCTGAGATTGAGTAGGCGCTGATGGCTCAGCAAGATCTTGATTGCCTATAAAAAAATGTATGAAGCGATTATGTCGTAAAGAAGCTTGGTTATGCACCCTCTCCCCTTTTAAGCTTCCAACATGCTCAAGCAGCAGCGTGTCTACACTGCTTAAAATAGCCTCACAGGAGGGCTCGACCTTTTGAGGTGAAATGCTGCATGCTTGCAAAACAATGGCTGTTAACAACGCGCTTAAGTTTGCTACTAGGCAATTAACTTTATACCGTTTAGGCATTGTCCCTCCCTGGGTTCAATTCTTCGTCATTATTGTACACCGAAAAAACATGGGATTGGCTCGCAATACAACTGTAACAAAACCGTCATAAAATGCCCTTTTGCTTTTACCTACACAAGACTATGACAGCAATATTCGAAGTATTCAGCGCCTTTTTCCGCCTAGGATTAGTGAGCTTTGGTGGCCCAGCCGCCCATATAGGTTTTTTTAAACAAGAGTTTGTTGATAACAAGCAATGGCTATCCCAGCAAGAATATGCAAATTTAGTTGCGCTTAGCCAATTTTTGCCGGGCCCAGGCTCTTCTCAAGTGGGTTTTGCTATTGGATTGCACCGGGCGGGAAAGCTAGGTGCAATTGCCGCATTTATTGGCTTTACCTTACCCTCGGCAGCCTTGATGCTGGTACTAGCGTTGGCCGCCAACTTCAGTAACAACAATCCCATTGTTATGGGATTAATCGCGGGCCTTAAAATTGCTGCATTGGTAGTAGTGGTTGATGCTGTAAGACAAATGTATGGGCAGTTTTGCAGTAATCAGTATTTAAGCGGAGCATGTTTTGTTACCGCTGCCAGCTTGCTACTGTTCCCACAACTTAGTACCCAACTGGTTTGTTTGGCTCTTGCCGCACTGATAGGTTTAGCACTTAATGAAAAGCTATTGATACCGAAGCCCCCAACAAATCCCAATACCATCACAAACAAAACCGGTAGCATTAAGTTTGGATATTTAGCTGTATTTATTGCACTACTGTTTTTGCCTTTTCTAAACTTAAATCCTCTCATTCACAGTTTTAGTCAGTTTTATCAAGCGGGTAGCTGGGTATTTGGTGGTGGTCATGTCGTGCTGCCTTTGTTGCAACAAACACTTTCTGGGGATGTAAACCAAGAACAGTTTTTAACCGCCTATGCTGCTGCACAAGCAGTACCTGGCCCAATGTTTACTATTGCTAGTTATTTAGGCGCAGTGGTCGGCCAACAAAATCCTCTTGTTTACGCCAGCTTAGCAACCATTGCCATTTTCCTACCAGGTTTTTTACTGGTACTGGCTTTTGTTGATGCTTGGCAAGCGCTGGCTCAAAAAGCGAGGTTTTCTGCAGCAATGCAAATGATTAATGCTGCAGTGGTTGGCTTACTGATAGCGGCGCTTTACAACCCAATATTCACTAGCGCGATTCATTCGAACCTAGAGTTTGTACTAGCGTTACTAGGGTTCTTTTTACTAAGAGTCGTAAAGTTACCTCTTTACATCATGTTACTAAGCTTAGGGGGAGCGGGAGTATTGTTACTGGCATAAATAAAAAAAGCCTGCACTAAGCAGGCTCTTTAATTAAACGTTATTCCATTACAACTTAAATGCGCCAACCTCTTTATGCAGTTTGTCGGCAATAGCATCTAACTCAGTGGCTCGCTGCGAACTCCCAGCAGCCTGCTCCGCCAGCTCTAACGAGGCATCTTGAATACCTTGAGTATTCCTCCCTACCTCTTCAGTTACCGCACGTTGTTCTTCAGCGGCGCTAGAAATTTGCGTCGCCATATCACTGATATGAGTAATCGAGTTAGTGATGTTCTCTAACATCTCAGCCGCTTTCGTGGCTTCTTCAACGCTAATTTGCACTAACTGTTGGCTTTCATCCATGGTTTTAACGGTACTTTGGGTATTCCCCTGCAGCCGTTCTAACATTGCTTTAATTTCTTCGGTTGAGCTTTGGGTGCGTTGCGACAAATTACGTACTTCATCAGCCACCACCGCAAAACCTCGGCCTTGTTCACCAGCGCGAGCTGCTTCAATGGCTGCATTCAAGGCCAATAGGTTTGTTTGCTCAGCAATGCCTTGAATGGTTGAAAGAATGTCGCTAATTTCTTGGGTATTACGCTCAAGCTCTTGTACCGTTTCAGCGGCGCCATCTAATTGCCCAGCCAAGCTATTTACCTGTTGTTGGTTGCGACCTATTAGCACCTTGCCTTGCTCACAAGAATCTGCTGATTCACGCGCAGCCTCAGCGGTTTGCTCGGCGTTGTTAGCCACTTCATTTGCAGTTGCAGCCATTTCATTCACTGCGGTCGCTACCTGAGTAACTTCGCCCTGCTGACGTTCAATTTGAACATTCGAAGCAGAGGTAGAGCTATTGGTTAAAGCAGCAGCACGCTGCAAGCTGTCGGCATCTTCAGCGATCTCTTTCATCAGCTCATGTAGCTGATCGATAAACTTGTCGATACCCGCGGCGAGAGAGCCTATTTCATCATTACGTTCTAAATTGATTCGCTTGGTTAAATCTCCATCTCCCGATGACAGTTTGTCAATCGCCCCACCTAAAATCTCAATCGGTTTTAGCATTGCACTGATCACTTTGAGCATCACCACCGCAATAATAACAAATAACACCACCGCAAAAATCATAGAGCTTTTCATCATGGCGCTTACCGGAGCCATCGCGATTTGTTTGTCATAGACAAACAACAAATACCAGTCGGTACCTTCAATTGGAGTAACGTTTACAAAGCTTTCTTTACCGCTAACCACCAAATCACTCATTTCCGATGAGCTTGCTTGAGCGGAAAAGAAACTCGCTGTAAATTGTTCCGACAGTTCACTGGCTTTTTTCAACACCAAATCTTTATCACTGTGGATAACCACTAAGCCCTCTTTATCAACGATAACCGGGTATACCTGCTCGCTGGCAAGGTTAAGTACCCGCTCTGTAACCACATCGAGGCCTAAATCTCCTGCGTAAACTCCGCCACTCACCCTTTGCGCTACCGAAATAACCATTTGGCCAGAAGTAGCGTCTACGTATGGGTCGGACACAAATGAACCATTAGTTTGCGCGCCTTTGTACCATGGGCGAGTGCGTGGGTCGTAACCATCGGGCAGCGTTTCATTAGGATCATGCATGGTCATTTTTCCTTCGCTACTACCGAAGTAAAAATAGATGAAATCCCCACTTTGCTTAGCTTGCACTAAATCAGCCACAAACCCTGCAGCTTTGGGATCTGACGTCATGCCTTTGGCAATCGCCAACTTTGAATCAAACCACAAACTTACTTGGTCAGTAGCCGCTTGTGCGAGTTGCTTGGCATCCCCAGCAATATCAACGCGGGTTTCTTGAGACAAAGTGCGAGCTTGAAACCAAGCCTGTACGCCACTTAATACTGCAAGTAAAATCAAAATAGTTAAGATTAAACGCTGTTTAATCGACATGTTTCCCATAAAAATCCCTCTTTTAGCTTCCCGCTTTTAATTACTTGCCATTGAAGATTGTTAGTTTAAATATGTGCTAGCATCTTGTTTGTATCTACTAACCCTATGTTACTAATTATGATTTATCTAAAAATTATCAGCACATTTTTGGTTTATTTGAGCTTAAGCTTTACCGTAAAAGCCACAGTTCAGGTAGAACAATTAGATTTTAACTCACTGTTACTCAACGATTGCCCGCAATCTGTGGCCACTATAAGCGTTAGTAACTCAGCCAGCATTGCCCAGCAAAGTGGCTGGAGCGCTGAATTTTCGCAAATAGTCCAAGACAGTATTTTAGTGGCTAACCTTCCCTCTTTAGTTATCGACGCTTCAAAGCAAAACTATAGCCATTCTGCGTTTCCCAATAAAAGCATCACGTTTAGCTCAAGCAGGTCTAAAACAAAGCGTTATAGCTACGCTTGGCATGAGAAAAGTTTTGAATGGCTTAGTGCTTACAGTTCAAACCAGAGTGAGCTAGAACCGCCACCGTTTTTTGCTTTAGCACGTTACCAACAACAAACCTTTGCTATAGCGAGCGTTAGCGTAAATGAACCTCATGATTTGCTTAAGGTTTTAAACGATGATTTTGTGGTTAATCGCAGCCCTTTACTGTTGTTTTTGAATAGCAATAAACCTGTCAACAATCAGCATATTTCGCAACTAAACAACATGGGTTTTCGCCTGCATCAACAACAAACACTATTAATTGCGAGCAAAGATCTTAATGTCTGTGATAGCGGCTTTCTCAATGAAAATGGTCAGCATCAGCTTGCTTGGTTGAAAGTTGACCTTAACCAGTGAGCCAGAAGAATAATAAACAACTGAGATAGCGATTCTGTTTAGCGCTTACTCGCCAGAACCAGCTAAAACTTGCTACAATCAAGCTTATATATACTCAAGCAATATCAAGCTCTTGTAACCAATGATAGATTTCTCTGATTTTTACCAATTAATTGCCAAAAACCGCTTAAAACACTGGCTCTATACACTCCCCGCTCAGCTTGGCGATTGGCAAAAAGAGCATGCGCATGGCGACTTTCCTCGCTGGCAGCGAGTGCTCAATAAACTCCCTCAGCAAACCACTAAACATATCGAGCTCAAAGATAACGTGAGCATTGGTAAAGCTGAAGACATGCCCGAAGGTGAACGTAAAAAAGTAGAAAGTTTGCTACGTCATCTTCATCCTTGGCGCAAAGGCCCCTTTGATATTTACGGCATTCAGATAGATACCGAATGGCGTTCGGATTGGAAATGGGAACGTTTGCGTAAACACATCTCCCCTTTAAAGCACCGCTATGTATTAGATGTGGGCTGCGGCAGCGGTTACCACATGTGGCGCATGCTAGGTGATGATGCAGAGTTTGTTGTCGGTATCGATCCATCAACCTTGTTCTTAATGCAATTTGAAGCCATTCGTAACTTTGCCAATAACGATCAACGCGTGCACTTATTGCCCTTAGGTATTCAAGAACTACCTAAATTACGCGCCTTTGATACGGTGTTTTCTATGGGAGTGCTCTATCATCGCCGCTCACCTATGGATCACCTCATTCAACTAAAAGAGCAACTGCATAAAGGCGGTGAACTGGTACTAGAAACACTGGTGGTAGATGGCGACGAAAACCAAGTACTGGTTCCAGCTGGGCGCTATGGAAAAATGCCAAACGTTTGGTTTTTGCCTAGCACCGCAGCCTTAAAACTTTGGCTCGAAAAAGTAGGCTTTATCGACGTACGCGTTGTCGACGTTGATTTAACCTCTACCGAAGAGCAACGCAGTACTTCGTGGATGACCCATGAGTCCTTAAACGACTACTTAGACCCAAACGACAAAAGCCAAACTGTAGAAGGTCTACCTGCCCCCAAACGTGCTGTTTTAATTGCAATTAATCCAGACTAAACAGTTTTCATACGCTATGCTAAAACAATTACTAAAACCGCAGTTATTACTTTTGCCTAATGGATTTGAACTATGAAAAAGCTTTCAATAATTTCATTGTCTCTAGCACTAAGTGCTTGTGCTAGCCAACAAGCCTCTCAGCCCAACACCGAAACCCTAGAACAGCTGTCTGCACTCTCTGCTCAGCAAACATCTGTATTGAGCCAATGTGAGTCAATCTCAGAACAATTAGCGGCTCAGCAACAACGCTTTGACCAATTAGAAGAAAAAGTAGTGGCCATTGTACCAGCCCCGGCTTCTGCGAATAAAGCTACCGCGCCTAGTTGTAGCAAGCAGGCATCATACAAGTTAGGCAATAAAACTGTACTTGGTGAATCTGAATGGGTAAGCCTGCAAGGTCAAAAACATGCTTTTCAAGCTCGTATAGATACTGGTGCAGCAACCTCATCATTAAATGCCACAGACATAGTAAAATTTGAGCGTGACGGTAAAAACTGGGTACGCTTTAATTTACGCCACAAAACCATTGATACCGACATTATTGTAGAGCGCCCAGTGATTAGAACCGCTGAAGTAACTCAAGCCTCTACCAACACTGTAGATAAACGCCCTGTGGTATCTATGTTAGTTAAACTTGGGCCTATTTCAGAAAAAGCCCAATTTACCCTTACTGACCGCAACCACCTAAGCTATCCGGTGTTACTAGGACGTAGCTTCCTGAAAGACATTAGCGTGGTTGATATAAGCCAAAAGTTCACACAAGCGAAGCCGACATTTAAGGATTAATGCCCATGAGTTCTCGCAGTATATTTTATTTCATCGTAACACTTTGCATGCTGATAGGAATAAGCATGACAATGTATCGCCACGTTCAATTTGAGGTGCCTTGGTTCCCTGGCGAAAAGCGCCAGATATGGTCCATTGAAGCCAAAGTTGAATTTGATGCTAACGGCGAAAGTGTAGAAACCGTACTTGCTTTGCCAATGACTCAACAGGGTTACACCCGTATTCATGAGTCGACCGCCTCGCTAGCCTATGGCTTATCTTTCGTTAACGATCAAGATAACCCACGTGCAATATGGACCAAGCGAGAAGCCGAAGGCCATCAGGAGATGTACTATAAAGTAGATTTTTTGGTAGATCCTAAAGCAGCTGATATTTATCAGCCTCAAATGCCTGACACACCGTTTGTTGAATACCCAGAACCTTATTTCACTGCAGCGAATCACTTAGCAAAACAAGCTGAAGGCTTATCTGCCGATGCATATAGCTTCACTCGTGAACTAATTAAAGCCTTAACGGGTGATACTGCAACAACCAACCAGAACACCGGGTTAATTTTAGATTACAAACCTAAAAACCGATTGGTGGTAGATCTACTCAACAACGCAGATGTACCGGCTCGAATTGTTAAAGGTTTGCAGCTAGAAGATGGTCGACGTCGCCAAAACATTACTGAATATATTCAAGTATTTAAAGACGAGAACGATTGGCAAATTTTCGACTTGAAAACGGGTATCCAAGGCCGACCTGAGAATACGCTTCTTTGGGAATACAATGGCAACAGCATGTTGGAAGTTGTTGGTGGTAAAGACTCTAAAGTGAGCTTCTCTATGCTACTGGTTGAGCAGAGTGCCCAATCGGCAGTCGCCCCCAAAATTAGCGAAGCTGACTTTCTAAACTTCTCCATTGATAGCCTGCCCCTTGAAGAGCAAGCCTTGTTTAAAGGCATTTTACTGATCCCTATCGGGGTGCTGATTGTGGTGTTGCTTCGCGTATTGGTGGGATTAAAAACCTCCGGTACCTTTATGCCAGTGCTTATTGCTATGGCGTTTATGCAAACCTCATTAATGACCGGCTTAATTGGTTTCATTATTGTAGTGGGTACTGGTTTAGTGATTCGAGGCTATCTATCCCACCTCAATTTGCTGCTGGTCTCGCGAATATCGGCGGTAATTATCACCGTGATTGGCATCATCTCAATCTTTAGTGTCATGAGCTTTAAAGTGGGACTCACCGAAGGTTTAAAAATCACCTTCTTCCCTATGATTATTCTTTCTTGGACCATTGAACGTATGTCAGTGTTATGGGAGGAAGAAGGCCCTAAAGAAGTGGTATTACAAGGTGGCGGTAGCTTACTGGTTGCTGTATTGGCCTTCTTAGCGATGAACAACGAATACGTTCGTCACTTAACCTTCAACTTTATGGGCGTTCAGTTCATTGTGTTGGGCATTATTTTGATTTTGGGTAACTACACGGGTTACCGCTTACTAGAACTTCGTCGCTTTCAACCATTAGCGAATAAGGAGGACTGATGTTTAATCAATTCACCAGTCCTTTTAAGCTGGCCCGCAAGGGCATCATGGGGATGAACCAGCGCAATACCGGCTACATTAGCCGGTACAACCCGCGTAAACTCTACCCTTTGGTGGATAACAAACTTAAAACCAAAATTATTGCCCAGCGCGATAATGTCACCATTCCAGCCTTAATTGGTGTGGTGCGCACTCAGCACGATATTCAATCTATTATTCCGTTACTACAAAAGCACTCCGGTTTTGTTATCAAACCGGCTAAAGGCTCTGGTGGTAAAGGCATTTTAGTTATTACTAAACAAGAGTCTGGGGTGTTTTTTAAACCTAGCGGCGCCCCCACTCATGAAGAAGACGTAAAACGCCATTGCTCTAATATATTGGCAGGTTTGTTTTCTTTAGGTGGTAGCCCAGATGTAGCAGTTATTGAAGCCTTAATTGAATTTGATGCCTGCTTTGAAGGTTTTAGTTTTGAAGGCGTACCTGATGTACGAGTAATCGTATTCCAAGGCTATCCAGTAATGGCGATGATGCGCCTGTCTACTGCCGCTTCAGACGGTAAAGCCAATCTCCACCAAGGCGCCGTGGGAGTTGGCATAGACATTGGAACCGGGCAAGCTTTACACGCTGTACAATTTGACCGACCGATAGAAAAACATCCTGATACAGATCGCCCGCTTAAAGAGTTAGTTGTGCCTCATTGGCAGCGTTTATTAGAGTTGGCGTCGAGTTGCTACGAGATGTCTGGAATGGGCTATTTGGGCACAGACATGGTGTTAGATAAATCTAACGGCCCTATGCTGCTAGAGCTAAATGCTCGACCGGGATTAGCTATTCAAATTGCTAATGGTGAAGGTATATTGCCACGCCTAAAGCTGGTAGAACAACAAATCAGCGAAGGTATAAACCGTACTGCAGATGAGCGAGTTGAATTTAGTAAGAAAGAATTTTCTCGCTAAACACTAATCTGCTCTCGTCATCAAAAAAGCACCCCAAGGGGTGCTTTTTTATCATCTAAACAGCAACTCGTTCGAGTTAACTGTCTTCGTTATGCAACTCTAAACTCGCCACTTCTTCTTGAGCCTGTATCGCTTGAGCATCATTATTGCGCAGCTGGTCCAAGTAATCTAAGTAATCTTGGTCAATGTCGTTTGTTACGTATTTGCCATTGAATACCGAGGTTTCGAAGGTTTGGATTTCAGGGTTACTTTGACGGCAAGCTTCAATCAAATCATCCAAATCTTGGAAGATCAAACCATCAGCGCCAATTAGCTGACAAATCTCATCTACTTCACGACCATGAGCCACTAACTCGTTTGCCGATGGCATATCAATACCATAAACATTAGGGAAACGAATCTCTGGTGAAGCAGAAGCAAAATAGACTTTGTTTGCGCCAGAATCACGGGCCATTTCAATAATCTGCTCAGAAGTAGTACCACGTACGATGGAGTCATCAACCAGCAATACATTTTTGCCTCTAAACTCTACATCAATAGCATTAAGCTTGCGGCGCACTGACTTACGGCGCTGGGTCTGCCCTGGCATAATAAACGTACGGCCAATATAACGGTTTTTAACAAAACCTTGGCGATAGGGTAAATCTAAGTGCATAGCAATTTGCAACGCTGTGTCACATGAAGTTTCTGGAATTGGAATCACTACATCAATATCTAGATCGTCCCATTCGCGCGAAATTTTCTCACCAAGCTTGGTACCCATATTAACTCGCGCACCATATACCGAGATTTTATCGATAATAGAATCTGGACGAGCAAAATACACATATTCAAAAATACATGGGTTATGAGCAGGGTTTTCAGCACATTGCTGAGTGAATAGCTGGCCATCTTCAGTAATGTAAACAGCTTCGCCTGGAGCAACGCTGCGTACAAACTCAAAACCAACTGCATCTAAAGCAACACTCTCAGAAGCAACCATGTACTCCATTTTAGAGGCATCGTCGTCGCTCACTTTCTTGCCTAATACCAAGGGACGAATACCGTTAGGGTCTCGAAATGCCACTAAACCTTGGCCAATGATCAAGGCTGCCACAGCATAAGCACCGCGAACTTTCTTGTGCACCTCAGAGATAGCAGTGAATACTTGTTTCTCGCAAAGCTCATCTTGTACGATAAGGTCTAACTCGTGCGCTAATACATTAAGCAACACTTCAGAATCCGAAGTGGTGTTAATGTGGCGACGAGCGCGTTTAGCCATTTGCTCACGCAACTCTTTTGCATTGGTTAAGTTACCGTTATGCGCGAGAGCTAAACCAAATGGAGAGTTTACGTAGAAAGGCTGTGCCTCGGCAGCGCTAGAGCTACCGGCAGTTGGATAACGCACATGGCCAATACCTAAGTTGCCACGTAAACGCTGCATGTGTTTTACTTCAAACACATCTCTTACCAATCCGTTGGCTTTGCGTTGTTTAAACATGCCTTCGGTAATAGTAACGATACCCGCGGCGTCTTGACCACGATGCTGTATAACAGTTAGCGCATCATAAATCGCCTGGTTAACGGGACTAGCACCGACAATGCCGACAATACCACACATGAAGCTTTTCCTTATTAAGATTGGTAGTTATCTAAAAAACTAGAAGAATCTTTTAAAAACTCAAAAAACCACTGAACAATCACGGTGAACTCGGGGATCAATAATGAGCCCTTCCACCACGAAGATTCCGGAAATCCAGTAAACGACAATACAAATAGCATAGCGCTTACCACTAAAGCCCCTCGAATTGCACCAAAGCAAATACCCAATACCCTGTCGGTACCAGTAAGGCCGGTGGAATTAACCAGGTGACTAAACAAATAGTTGACTAAAGCGCCGAGCACTAAGGTGGCGACAAACAGCAGAACAATGGCTACGCCACTGCGATAATAGGGGTTTTCGATAAGAGTAAAATAACTAGATAGGTCGTGATAAAACTGACTGGCGATGAAAAAAGCCGCTACCCAAGAGACCAGCGACAGGGCCTCTTTAACGAAGCCGCGAACCAAGCTAATTAATGCCGACAATACTATTACGCCAATAATGACGTAGTCTACCCAAGCCATAAATTTTTCTACTTGTTGAAAAACGCTGCGAATTCTACCAGAAACAAATATAAATTGCGTCTATGTATTTTTTCATACTACTTAAATAAAGGGTCGAACTGGCGAATCGCGCCGCTCAAACCGGTTAACTCTTTGAGTTTTTCTTGCTGCTGCTCTAGTGTTTTTTTAGACACATTAGGCCCCACAAACACCCTATTTAACTCTCCTTCTACCGCTGGCTCTGGGAAAGAGTGGGCTTGAAAACCTGCATCTCGCAGTTTGGCTACAAGGCGGGTAACATTGTTGGCGTTTTTAAAAGTGCCTAACTGCACTACATAAGCGGGTTTATCAAATTCCACAGCTTGCTTCACTGGTGCGGGCTCTAAAGGAGTAGTAACTTCTTTGGGAATCTCATCATCACCAGCATCAAGGTCAGCTACATCTGCTGCTTCTTGATCGGTAGGCAGCTCAAGAAGTAAGGGGGGCAAAGAATCTACTTTAGGCGCAAACGGAATAGAGTTGAACTCTTCTTCTACTCGCGTTTTTTTACCATCGAGAATGTCGGGAATGATAATCACACCTAAGGCGACCAAAATAATGGTGCCCACTAGGCGGTTTTTAAACTGTGCAGTCAATGTTGAGTCTCTGCTACTGATGAGATGCTGACAATTCTAATGTCTCTGCAACTGTAAAAAAAGAACCAAAGACAATTAACATCGAGTCATCGTCTAAACTGTTATGTGCGCGTGTATATGCCTCTGCTAACGTTGGGTATTTATACACCCTCTTTGCAACTGATAGGCTCTTAGCCAAGGCGCTGCCATCATTGCCTCGAGGACCGCTCAAACCGCTAATATGCCAAGTATCCACCAAGGCTAAAAGAGGTTGTACCGTTGATGCCATATCTTTATCCCCTAACATGGCACATAGAGCGACAACTTTTCGTCCTTGAGCTAACTCGGGAAGCTGAGATGCTAAATATTCAGCAGATTGTGGATTGTGGGCAACATCGGCAATGACTAGCGGTTGCTGCGACAGTGTTTGCAAACGCCCAGCCAGCTGCCAGTTGCTAATAGCATCAGCCAATAAGCTAGGCTCAGGGCTAAGCTCAAGCTGCTCTAGCACTGCAATTACAGTTGCGGCATTAGATAAAGGTAAACGGGGATACGGCAGTGCGGAATACACCAAACGTTGACTTTCAAAACTCCAGGTGTTTTGTGAACGTAATATAGAGTATTCATGCCCCGCGGCAAGTTGTTGGCAATTAAGCTGCTTAGAGCATTCCAACACGCTACTTACGATAGCGGGGTCCCCAATGACTGCTTTACCATTGTTGCGAAAAATACCCGCTTTTTCACGGCCTATTTGCTGAATATCACTGCCTAACCAATCGACATGATCAACAGCAACGGTTGTAACAACGCTAACATCAGGCTCTACGATATTGGTGGCGTCTAGCCTTCCACCCAAGCCCACTTCTAGAATGACATAATCTAAAGAGCGTTGAGCAAACAACCAAATGGCTGCTAAAGTGCCAAATTCAAAATAACTTAAACTGGTTTCAGCACGCAGTTCTTCGATAGCTGCAAAAGAATCACAAAAATCACTAGCTGGGGGGAGTTCGCCATTAATTCTTACACGTTCGCGATAATCTAGAATATGTGGTGAACTATACACGCCCACCTTATAGCCCAGAGCTAACAAAATTTGCTCAAGCAAGGCACAAGTAGAGCCTTTACCATTCGTACCGGCCACGGTAATAACGTTCGCATTTAGCTGGGTAAGCTGACCGGTTTGCGCCACTTTAGCGACTCGCTCTAGTCCTAGATCTATCGCGCTATGGTGCTGGTTTTCTAAATAACAAAGCCAGTCTGCAAGAGACCGGCTTTGAGAAGGTTTGACAGTTGCCATGCTAGTCTTTGTCGTTAGCCGAAATGGCAGCCCCTAAGTCTTCATCCGAATCCACAGGTTCAACCACAACTTCTACTTCCGTTGTAACAATGCCCATCATCTTAGACGCCATGCCAGCAATACGGTCACGCATGTTGCGGCGGTCAATAATAATGTCGATAGCACCTTTTTCGAGCAGGAATTCGCTACGTTGAAAACCTTCAGGCAACTTTTCACGTACCGTTTGCTCAATAACGCGCGGACCAGCAAAACCAATCAAGGCTTTAGGCTCAGCAATGTTCACATCACCAAGCATAGCGAAACTGGCCGATACACCGCCCATGGTAGGGTCAGTTAATACAGAAAAATAAGGCAAGCCCTGCTCACGCATTTTAGCAAGTGCTGCAGAAGTCTTAGCCATTTGCATTAGCGAGAATAAGGCTTCTTGCATACGCGCACCGCCACTGGCAGAGAAACAAATCAAGGCACGCTTTTCCGCTAAACATTTTTCAACGGCAGCAACAAAACGAGCACCAACAACCGAGCCCATAGAACCGCCCATAAAAGCAAATTCAAAGGCACAAGCTACCACAGGTAAACCCTTTAGCTCGCCTTTCATTACAATTAACGCATCTTTTTCACCAGTGTTACGCTGCGCACTGGCAATGCGGTCTTTATATTTTTTGCTGTCTCTAAACTTGAGTTTGTCGCGCGGTTCTAAATCTGCCGCTAGCTCTTCGCGACCATCTTGGTCTAAGAAGGCTTCTAAGCGGTCACGAGCGGCAATACGCATGTGATGATCACACTTAGGGCAAACATTATGGTTACGTTCTACCTCTGCGCGGTACAAGGTTTGCTCACATGAAGCACACTTAGTCCACACACCTTCTGGAATATTACGTCGCTTACCAGAAGCACTTTTACTTTTCGGAAGAATTTTCTCTAACCAACTCATCGGGAACCTTACTTCTCAATAGGCGGTAAATCCGCCTTGATAACAGAATGCATTGAATGGCCGCAATTAAACCACAATTAGCCTCAATGTTTTAGATAAAACTGGTCTAACCCTTCATTATCGTACAGTTTTTTTTAACTTGCCGGCAAAAATAAAGGGCCAATTGGCGACTGCGGTATTTCAAATTCACTAGGGTAGTCTACTTGCACCATATACAAACCACCCGCTTTCGCTGTTGCTGCCGCTTTCGCGCGATCTTTTACCGCCAATAATTCGGCAATCCATTCAACTGGACGCTCTTTTTGTCCAACTTTAAGCAAACTGCCCACGATATTACGTACCATATGGTGAAGAAAAGCATTAGCCTTTACGTCAACCACAACATAGTCATTATATCGAGTCACGGTTAAGTGCTCGATTTTGCGTACCGGGCTTTTACTTTGGCAATGTAGCGCGCGAAAAGAAGTAAAGTCCTGTTCGCCAACGAACGATTGCCCTGCTTGCTCCATCAACGATATATCTAATTCTTGATGATAAAAACTTAAGCCTTGCGCCAGAATAGCCGGCCTAAATCCGCCATTATAAATAATGTAACGATAACGACGGGCGGTAGCGCTAAACCTAGCGTGAAACTCATCACTCACTGGTTTGGCCCAACGAACTGCAATGTTATTAGGCATATTGGCATTTACGCCCAGTGTCCAAGCGGCCATTTTACGCTCAACCGGCGAATCAAAGTGCACCACTTGCCCCGTAGCATGAACACCGGCATCGGTTCGGCCAGCGCATTGCACTTGAATAGGGCTATTTGCCACAATAGACAAGCTAGCTTCTAGCTCTTGTTGAATAGACTGAACTTCTCGTTGGCGTTGCCAACCAAAATAACCGGCACCATCATATTCGATGCCTAAGGCGATGCGCATAAACTACCATAGATAATTACAATAACGGCGTATGATAAAAAAAGCTGACCTGCTTGTCACCGCCTAATCAAAGCCAGTCTCATTTTATTCAAGCAAACAAAAAGGCAGTGACTCTCGTCACTGCCTTTTAAGCTTAAAACACACTGCGTGGGTTAGCTAAAACGCGCTAACAACTCCTCAGCCTCTTGTTTCAAGCTTTGGTCATCACTCACCATCACTTCTTGGAGAATTTTTTTAGCGCCGTCTTGGTCGTCTATCTCCAAGTAAGCACGGGCTAAATCAAGTTTTGATGCAAGTTCAGCGTTGATGTCTACATCTACCGGCTTATCTTGCGGCAATACATCAGGGAACGAATCCAACTCTACATCTAAGCTTGGGCTGTCATAAGGGTCGGCTTCATCGTTAGCGTCTTCATCGGCATCGTTGAGTAGCATATCAATGTCAACAAACTCACGTTCTTCAATATCGCTGCGCGAAGGTAAATCTTCAGCATCACTTGGTTCAGCATTTTCGTTAAAGGCTTCAGAACCAAAGCTTGCAAACATATTATCGATGTCATCATCTGAGACTTCATCTTCCTGCTCATCTGAATCAGTACTTTCTGCGGGTTCATTAACTTCAGCAATCGGTTCCAATTCAAGTTCAGGCAGCTCAGCATCAAGCTTATCAGCTTCAGCACTTAGCGCAGCAAGCTCGTCTATTTCTGGTTCTGCATCATCCACTAAAGTGGGGTCTTCGAGATCTAAATCGCCTAGGTCAACTAAGTCATCATCGAGATTAAAACCATCTAACTCAGAGTCTGTTTCAGACTCTTCAGCGGCTAATTCAGGCTCTTCTAACTCACTTAACGCTTCTAGTTCAGCGGTTGCTTCATCTATATCCGCGACACTTTCATCTAAAGCAGTAAGCTCCTCTTCAACCACAACATCGGGTTCTTCGCTTAAATCGGCAATTGGGTCTTCATCTAAATCGCCCGACAAATCAATATTGTCTAAATCTAGTTTTTCCTTCTCGCTAACTTCAGAAAGCTCAGCTTCCATTTCTTGCTGTTGTTTTAATGCATCCTCAAAAGATAACTCAGCGGCCTCGTCAAGCTGCTCGGCGTCGTTAACGTCAAACAAATCTTGATCATCTTCCATACTAAGCGCAGCAGCTAAATCGTCTGCACTAATGATGGCGTCAGGATCTTCTTGAGCAGGCTCGTCTTCTTCAATAGAGGGCACTAAATCATCAGATTCAAAAGCGTCTAGGGCAGCCATTTCACTATCATCTAGCGAGATTTCACTTGCTTGTTCTTCTTGGGCTGCAGCAAAGTCTTCGAAGCTAGCTTCTTCAATCTCTGGTTCTAAGTCATCAATATCATCTTCAAATACTTCAGGCTCAGCAGCAATGTCATCAACACTTAAATCAGGTTCGTCTTCAAAGTCGCTATTTAAGTCTGGCGCTTGCTCATCTTCTGGATCTAAATTGTCACTAAAGAGCTGCGAAAACTCATCGTTTTCATCATCCATCAAGCTGACGGTTGATTCAGCCATTTCCTTATCTTGTTCTTCCAGCTCACGTTTAGCTTTGCGTCTGAATAACAAGGTAATCACTAAAGCAATTAACAAAATAGGAATGAAAATCGCTAAGCCAATGTTAAGCGGTGAAGAGAAAAAGTCTGACGCTCCGTCTTTTTCCATCTCACTAGCTTCTACTTTAGGTTTCTCAAGCAGTTGTAAAATCTGAGTTTGGTTACGGCGGTTTTCATTTAGTTCTTCGCGAATACTGGCGAGTTCATCACTAAGTTCTTGAATACGCATTTTCATGCGGTGATTAACTTCAGCCAAGCCAACCATTTGCTGGCTAGATTCATCCATTTGCTCTTTTAGAACATCAAACTCTTGGCGCTTAAGCTGCTCAAGTTCGTCAATCCGCGTTTCTAAACGATCGCGTAGAGAGTCTAGATCTTGCTGAGTTTTCTCTAAGGCTTCTGAATTTAGCGCAGCTCGTGCTGGCGTAGCTGGCTTTGGAGTAAGTACTTTTGTGGTGGTAGTTGTTGTGGTTGCAGCAGTAGGTTGAGCAACCGTTGCGGTAACTGTCTTTTTAGGCGCTAAGGCTCTAACCGCTGTTTGGTGATTTATGGCTTGAGCTTCTTGAGTGGTAGGTAAGGTCAAGAAACTGCCATTAATAATCGAGTTGATATTCCCGTTATTAAAAGCTTGAGGATTCTTCTCTAAGATAGCGAACATCATTTGATAGACGCTAATAGAGCGGGATGGTCGATTTAAACTAGCAATGGCCCACAGCGTATCGTTACTGCGAACGGGTCCATAAACTTGTTGCTCTGGTTCACCAACTACTTCATCTGGCCCTACGAGCTCAACATAAAATGTTCCGCTATCTTGAGCCACGGCCGGATTGAAAGTTGTGAACGATAAAACAGCCGACAATGCAACGAGGGAAATCTTCCGCCCCATAGTTTTTCCTTGTGTTCTTCCTTTAGACTGAATAGCTTCAATCCATTGTTATTGTTTTAATATAACCAGCTAACAATCAGCGATCTAGCTAAACAGGCAACAGTTTACACATAGATCGCATTTTACTGCGCTTTTCCTCAACTAGAGTTATCGGCGCTTAGGTAATAATCTAAACCGCTAATTGGCTTAAATGTATTGTTTTATTAACGTTTCTGCGATTTGAGCCGCGTTTGCTACCACTCCAGATAGAGGATTGTTAGCCATTAAGCTTAGGTTTACACCGCTTTCCGTATTCGGGTTTTGGCGTAAACGGCTCAATACAACAGTATCGTTATTGGCGATATTGCTCACGGGTGTCACGATTTCGTCTTCAACGAGTTCGAAGGCGTCATGCTGACCCAACCATTCTTTTATACTCAGTAGATCTAATGAGTAAGTTCCATAAAGATGCAGCGCTAAGCTGTCGCCATAAAAAACAGGCACATGCTGAGCACTCACATTTAAGTTAAGTTCTGGCGTTTGTAACAACGCTTTGCATTGCTCGTTTAAATCAGCTTCAAACTTACTGACACCATTTAATCCTTCGCCTGCTTCTTCTGGCAAAACATTAAAGGCCAGTTGCTGACTAAATAGCTTTGGTTCTACCGGCAAACCATTTAGCAAACGTGCCGTTTGACCTGCCAGCTCATCCACACCAGGTTTGCCTTTATTGGCTGCACTAAGCATGGCGGTAACTTCGACCCGTTCTAATTCTACATCTTGTTGAATAATATGCAGTAATAAAGATAACTGACCTGCCAAGCTGATTGGACAATTTAGCCAACGTTCAGTTAAACCTTCGGCAATTTGCTCTGGGTTGATGGCAGCGTGTACCCAGCTTAAGGCATCAACATTCGCGTTTACCATGTCAATAATCACACAACCTAACTGGCGAGCCTGCTCTGCAATGTCTAATGCACTTTCATCAGTAGACAGTAACCAAGCGACACTAATCTCAGACCAGTTGAGCATGTCTACTTCCGCAGCATCAAGGGTTTCGCCCTGCCACTTTAAGCTTCCCTCTTGCTCTTCTTCGCTGTCCTCATCAGCTTGGGTAATATTCACTGGGAATATTTGTGCGGCAGGAAACTCGCGTTGCTCAAGCAAGGTTAACAATTGTTGGCTTTGCTCGCTCTCTGCGCCAATGATTGCCACATTATGAAACTGTTGCATTGTGTATTCTCTTAAAGGTTAAAACCAAGCTGGCTAAGCACTGCTTGATTATGTTGATTGAGTACCTGCAATACCTTAAATTCACGGCGTTGCGGGTAAAATTTTCTAAGTTGGTCAAAGCCCTGTGGGGTTGAACCATGTAATCGAAATCGGCGGTCATCAGCAAAAATATCGTAAACCACCTGAGTAAGCTTGGTGAGCTGAGATTGACTTACTTCTCCATTAAGGCTGATTTGTGAAAACTCAGCCTCGGGTAGTAAGTGCTCGCTTAAATCATTCTCTTTTAGCGCTAAGGCTTGGCACATTGCATGATAAACCATGCTGGTACCACGCATTTTCCCTTCTAGGCTATAACCTGCAATATGCGGGGTGGCGATAAAAGCATATTTTACCAAAGGCCTTAAAATAGTTGGCTCACCTTCCCATACATCTAGAATCAGCAGTGGGGCTTTGCCCTGCTCTGCTTGCTTTAGCAATGCTTGGTTATCTATTACCTCACCACGGCAGGCATTGAGTAATACTTGCTCTGGCTTTAGCTTGGCTAATACCGATGAATTGAACATATGATAACTAGGGTGTTTACCGATTTTAGTCGAAGGCACATGTAAGCTAATCACATCGGCTTGCAGTACTTGCTCAAAGCTTACCGATTCCTCACATAAACCCTGCTCGGCTAACGGCGGATCATAAAGCATTACCTGCATGCCTATAGCTGCCGCTCGCTTTGCTACTTGGCTACCGGTGTTTCCCGCACCAACAATAGCAATAGTTTTACCTGCTAGTTGTTGTTGCTGATGTTCAGCTGCGGCTAACAGGGCTGTGACTACGTATTCACCAACCGCAATAGCATTACAGCCTGGCGCACTAGCAAAGGCAATCTTCTGCTGGCGCAAATAATCTTGGTCGATATGTTCGGTGCCGATAGTAGCAGTACCCACAAATTTGAGCTGATTCGCTTTTGTTAACAGTTGAGGGCTTACCTTGGTGACAGACCGCACTAACAGGGCATCTACGTTAACCAGTTGCTCGGCTTGCATGGTTCGGCCATCTACCGCTATCACATCCCCATGCTGGCTTAAGATCTCTTGAGCAAAGGGAATATTTTCGTCTACCACTATTTTCATTGACTGTGCTATCGGTAATCTGCTGACTTTTAAGGTCGGCAATCTTAACACGCGTAATAAATTCCATAAAAAAAAAGCTGCCCAAAGGCAGCTTTTTTCAAACAAAATTGACTTAGTCTTGGAAACGCTCGATTACAAGCGTGGCATTTGTGCCACCAAAACCAAAGCTATTAGACATTACACGGTTCAACTTAGCGCTTTTCGCTTCATTGGCAACAATGTTCAAGCCTTCTGCTTTTTCATCTAAGTTATTGATGTTAATGCTTGGGGCTACAAAGTCGTTCTCCATCATTAATAATGAGTAGATCGCCTCATGTACACCCGCCGCGCCTAGTGCATGGCCAGTCATCGCCTTGGTCGCACTAATTAGCGGGCTGTTGCCACCAAATACTTCTTGAATAGCGCCTAGCTCTTTTACGTCGCCTACTGGCGTAGAAGTACCGTGAGTATTCACGTAATCAATGTCACCGTTAAGGCCTTGCATAGCTTGGCGCATACAACGTACAGCGCCCTCGCCTGACGGAGCAACCATATCGTAGCCATCAGACGTTGCGCCATAACCTACGATTTCACCGTAGATTTTTGCACCGCGAGCCAAAGCGTGTTCGAGTTCTTCAACCACTACCATGCCGCCGCCGCCAGAAATAACAAAACCATCTCGGTCTGCATCGTAGGTACGCGAAGCGAGTTCAGGGTTGTCGTTGTATTTAGTCGACAAAGCACCCATAGCGTCAAATTCCATTGCCAATGTCCAGTGAAGCTCTTCACCGCCACCTGCAAATACTACATCTTGCTTGCCTAGTTGGATTAGCTCTAAAGCATGACCAATACAATGAGCACTGGTTGCACAAGCACTGCTAATAGAATAGTTAACACCCTTAATTTTAAACGGTGTGGCTAAACATGCTGAGGTAGTGCTCGACATTGTTCTTGGCACCATATACGGTCCCACGCGACGAACGCCTTTAGCGCGTAAAATATCTGCGGCTTCAACTTGGTTCTTTGAAGAAGCACCACCTGAACCTACCACCAAACCGGTACGTTCGTTTGATACTAGCTCTTCTGCAAGTTTTGCATCTTCAATAGCTTGTTGCATCGAAAGGTAAGAAAATGCCGCAGCATCGCCCATGAAGCGCATTGTTTTGCGATCAACATGTTCAGCGGGGGTCATTTTTAAATCACCCCATACTTGGCTGCGTAAATTTAGCTCGGCAAATTCAGGCGAATGGGTAATTCCCGATTTACCTGCTTGTAAGGATGCTAATACTTCTTCTTTATTGTTACCGATACTAGATATAATGCCTAGCCCGGTGATAACTGCTCTTTTCATCAGATGGTCTCACGGGTTGTATTTGCTGCTATGTTACCGATTTTGCAGCCTAATCTGGTCGGATGAGAGTACACGTGTACGCTTAAATTTTCTAGTAAAACTCGAGGTTAAATTTTGTCTTCATCGGATAATGTGAATAACACCACAACCGCCACCGTTCATTGGAATCCCGAAGGTACGCCCGTAGCGACCAATTATGATGACGTTTATTTCTCCGTAGATAACGGTTTAGCTGAAACACGTTATGTATTTATTGAACAAAATCAACTCTCTGAGCGCTGGAAAAACCACAGTCAAGCCAGCTACGTTATTGCCGAAACGGGCTTTGGTACTGGCTTAAACTTTTTAGCTACTTGGCAACACTACCAACAATTTTTAGTCGAACACGCTAATACCGAACTAAAACGACTACATTTTATTAGCTTTGAAAAGCACCCTTTAGCACTAAAGGATCTAAGCCAAGCCCTCTCTCAGTGGACTGAGCTTATGCCTTTTTGCCAGCAACTGCTGTTACGCTATCCAAAGATTATGACGCCAGGATGTCATCGTATTGAGTTTAGCACTCCAGTGCCCATCACCTTAGATATTTGGATTGGTGATGTACACGCTAACTTGCCAGAAGTCCCGAACGTAAAAGGTGGTTTAGTACATAGCTGGTTTTTAGATGGCTTCGCACCAAGTAAAAATCCCGATATGTGGTCTCAGCAGTTGTTTAATGGCATGGCCAGAATTTCGGCCGACAATGCCAGCTTGGCTACTTTTACCGCGGCAGGCTTTGTTCGCAGGGGCTTAATTGACGCCGGTTTTAACACCATAAAAGCCAAAGGCTTCGGCCGAAAGCGCGATATGTTAGTGGGGAGCTATCAAGCTACTGCCCCAGAGTATGAGCAGCTAAGTCATTTATATTCACGACAAAGTATCAGCCGTGGCGAAGATGTGGCCATTATTGGCGCGGGTATTGCCGGCGCAAGCCTAGCATATGCCTTGGTTAAGCGCGGTGTAAAAGTCAGCCTCTACGAAAAAAATGGTGCAGCTGCATTAGAGGCGTCAGGCAACCGACAAGGTGCGGTGTATCCCTTATTAAGCCCAAACCAGCCAAACGTGAGTGACTTTTTTCAGCATGCTTTTAACTACCATAGTCAGATAATGGGGCAATTAGACCAGCAAGGTTTAACCGTAGAGCATGAATACTGTGGGTTAATTCAACTGGGCTACGATGAAAAATCACTAAAGAAAAACCACAATATTATCCAAGCAAATTACCCTAAAGAGCTGGTTTACCCGGTGTCAGCTGAGCAAGCCTCAACCATAGCAGGGGTAAACCTCGAGAGCGAAGCCTTGTATTACCCTTTAGCGGGCTGGATAAATGCCAAGCAGTGCGTGCAAACCTTGCTAGAGTCTGCCGAGCAGTCGGGTTTATTAACTATTCATGATGACCATGAACTAACTGCATTTAAGCAAGATGATAAATGCTGTGTATTAAGTTTTGGCGAACTAGATAAAGTTCACGACAACATCGCTTTTTGCCACTCTCACCGCCTACTTAATTTGCCGCAAACCGAGCAACTTCCACTAACGCCAGTGCGTGGCCAAGTAAGTCATATCAACACCAATTCGCAATTAAGTAAACTCGCTACAGTATTGTGCTATGAAGGTTATCTCACCCCGGCCAGCAACCATCAACACTGTATTGGAGCGAGTTACGTGCGTAACAATCTAAATGTTGAAATGGATGCGAAGGAAGCCGAAGACAACTTAGCCGCGCTGCGTAAATGTCAGCCTCAGGCTTGGAATAACGAGATGCAACTGGCTGAGTTGCCAGGTCGAGCCGCGACTCGCTGTGCCGTTAGAGATCATTTTCCAATTCTAGGACAAGTGCCCAAAATAGAGGAAATATACAGTGAGGGTTATCAACAAAACTGGCAGCAACAAACGCCACCTTATTACCAACGTTGTTTTATGGCAGTAGGTTTCGGCTCAAGAGGTATCACCAGCGCACCTTTTGCCAGCGAAATATTGGCAGCTCAGCTTTGCGGTGAACCTCTGCCACTTAAGCAATCCACTTTAAGTAGTTTACATCCACATCGCTTTTGGAATAGGCGCTTAGTGAAAAAGCGCCCATTAGAATTAAGGTATCGTTAGCCCTAAAGATTCACCATAACGAGTTTGGCGCTGGTAGGTTCGCACTTTTTGCTGAGCACTCGCCAGTGCCGCCCTGCCCTTGGCATTAATTAGCGCTTCTAGCTTATCGCACTCGGCCGCGTTTAAACCTCGTGTCTGTTGTACAAAGCGATCAACGCTTTGCTCAATTAATAAGGTGATTTTTTGATGGTATTGCTGGGCAGCAGCAATATAGCTGATCCAAGATTGTTGTACCGCAAAGTCAGCTTTACTTTGACTAATCCAACGAGGCATCACTAAATCGGCACTCAACTGTAAATCTGGCTGCAACGCTTCACAGCGATCATTACGAATTTGTACTTTTGGCGTCCAACTAAGGTGATATTCCGCAGCAATGCTGTATCGGTTCCCCCGTTTTTTAGGGCCTTGTGCTTGTATTTGACTGCGCAGCTGATTTAAGTCGTGAGCGCTAACATCATAATATTCTATTCTACTCTGCACCGAGGCAGACTGAGCGCATACCGAAAACAGTACGCAGGCAGCCACTACTCCTTGCCTGATCCATCTAGCTAGTTCCACTTTAGATCCTCTAAATCGTCCATTTCCGTTTTTTTAGCAACTAAGCAAATTTTTATTCGCTTTCTAGTTTGACATTACAGCTTATCAGACTACGCGTACTATTTTGAAACTTTAACGAATAATCAATTACTTCTCGACTAAACTTATCTTTACAGCTGATAGCGAAGTGGTTTTTGTGAAACACCTCAAAGTGCCGCAAGCTTAATTGTAATTTTTATCATTTCCTGCTTAGCAAGCCAGCCATTTGGCTTCATACTGTCAGCGAACAAGGAGAGTTAATAGTAAATTATGTCGTTACCAATTCTTATTTGCGATGACTCTAACCTCGCAAGAAAACAAATGGCTCGCAGCCTCCCTCCCGGATGGGACGTAGAAATCAGCTTTGCTAAAAATGGCCAAGAGGGCGTGGACTTAATCCGCGCAGGCAAAGGAGATGTAGTATTTCTCGATCTCAATATGCCAGTGATGGATGGTTATGAAGTACTGGAAGAAGTTCAGAAGAATGACCTACCCGCGTTAATCATTGTTGTATCTGGAGACGTTCAGCCCGAAGCTTACAACCGTGTAAAACAACTTGGCGCTCTAGATTTCATTAAAAAACCCACCAATAAAGCCAAAATTGGCGAGATATTAGTGGCCTATGGCATTGTTGAGTCTCAACAACTGCTCGAACTAGAAAATGATTTAGCCGCGCTAGATAAATTGCCAGCGCCTGCTAACGATACTTTATCGCCTAAAATTGTCGATTTTCGCGACCATTATCAAGAGATTGCCAATGTGGCAATGGGTCGTGCTGCAGATTTACTGGCACGCTTACTTGATACCTTCATCGTACTCCCGATCCCCAATGTTAATATTCTGGAAACCAGTGAATTGCATATGGCCTTAAGCTCGGTAGAAGAGAACGAGGAAATGTCTGCCGTCTGCCAAGGTTTTATAGGCTCAGGCATTGCCGGCGAAGCGCTATTGTTATTTCACGATTCCAGCTTTGCCGATATGTCTAAGTTGATGAAATACAAAGGTGAGATGGATGACAACGGCCAGTTAGAAGTATTAATGGACATTGCCAATATCTTAATCGGGGCATGCTTAAAAGGCGTGTCTGATCAGCTAGATGTAGGCTTTTCTCAAGGCCATCCGGTAGTGTTAGGTCAGCACTGTAATATTGGCGATTTAATTAGTAACAATACCCATCGTTGGCAAAAAACCTTAGCAATAGAAATCAACTACACTATTGAAAAGCATAACATTCAATGTGATCTGCTATTACTGATTACCGAAGATTCGTTGCCAACCCTTAATAACAAAATTTCATATTTATTTGAGCATCATGAGCCAACACCAAAATGAGATGAACGAGTTCCACTGGATGCTCGACATGATACAAACTATCGATGTCGGCTTGGTGGTGCTTGATAAAGATTACAATGTGCAGGTTTGGAACAACTTTATGGAAACCCATAGTGGTTTGCGCCCCGACCAAGCTCAGGGGAAAGAGTTGTTTACCCTATTCCCCAACCTGCCTGAAGATTGGTTACGCCATAAAATGGACTCGGTGTTTTTTCTAAAAAACAGAGCCTTTACCACTTGGGAGCAACGCCCCCACGTATTTCCATTTAAAAACTATCGGCCAATCACTGGTACTGTTGATTTCATGTACCAGAACATCACCATTATTCCGCTAACCTCGTTAACCGGCATTGTGACTCACATTAGTTTGATTATTTACGATGTGACCGATAACGCGGTGAACAAACTTGAGGCACATAAAGTAAACGAAGAGCTGAAAGTGCTCAGTCGCACCGACAAACTCACACAGCTATATAATAGAGGCTATTGGCAAGATAGATTGGACCAAGAGTTTAATCGCTTTGTTCGCAGCACAGCACCAAGTTCGTTAGTCATGTTTGATATCGACCACTTTAAAAAGGTTAACGATACCTATGGCCACCCTGCTGGCGACAAAATTATTACCTTAGTGGGTGATACCTTACGAAAAGTGATGCGTAAAACCGATATAGCTGGCCGCTACGGCGGAGAGGAATTTGGGGTAATATTAACTGACACCGACGCTGAACACGCCAAGATATTTTGCGAGCGAATACGTTCCGCAATTGAGGATCTAAAACCGGTTGTTGGTGGCACTGAGATTCCCTTTACCGTTAGCCTTGGTATCGCAGAACTTGACGACCAAACTGCCAGTGCTAAAGATTGGTTAGCAAATACCGACCAAGCCTTGTATCAAAGCAAGCACAACGGGCGTAACCAAACTAGCTTGTTTCAACATAAAGCAGATTAAAATCAAATCGCAGGCATAAAAAAAGCAAAGCTTAAGCTTTGCTTTTTTTCGCTATGGCAACTTACGCTACAGCAGCAATTTGGCGTTGGCTATCTGCAAAAGCAATTGCATTGCGCCATAACGCTTCTACTTGAGACTGCATTGTATCGTCGGTTTCACCGTCGAAATGCGCATCTAATAAAGCAATGTGCATTTGAGATTTTAAGCAGTGCACCATTGGACGATGGCTTAACTCAGTTTGAGTTGCAACAACACCTAAATGATCATTTAAGTATTGAACCACGTTTTTCGGTGGAGCATTTAGATTAGTGTCGTGACTGTTCAGATAAGTCTGCAGCAGAGTGACATAATTTTTGAGCATCGGTAACCTCATTTTCAGGGTTCGATACTCGATACATAATATAATCGCGGTAACCAGTAATTACCTTGATGCTTCCAGATAAAATTTTATCCAGTTCTGTATCGCCAGTATCAACTATCAACGGGCGTCCATGCAAAGATTTAAGTTTAGTTTTAGTCGCTACGACTACAATGTTATCGCGACCTAGTTTGCGAATAAGCGCAGGGCTAAGTTGCTGATTACCTCGACCAAATAAATGACCTTGGCCACCAATAGGTGTAATCAATAGCTTTGTTTTTACGTGGCTTATTCTATTTATCAGCTCAGCTGCGGTCAAATCCTCTTGGACGATTTGGTGATCTTTAACCAAATCTACTCCTAGAAGAGTATTAGGCAGTGATAACTCCTGCATAATAGCCGCAACAGTGGACCCAGAACCGGCTATAAATTGCTCATCGGCCAACATTTCAATCACTTCAGCGGCAATGTCTTGCAATACCAAGTCTTCTGATTCAATTCCGCCTTGCTTAACCGCTTGTACATACCTCAGCTCATCGGGCACCATCATTTCGCCAAAACACTTCGCACGCACCCGCCCCTGGCGAAATGCTTGCTCATCAATATCCATCACATCAGCATTTTTTAAACTGAGCATTTCACCTTTAATCAGTTTTTCAATGACTAGGCCACTAGCTTTAGGTGTAACGCCATACACACCGGAATGAATCTTACAGCCCGCAGGAATGCCTAAACAGTTTACTTGCTCACCTACCGCTAACAATACGTCTCGTGCCGTACCATCGCCACCAGCAAACACCAACAAATCAACCTGTATCTTGGCAATAGCCATAGCCGCTTGCTGGGTATCTGCGGCGCTGGTAGGCTCTGCTGCGTTATAAACCACTTGATAAGCTAAACCCAGCTGCTCACAGAGATGCTGGCCCATTTCTCCCGAAGCGGTATACACTTCAAAAGGTTCAGTTAAACGAGTAAGTTGTTGTAATGCTTGCTCTGCACGAAGATTTGCTTTTTTCTCAGCCCCTCTCGCGAGGGCTTGCTCAACCACACCATCTGAGCCTTTTAAAGCAACACTGCCGCCTACCCCAGCAATCGGATTTATAATTAAACCAAGCTTAATCACAGCACTTCCTCATAATCATGAACCAAGGTATGTTGACTTAAAGCGGCAATGAACTGCTCAGCTCTAGGAGGGAAACCTATTTTAAGATAGTGGTGATATTGCAACTCAACGGCTTGGGCAAAGCTATGCCTGTCACTTTGAAAGCCTGACAAATTATCCACACTCACTTGAAATGGCCTGTTTGCTGCCAGCGCAAAAGCATACTCAATAGCCTGTGGTTTAACTTCAACTTTCTCAAACTCTAATTGCTGGCTCTGGTTTCTCCCGTCACCATTATACCAATAACCATAATCTTCAAGCTGTCTACGACCTTCGCCAGCGATACACCAATGAGCAATTTCGTGTAATGCACTAGCGAAAAAGCCATGGGCAAATATTACTTGGTGCTGCGCTAAATGCTGGCTTGCAGGCAAATAAATAGGCTCGTCCTCACCTGCTACCAACACCGTATTAAAATCAGTGAAAGTGCGATTAAACAAAAGTATTAGTTGCTCTACATCATCAAACATAAACAGTATATTCCATTAAAAAAGCTAAAAAAAAGCCCCTAAACACAAACATTTAAGGGCTTTAATCTAGCATGGTGTTTTAACGTAGAACGGGCGTTTCAGTGCTAACTGCGCCATTTTGACCGCGCTGACGCACGCAATGGTCCATCAACACTATAGCTAACATTGCTTCTGCGATAGGCACTGCACGAATGCCAACACAAGGATCGTGACGCCCTTTGGTCACCACCTCAACAGGTTTTCCATATTTATCAATGGTTTGTCCTGGCACTGTAATACTTGACGTTGGCTTTAATGCAATGTGGGCAACCACATCTTGACCAGAAGAAATACCACCAAGTACGCCACCGGCGTGATTGGAGCTAAAGCCTTCAGGTGTCATTTCATCTCGGTGCTCACTGCCACGTTGATTCACCACCGCAAAACCATCACCAATCTCAACCGCTTTCACCGCATTAATGCCCATTAAAGCATGGGCGATATCGGCGTCTAAACGGTCAAATACCGGTTCACCTAAACCCACTGGCACTTGCTTAGCCACAATGCTTAAACGCGCACCAATTGAATCACCTTCTTTCTTAAGCGCTCGCATAAACTCATCAAGCTCTTCTAACTTACCTGCATCAGGGAAGAAGAAAGGGTTTTGCTCTATCTGGTCAAAATCGACAGTTTCAGCTTTAACCGGACCTAATTCACTAAGGTATCCGTGGATCTCTACACCGTGATGCTGCTTTAAGTACTCTTTAGCAATAACACCAGCTGCTACCCGCATGGCCGTTTCACGCGCCGAAGAACGGCCGCCGCCACGATAATCACGCGTGCCGTACTTTTGATGATAGGTATAGTCAGCATGACCAGGGCGGAACATGTCTTTAATGTTGGAGTAGTCTTTAGAGCGCTGGTCGGTATTCTCAATCATTAATCCAATTGAAGTACCGGTAGTTTTACCCTCGAATACACCCGCTAAAATTTTCACTTGGTCTGGTTCACGACGCTGAGTGGTATAACGCGAGGTGCCCGGTCTACGACGATCCAAATCTTTTTGAATCATCTCTTCGGTGATTTCTAATCCCGGAGGACAACCATCAATGATACAACCCAGTGCCACACCATGGCTTTCACCAAAGGTGGTCACTCGAAAAAGTTGGCCTATGCTGTTTCCTGCCATCAACTCTATCCTTACTGTTTAAATAGCGAGCCACAAGCTAATAACTGCTCACGGCTAATAATAAATACCCCATGTCCACCGTTAGTAAACTCTATCCATGTAAATGGCACATCAGGGAACTGCTGTTGCATATGCACTTGGCTATTACCAATTTCTACAATTAATAAGCCCTGCGGATTTAAGTGCTCGGCTGCATCAGCCAAAATCTTTTTAGTTAACTCTAAACCGTCTGAACCAGAAGCTAAGCCTAACTCGGGTTCGTGCATAAACTCATCGGGTAAATTGCCCATATCTTCGGCATCAACATAGGGCGGATTACTTACAATTAAATCATAAGTTTGGCCTTTAAGTGCTGTTAAACCATCAGACAATATAGGTGTAACCTGCTGCTCTAAACCGTGCCCTTGAATGTTAATTTCGGCAACGGCTAGTGCATCTTCAGAAATATCTACCGCGTCAACTTCTGCATCTGGGAAGGCATAAGCACAACCAATAGCTATACAGCCACTGCCAGTGCATAAATCCAAAATTCGCGTAGGTTCTTGAGTTAACCACGGTGAAAACTGCGTTTCGATAAGCTCGGCAAATGGAGAACGCGGCACTAACACGCGCTCGTCTACATAAAACTCTAAGCCAGCAAACCATGCTTTATTGGTTAAATAGGCAACCGGCAAACGTTCTTGCACGCGTTTAACCACCAGCTCCACCAACAAACTACGTTCTTGACGAGTTAAACGTGCATGCCTAACTTCTGGATCAACATCTAAGGGCAAATGTAAGCTGGGCAAAACAAGTTGTACAGCTTCATCCCACGCATTGTCTGTTCCATGACCATAGAAAACGCCTGAAGCATTAAATCGACTCACCGCCCAGCGGATCATATCTTGTATCGTATGTAACTCATCGATTGCTTCTTCGATAAATATCTTTTCCAATTTGGCCTCCAGATTAAGTACAATCACCCAATAAATGGCTTCAGGCACAACTGATAATAAAGATGAAAAAACCAACTGACGAAGATTTCGCTGCTTTCAAAGAAGCACTCAAAGGCGTTCGCCAGATAAAACAAGATAAAATAAGTCTTGAGCCCCCTCGAATCAAGCAAAAAAGCCAACAAAGGGAAAAACAACAACAAGCGGCGCTAAATAATAGTCAATTCTTCTTTTCAGATGAGTATCACCCCTTATTACCCAGCGAAGGGCCAATGCGTTGGCAAAGTGATAGCTGCGATCCCTACGAGCTAAAAAAGCTTCGCCGCGGTGATTACGACCCAGAGATTTTACTCGATTTGCATGGACTCACTCAAAAACAAGCTAAGCAAGAAATAGCAGCTTTAATTATAGAGTGTAAACAACAGCACTATCATGTTGCATCTATTATGCACGGTCATGGCCAACAAATACTAAAAACCAAAGTGCCACAATGGTTAGCTCAGCATCCACAGGTTCTTGCTTTTCACCAAGCTCCCAAAGGGCATGGAGGTTCAAGTGCCTTGCTGGTTTTAATAAACTCTCCAAACTAAAAAACCACTCCTGAGAGTGGTTTTTATTGCTTAAAAGCCGTTTTAGCTACGCTGCTTTATTCTTGAACTGATCAATTTGTTGATTCACTTCAGCCACTGTTTGCCGGTGTTTAGTGGTCTTGTATTTTGGTAGGGTTTCGAGTTTACCATTTTTGAATTCGTATGCTCCACGTCCTTCGATGTACAAACGTCCTTTAAAGAACGCCTTAACGTAACGAGCAATTTTTACCGGAGAATAGCGCGAAAATATTTTCATTCGATGTGTCCACTACAGTAATGACACAGCGATACTACAAGGACAGTTGCGCCATTTCTAAGAAAATCGGCGTAAATTAATGGAACCGCGAAGGAGATCTCAAAAGAACAAAAAACTGGGAACCTATGCAACAAAGCGCAATACACCAGTTTATGCCAAATACTTAGTACAACTCACCAATTTAAGCTAAGGTTACTGGATGTTGCAAAGAGATAAAACTGTTTTCTTCGGCCACATTTACTTCGGCTACTGCTGCGGTGCTAAAGAGCGGAGCACCTGCGTCAGCAACTAAACCTTCAACAATAAACCCAACCAAGGGTAAATGAGAGACCACCAGCAAGCTCCCGTTGGGAGACTCAAGCGCGAGCTCATTAATTAGAGCCACAACCGCCATTTCATCACCAGAAGGAGTGAGCTCTTTCAACTCGATAACTTGTGCGGCTTCGGGCAAGTTTTTCGCTAATCGCTGCCAGGTTTGCTGAGCACGTAAGTAAGGGCTCACCAGTACATAATCCAATTGCTTTAGTTTGCTGGCTAAGTATCCGCCCATTTTGCCTACTTCATTTAAGCCAGACTGATTTAATGCTCGCTCACTATCGCTGGCGGCAAACATTTCGGCTTCACCATGGCGCATGATAAATACTTGCATAAAGGGGCTCTTTTAATAATTAAGGTGTACAAAGCACTTAAGCTTACTAATTTTGGCAGCTAATTTAATTGATATGCCACAAAACATCCATCAGAGTTTGCAAGACCATCGCAAGCGACTGATAATCATAGTATCGCCCTAATCAAGGATATTTGCCTTGCATACCAGCCCCAATGATCCAAAACATTACCGAAACATTACATTAGACAATGGTCTCAAAGTATTGTTAGTCCAAGATGAAACCGCACAAAAGTCAGCGGCATCGTTGGCGGTAAATATTGGACATTTTCATGACCCAGAAGGCCGTGAAGGGCTGGCTCACTTTTTAGAGCACATGCTGTTTTTAGGTACTGATTCTTACCCTTCTGCCGGCGAATACCAAAGTTTTATTACGCGTCATGGCGGCAGCAATAACGCGTGGACAGGTACTGAGCATACTAATTACTATTTTGATATCGAAAACGATTGGTTTGATGAAGCCCTAGATCGCTTTAGTCAGTTTTTTATCTGCCCTTGTTTTAACCCCGAGCTAGTAGAAAGAGAACGTCAAGCGGTTGATTCCGAATATAAGCTAAAACTTAAAGACGATGTGCGTCGAATTTATCAGGTACATAAAGAAACCGTTAACCCTGCCCACCCTTTTAGCCAGTTTTCGGTGGGTAGTTTAGATACGCTAAGTGACAACAAAGACCAAACCATTCGCGAGGACTTAATTGCCTTTTACCAACAGCACTATTCTGCTGATTTAATGACGCTAGCCGTATTAAGCCCACAATCGCTAGATGACATAGAGAGCCATGTTATTGCGCTGTTTAAAGCGGTACCCAAAGTGGCAGTGTCTCACCCCCAATTAGCACCTTTATATTTGCCAGAACATTTAGCCATAGAAACCCATATTCAACCGGTTAAAGAACTCAAAAAACTCACCTTATCTTTCGGCTTTGGTGACATGGATGCTCTGTATAAACAAAAGCCCTTAACTTATATCGCCCACATTCTTGGCTATGAAGGTCCCGGTAGTTTAGTGGCTTTATTACGGCATGCGGGCTTGGTTAATTCAATGGCTGCTGGCGGAGGGGTAAACGGCAGTAACTTTAAAGATTTTTGCATCAGCTATTTATTAACCGATGAAGGTTTACACTGTATAGACCCGATAATTGATGCCACTTTTAGCTATATAAAGCTTATCCGCGAGCAAGGGCTACAAGCTTGGCGCTACAGTGAAAAACAGCAAGTATTTGAACGGGCTTTTTTATACCAAGAAAAGTCACGTGCCATTGACCTAGTCTCGCACTTAGCCATAAACCTACAGCATTATCCTGCAGAAGATGTTATCTATGGCGATTACGCCATGGAGCAATATGATCAAGTACTTATCGCCCAGTGTTTAAAGCAGCTATTACCTGAAAAAATGCGGATTAATTTAGTCTCCCCGCAGGTAAAAGGTGACAAAATTGCAAAGTGGTATAACACCCCATACTCGGTCAAATCCATCGAAGCAGAGCGCCTAGCCCGTTGGCAACAACCAGCAGAAATAGAAAGCCTACACCTGCCTGCTAGCAACCCCTTTTTATCGTTTAATGCTTCTCCTTTGGTAGATACAGTAGACCAGGAAGTGGTGCCTAAAATGTTGTTTGATAAGCCCGGCTTTCGTTTATGGTTTACCAACGAGCCCGAGTTTAAAGTGCCAAAAGGCCATTTATATGTATCGGTTGATTCCGCCTATGCGGTTGCCTCGGTGCGTAATATTGTCTGCACTCGCCTAATGGTAGAGCTGATGTTAGACCATTTAAGCGAGATGACTTACCAAGCAGAAATTGCTGGAATGTCTTATCAACTTTATGCTCACCAAGGCGGCTACACTCTGCATTTATCGGGCTTTAGTGATAAACAAATTTTGCTGCTCAAAATGATAATGAATAACCGCTTGTTTGGCCATTTTGAGCGGAAACGCTTTGGCATCATCAAGCAGCAACTGGCTAAACATTGGCAAAATCAGATGCAGGTTAAACCCATTTCACAACTGTTCAGCGAGTTAACGTCTTTGCTGCAGCCTAATAATCCTCCACCATCAGAGTTGTTAGCCGCTTTAGACGATGTGCAACTGGAAGATCTGCCCGACTTTGTGAGTAAGCTTTATCAGAATATCCATGTTGAGATGCTGGCCTATGGCAACTGGCCTGAACAAAAAATAGTAGAATTAGGCGAGTTTATTCAACAAGAAATATCGCCTAATACCAGTCCGTCGAAAGAAACCCCGCGCAAGCTTATTAGTATTCGAGAACAAGGCACTCTGCTCTATGAAGTGGAATGCCAGCAAAGTGACTCAGCGCTAATGATTTATTATCAAAGCAGGGATTTAAGCCCCGAGAGCATTGCCTTGTTTACGCTTAGTAATCACATTATGACCTCGAATTTTTTCAATGAGTTACGTACCAAGCAACAGCTGGGCTACATTGTCGGCACCGGTAACTTACCCTTGAATCGCCATCCTGGGATTATTTTTTATGTACAGTCGCCTCACGGGCAACCGCAAACCCTATTAGATGCTATTAACGACTTTTTGAATGAGTTCCCAGTACTGATGTTTGAGCTAAGTGATGCGCAGTGGCAACAGAGCAAACAAGGTTTAATTGCCCAAATACTAGAACGCGAGAGTAATATGCGCACCCGAGCTCAGCGCTTTTGGGTGAGTATTGGTAATAAAGATGCAGACTTTAATCAACGCCAACGCGCTGCCGCGTGCATAGATAAACTAGAGCGTCATGACTTAGTGCGATTTATGATGAGTTTGAAGAGCAAGCAGCGAGACCGTGTAGTGGTGTATAACCATGGTGGTGAAGACTTAGACCAAGCGCCGCTGAATACCCATCATTTGGAAACGGGTCGCAATGTAACAAGCAGAGCAGAGTTTCAGCAACAATCAAAGTTATACAGTTACAACTAAGCCTTCAAGCGTGACTCATTGAAACCTTGGCTTCGCTTTACGTTAAGTTTTTGGTGAGTCCAAAGAAGTGGCATACACAGTGGGCCAAACAAAAAGCCAGCGATAGTCCAGCGCCATCGTGGTAACGAGAATTTAATGGCTTCGATATAGAAGAACAAGCCAAAACAAACCGACAACAATAAAACGAAAAACATACAACTCGCTCTACAACAGAAATGGCTGGTGATTTTAGCAGAACACTGTCAAAGAATCTTAACCCAAGACAAACAAAATTGTCTTGGGTTTGTCATCGAAGATTTACAAATTAGCTGTAGTAGCTTTCGCCTGTATCCGCCATTGCCACTAAAGCTTCACAAGGTTTAAAACGCTCTCCATGGCTACTTTCTAAGGCTTGCAACTCTTTCACTAAGTTGGCAATCCCAATACTGTCCATTGCTCGGAATGGCCCCCCTAAGAATGGCGGAAAACCGATACCAAAAATAGCGCCTAAATCGCCATCACGGGCACTGCGAATAACGCCCTCATCCAAGCATCGAGCAGCTTCATTAAGCATCATATACACACAGCGTTTTGAAATTTTAGCGCCATCAATAGCACTCTTTGGCTTAATACCGAGTACTGAGTAGACTTTTTCATCCACTTGTTTGGCTTTGGCTTTTTTACCTTTACCGTAGAGGTAAAAGCCGCGACCATTTTTCTTGCCTAAACGTTTATCGGCAATTAACTTGTCAAAGGCTTCCGGTGCTTTAAAACGCTCACCTAATTCAGCTTCCAAAATAGGCGCAATTTTAGACCCAACATCAATCCCCACTTCATCAAGCAAGGTCATTGGCCCAACTGGGAAACCGTAATCAAGTAAGGTTTTATCCAAGTGTTCTATGCTCTGCCCTTCTAACAACAACATAGCCGCTTCATTCATGTATGGCGCCAGAATACGGTTCACATAAAAACCCGCCCCGTCTTTAACCACAATCGCCGTTTTACCCTGTTTGCGGGCAAACTGCACTGTATCAGCGATGGTTTGTTCGTTAGTACCAGCGTGCGGAATAATCTCAGCCAAAGGCATTTTTTCTACCGGACTAAAGTAATGTAAACCAATCACCTGCTCAGGGCGCTCTGCCTTCGCAGCAATTTGCGCAATAGGTAACGAGGAAGTATTACTAGCAAAAATAGTCTGCGGATTACAATTGCTTTCAATATCAGAAACCATTTGCTGCTTCAGCGATAGATCTTCAAACACCGCTTCTATAGCAATTTGAGTATTCTGCATACCCACAAAATCGGTACCACCAGTAATATTGTTAATTTTCTGTTGCAGTTGAGCGTTGGTAATAAAACGGCGCTTACGCTTTTTATCTAACAATTTATAAGCATAATTAAGCCCACCTAGCACACCCTTTTCGCTAATGTCTTTAATACGCACTTGCGCTTTAGCTTTAGTGGCAGATACAAAGGCAATACCCGCCCCCATCAAGCCACCACCTAATACTGCAACTTGGCTAATTTTTTGTGGCTTAACGCCTTCAAACAAGCTTTCTTTTTTAAGCTCATTTGAAGCAAAAAACAAACCGCGTAAGGCTGCTGACTCTGAGCTTTTAACCAAGCCAGCAAAGCGCTTGGCTTCCTCTTCATAAGCTGCTGCCGAGCTCTTCTCAATACCCGCTTTAACACATGCAATAATTTCTATCGGCGCAGGATAGTTACCACGCGTTTTGCCCAAGGTTTGTTTAGTCACCTGCGAAAACAGCACATTTCTTCCAACAGGGTTTCCCTCAAGTAGTTTAGAAACAATGCTTAAGTTCGGTTTTGGTTTACGTTTGGCTTTTCCTGCGTATTTTTTAGCGACATCTAATAGCACACTGCTTGGCACCATTTCATCAACTAAGCCGCTTTTAAGCGCTTGTTTAGGGCGAAGCTGCTTGCCAGTGAGCATCATCTCTAAGGCTTTTTGAACACCAACCAGTTTAGGTAAACGCTGCGTACCGCCACCACCAGGTAACAAACCAAGTTGCACCTCTGGTAAACCGAGGCTGGTTTTATCATCAATACTACATACGCGGTAATCACAGGCTAACGCCACTTCTAGCCCACCACCTAAACAGGGACCATGAATAGCGGCAATCACCGGAAAAGGCAGTTTACTTAAGCGAGCAAACACTTTGTGACCATCTTGCGACAGTTTTTGTGCATCGGCGGCTGTTTCACAGCTGTCTAACATACCTATGTCGGCACCAGCGATAAATGAATCAGCTTTGCCGCTATAAACCACTAAACCGCTAAGTTGGGTTTGTTTCTCCAAGTCCGCCAAAATAGTGTCGAGCTCTGGGCCAAATTCTGCTTTTAAGGTGTTCATGGTTTCGCCATGCACATCAATTTTTAGCAGGGCAATATTATCTTCAGTGGTTAAGGTAAAAGTTTGCTGTTCCATTATTCAACCTCCAAAACCATTGCCGCACCTAACCCACCGGCCGCACAGGCGGTGGTTAACCCTAGTCCACCACCACGACGGCGTAATTCATTTAGCATTTGAGTAATCATTCGTGCTCCGGTTGCGGCAAAGGGGTGGCCGTAGGCAATAGAGCTGCCCATTACGTTAAATTTTTCCATATCAATTTCGCCCAAAGCTTTATCGCGACCGATTGATTTAGCAAACTCGTCACTGGCAAACATTTTCACGTTGGCCAAGGTTTGCGCAGCAAAGGCTTCATGCATTTCAATGAGGTCTAAGTCTTGTAGGGTGATGCCCGCTCGGTCTAAAGCAATTGGCGTGGCGTGAGAAGGGCCCATTAACATGTCTTCCCATACATCGATTCCCGCAAAGGCATAGCTTTTTATGTAGCCTAAAATAGGTAAGCCTTGTTCTTTGGCTTTGTCTTCGCGCATCAGTAATACCGCTGCGGCGCCGTCAGTAAGTGGGGTGGCATTTGCCGCGGTTACCGAGCCATGTTTACGATCAAACACCGGTCTTAACTTGGCTAATTTCTCTTCGCTTGAATCACCACGCACATTGTTATCGCGGCTAATAGATGCTTTATAAGGTTCTGGGTAAGCGGTCATCACTTCATCATCTAACTTACCTTCTTCCCATGCCTGATGAGCCAAGCGGTGAGAACGAGCGGCTAACTTATCTTGGTCAGCACGTTTAATGCCATGGGTTTTCGCCATTTGCTCGGCGGTTTGGCCCATAGAGATGCCAGTAGAATATTCGGCGACCGCTGGCGGTACTGGGGCTAAATCTTTAATCCGCAGTTTCTTTATCACGTTCCAACGCTGCCCTGCTGTGCGTGCTTTTGATAACTCAAGCAGGCTACGAGCAAGCTTTTTGCTTACCCCAATAGGCAGTACCGAGGAAGAATCTGCACCACCAGCAATACCACAATCAATGGTTCCCGCCATAATAGACTCGGCCACGTTTACAGCTGCTTGAAAGCTCGTTGCACAGGCGCGGGACACACTGTATGCATCGGTTGATGGATCCATTGGCGTGCCCAGTACAATTTCACGAGCAATATTTGGCGCGGCTGGCATTTGCACCACTTGGCCAAACACTAACTGTTGAATCTCTTTAACGTCTAAGTCGACACGTTTGATCAACTCATTCACTACCATTTTGCCTAAATCTACAGCAGGCACATCTTGGTAGGCGGTAGACTGTCGAGCAAATGGAGTACGCAGGCCAGCAACCACTGCTATTCGTGAGCCATTGGCGGTTTGTAAAGATTGTTGTTGGTGGTGCATTCAAATTATCCTTAACCAGTTAAGAGGTCTGACCTCATGATTTATATATTAACCATTTCTTCACAAAATTCAAACAAGTGATTAAAACTGCAATTAAGCCGTCAAATTTAAAGGAAAATTTTGAGCCATTCGCCAGAGTGTTTTATCATCCCCCAGCGATGAACAATTCAAGGGAAAAAATGAGCAATAACACTTTATCGGCCATTAAAGACTATCTTAATCAAAGCATTGTTGGCCAAACAGAATTTATTGATCAATTACTTATCGCTTTGTTAGCTGATGGGCACATACTTGTAGAAGGCCCTCCAGGTTTAGCAAAAACCCGCGCAGTTAAAGCACTATCTGAATGTATAGAAGGTGACTTTCATCGAGTCCAGTTTACGCCCGACTTACTGCCAGCAGATTTAACCGGTACCGATGTATTCCACCCAGAAACGGCCAGTTTCAGTTTCCAAAAAGGGCCTATCTTTCATAACTTGGTATTGGCTGATGAAATTAACCGAGCCCCCGCTAAGGTTCAATCGGCCTTGTTAGAAGCCATGGCTGAGCAGCAAATCACCGTGGGTAGCAGCAGTTATGCACTGCCTAAGCTATTCATGGTAATGGCAACCCAAAACCCGATTGAACAAGAAGGGACTTACCCTTTACCTGAAGCCCAGCTTGACCGTTTCATGTTTAAACTGTGTTTGAACTACCCTGATGCCGAAAACGAATTAAAGATTTTAGAACTCACTGAGCGTGAAGCCAAGCAGGTGCACTTACGCCAGCCAGAGCCGCTCACTCAACAAAAATTATTTGCATTGCGCCGCGCCATTATGGAAGTACATATTGCGCCGCAGCTTAATCAATACATTGTAGATCTAGTCGTTGCCACTCGTGAGCCTGAGCGCTATACCGATGAGTTTAGCCAATGGTTAGAGTTTGGTGCCAGCCCACGAGCCAGTATTTCTTTGGCCCGTGCCGCTCGCGCAAAAGCTTGGTTAGAAGGCAGAGACTTTGTTAGCCCAGAAGATATTCAGCAACTCGCCTACCCGGTATTGCGCCACCGCTTGCTACTTAGCTACCAAGCCCAAGCAAAAGGTATTCAAGCCGACGCGGTTATTCAGCGCTTAATTGAGTTGGTTGCATTTGCCTAATGGATACCATTACGCGGCGGTCGCCAGTTAGTGTAGATATAGAGCAGCTTATTGAAGCGCGCGCCATTCATTTGCAAATGCCGCCTTGGCGCAATGTATCTAGCAGTCGCCATGGCAATCGTTTAAGTAAAGTACGTGGTCGCGGCATGGAGTTTGATGAAGTTCGCCATTACCAACCCGGTGACGACATTCGCTGTATTGATTGGCGAGTCACTGCGCGCACAGGTAAAACTCATACCAAGCTGTTTAGAGAAGACCGTGAGCACCCGGTATTTATCTTTCTCGACTTATCTCACTCCATGTATTTTGGCAGTGGCGAGAAGCTTAAATCTGTGTTTGCCAGTGAGCTGGCTGCTTGTTTAGGTTGGAATGCCCAGCAGCTTGGCGAACGGGTCGCGTTAATGCTTCATCTAGGTGAGCATAGCCATAACGAAAAACCGGCAGCGAGCAGAACCCATTGGTTAGCCCAGCTACAAACCATTGTTGAGCAACATAACCAACAGTTTTCAGCCTTAAACAGTAGCCAAATCATTCAAAGCTCGCCAAACGCTAGCTTAGAAACCTTGTGCCAACTAGTAAAAACTGGTTATCAGGTACATTTAATCAGTGATTTCTATCATTTTGATAAAGCCTCTGCGTTGCACTTACAGCGCTTATCTAGCCACAATCAAGTATTTGCTTGGCAAATAAGCGACCCCTTAGAGCAGCAGCTACCTCGCGCCTCTAGTGCTCAGCAGCTGCAAGTAAGTAATGGCAAGCAAGAAGGCTATTTGCAACCCGACAACAAAACGTTTCGCCAGCAATTTATGCGCTTAGCGAAACAGCGTCAGCAATCCATAGATGTCATGCTCCAACAAGCTCGCATTCCTCATCAACATTTTTCCACAGCTTTCGAGTGGCAGGACTATGCCTGAGCAATCAAACCCCTTAGCCCAGTTAAAAGACATTATTTTACCCAGTAACTTTGAAACAGCCTTACCCGCTGTAGGTTGGTGGGTGCTAGCGGTAGCATTAGTATTGTTACTAGCACTAAGCCTATTTGCTGCTTGGCGTTACCAACAGTTGTGTAAGCCGCGCCAAGAAGCCCTACAAGCACTAAAACAACAGCCAATGAACTTAGCCGACACCAATCAGCTAATGAAACGCTTAGCCTTAAGTTATTACCCGCGCCAACAAGTCGCCTCTTTGAGTGGCAAGGCTTGGCTCAGCTTTTTAGACAGCACTTACAGCGGTAAACAACATGCGTTCGTTGAATTACAAAGCCAATGGCAGCAACAACTCTATGCCGCCGATGCGCCCGCATTAGATGAAGATATAGCCAAACTGTGCAAAAAGTGGATCAAACAGTTACGCCCACCACTCACCGCGGCTTCACTATTTGGCCTTCACACTCCAAGCTCAACAACATCAAAAACAGGAGGCCGGCATGTTTGAGTTTATTTGGCCTTATGTATTTGTTGCCCTGCCGCTGCTTTGGTTAGTAGAGCGTTTTAGTGGATCCCAACAAGAACAACAAAACGAGCAACTGCTTAATACCAGCTTACCCTTTACCCAACAACAAGCCGTTTTGGAAAAAACCAACGGCCCCTTAAAACAAGGCTTGAAATGGCTAGTTTGGCTACTTTGTTTAGTGGCGTTTGCTCGCCCTGTTTGGCTCGACGACCAAGTGCAAGGCATTAACGAGCAAGGGCGCGATTTACTGTTATCCGTTGATATGTCGGGCAGTATGCAAATTAAAGACATGCAACTTAATGACGAAGCCGTAGATCGTTTAACCGCCTTAAAAGTATTACTCAAAGGATTTATTGAGCAACGCCGAGGTGATCGAGTAGGCATGATATTGTTTGCCGACCACGCCTATCTCTCTTCACCTTTAAGTTTTGACATGGACTCCTTGTTAATTCAGGTGGATGAATTAGAGCATGGTTTAGTGGGCGACAGAACCGCGATTGGCGAAGGCATTGGCCTTGGTATAAAACAATTAATGAACCACCCCGCCGAGCAGCGCATACTCATTTTGCTTACCGACGGGCAAAACACCTCAGGTACAGTAGACCCAATGCAAGCAGCCGAGATGGCAGCAAAAAACCAAGTAGTGATTTACACCATTGGGGTTGGCGCTGATGAGCTGTTGCAACAAACTTTGTTTGGTACTCGCAAAGTCAATCCTTCACATGATTTAGACGAGGAGTCACTGCAAAAAATCGCGGATATGACTGGCGGCCAGTATTATCGGGCGCGCAGCACCGACGAGCTAGCCCAGATTTATGAAGAAATTAACGCACTCAACCCTATCTCTGAAGCAGAGCAATACTATCGCCCGCAATATGAACTGTATTATTGGCCACTGGCTCTAGCGGCTTTAGTGTTGTTAATTAGCCTGGCAGCTCCGCTCATTAGCCAGCGATTCAGCGCTACAAAGGAGGTTAAATAATGCAAGATATCAGTTTATTGCGTCCCGAGTGGTTATTGCTGAGCCCGCTATTACTGCTGCTATTGTTTAAAAAGCATCGCCGAGAACAATCTGCTTGGAGCCAATTGCTCAGCCCGAACATTGCCAAGTATTTAGTGAGCTCGCCCAAACAACACAAGCACTCACAATGGCCGCTTGCAGCGTTGTTTACATTAATTTTATTGGCCTTAAGTGGGCCCAGCATTGTCAGTGATAATGTGCCCTTGTACCGCGAGGGAAGTGCCCGCGTTTTAATCATGGACATGTCCTACTCTATGCGTGCTCGCGATGTAAAACCCGACCGCGTAGAGCTGGCTAAATACAAAGCGCTGGATTTACTTAAACAATGGCGCGATGGTGAAACAGCATTAATTGCCTTTGCCGGAGATGCATTTGTACTCAGTCCCTTAAGCAGTGATACCAATACATTGGCTAATTTAGTACCGCATTTAAAACCAGAGTTAATGCCCGCTCATGGATCGGCGCTTAATCTAGCCATAGAACAAGCCGCTCAGCTAATTAAACAAGCGGGTTATGCCAAAGGCGATGTGATAGTTATCGGTGATGGCATCAACCAACAACAAATGGACTTAAGCCTCGCCAGCTTGCAAGACAATAATTTGCGGTTTTCGATGCTAGCCCTTGGCACCGAAGAAGGCGCGCCAATCCCGCTTGAAGACGGCAGTATGCTTAAAGATCAATACGGCAGCATTGTTATTCCAAAGCTACAAGCCGAGTTCTTTTTGCCGCTCTGCCAATCAACTGGCGGTATTTGTCAGCTCATTTCAGCCGATAACAGCGACATTGAAAAACTGGCCTCTTTGCGCAGCCGTAAAGCGGATAATGAGCAACAAAGTGCCCAGCAAGGGCAAATACGCAAAGACATCGGTTACTTCTTACTACCCCTTATATTATTGCTTTTGCTTAACAGCGTTCGCCGTGCCGATTTATTGATTGTTTGCTTAACCGTAACCAGCTTCATTTCTATAAAGCCCGCGAGTGCCGCTGACATTTGGAAAAACCAAGCTCAGCAGGCCCAACAGGCTTTTGAACAAGAACAATTTAAAGACGCTGCTGAATTATTTACCGATCCCAATTGGCAAGCATCGGCACACTATAAAGCCGGTGAATACCAACAGGCTCAGCAACTTTTTGCCCAAGATGACAGTGCTGAAGGTTGGTACAATCAAGGAAATGCTTTAAGCCAGCTGGAAAAATACCCCGAAGCTATTTCTGCCTACGAGCAAGCTCTACAACGCAACCCTGAGCTAGAAGCTGCAGCGCACAATAAATCAGTAATAGAACAACTGTTGGAGCAACAGCAAAACCAGCAGCAACAATCTCAACAATCATCAGATGATTCTGAGCAACAAGAATCTAACGACCAGCAGGAACAGCAATCCGAGCAAGGTGAAGGTGAGCAATCTCCGCCAGAGTCAGAAGAACAACAGGCGAGTGAGCAAGAGTCGGAGCAGCAAGCAGGCGAAGATGAACAACAGCAAGCTCAAGCCGAAGAACCTAGTGAGTCCCAAGAAGATGCCGAACAGCAACAAGCGGCTCAAGCAGGCTCGCCAGACGATCTTAATCAAGACGAATTACAGCAGTGGCTAGAAAACTTGCCTAACGACCCGAGCTTACTGTTGCGAAATAAAATGTATCTCGAGTATCAAAAACGTCGCCGTCAAGCCAGCAATCAGGAGAATTGGTAAGTGAAAGCGCTCAGCCTATTGTTTATTCTTTTACTTAGCCTAAATAGCTACGCCACCACCGAAGTTACCGCTACGGTTAGCCAAAATCCAGTCGCGGTTAATCAAGCCTTTACCTTAGAAATTGTGGCTAACGATACCTTGCCAGCCAGCGAATTCGATTCCTCGGTGCTGTTAAGGCAAAAATTTGTAGTGGGCGGCACGTCAACTAGTCGCCAGCACTCAAGCATTAACGGCGTGTCGTCTACTCAAACTCGTTGGACAACCACCTTATTAGTGAGAGACGAAGGGACCTATCTTATCCCCTCCTTTAACATTGGTGGTCAGCAAACTATTCCTATTCAGCTACAAGCCAAAGTAATAGAAGCCATTGAACCGAGTAAAGATCAGGTTCGAATGGAAGTAAGCTTAGACAACGCGGAAGTTTACATTGGTCAGCCAGTGCGCTTTACCGCCAAAATCTGGGTTGCCAATAGCCTCGATCAGGCCAACATTATTGCGCCAAGCATGTTAGGTGCAAAAATAGAAAAGCTGGGTGACGATAAACAAGATTTAGAGGTAATAGACGGTAAGCGCTACCGCACGCTAATTCGACAATGGCTGATTACGCCAGAAAAAGCCGGTCAGTTTGAAGTAAGAGGCCCACGTTTAAGTGGACTGGCTAATGATATTAATCGCCGAGCCCGCCCGGTAGACATTGCCGCGCAAACTTTGTCATTAGAAGTAAAAGCCCCACCAGCAGATTTCCCTGGCACTTGGCTACCTTCTACTGATTTGCTGCTATACGAAGAAGTGCAACCCCTGCAAAGTGACTACGAACAAGGCCAAGCCTTTACCCGAATTATCAACTTAACTGTGGCAGGCATTACCGAAGACCAATTGCCCGACATCACACTCGACTACGGTGATGACTTTCGCGTTTACCCTGAAGCCTATCAAGACCGTACCATTGTAAAAGACGGTATTGTTTTCGCTCAACGCAGCTTGAATGTCGCGCTTATTCCGGTAAACCCTGGTGAAATCACCCTACCCGGCTGGTCATTGGCATGGTGGGATTTAGGCAAAGATGAACAAGCTTTAGCGAAAGTCGCAGAGCGCACTATCACTGTAGTGCCTGCGCCTGTTAACCAACAATTAGTGCCGATTCAAACAAACCTAGCTGCGCAAGCCAACACTGTAACGGAGCCTGTGACTTCCTTATGGACATGGTTTTTTGCAATCGCGTGGTTAATCACTCTTGCTCTATTAATCGCAATTTTCACCCGTATGCAAAAGCAAAAAACTGCTGTTGATTCACCGGTAAACACTGATTTCCCAACCGTGGTTGATGATAACTGGCAACAATTTGCTGATGCCTGTAAACAGCAACAAAGCCAACAAGCTGAACAAGCGCTGCAAAAATGGTTGGCTCAACAAGCTCCTTCAAAAGAGTTTGCTGCACTACTACGGATTCTTAGCAAGTCTAATTGGGGTGGAGAACAAGAGCAGAGGCTTAATTTAGTAGATTTTTATCAGCGTTGCGCTGCACTAAAAAGCACGTTGGCAAAAATAAAAGAGCAAGAACAGCCAGCGCTATCCTCGCTCAATCCATAAGCTTAACGGTTTAAGCCTAGTTGAAAGATTAGGCTTTCTGCTTGGCAAGCAAAAGTGAAAGAAGCGGCCAGCTTAAAGCCGCCTTCAACAGCACTAATCTCACTGCTAATCTCACAAGGATCAGATTCAGCTTTGCGGGCTTTCTCAACTAAATTGCTTAGGCGCGTTTCAGCATGCTGTTGCTCGGTAAATAACTCTTCGACTACTGCGGTAAGTTCTTCGCCATCGATCACAGCGCCAACATCAACACAACAACAAGTTTCAGATTCTTCTAACTTGGTTTTCATCTATTTTCCTTTAATTTACAACAGGCCTTAGTTATAACTCTTCAATCTAAACCAAGGCGAAATCAGGTGTATAGTGTGTAACATAGACCAAAGCAGGTCTCTTTGATGCGTATCATAACAGATTAGCCTAATGCCTTTTATCTAGGAATTTACATGGTTGTTGATTTTTTTCGAAAGAAAAACCAAACCGACTCGGTCATGTCGGATATGGAAGCAAAACAAAAACGTTACGAAGCCTTAGTTCAGGCTTACAACCGGGATGTTTATCGTTACGCCTATTGGCTAGTAAAGGATAAACATATTGCCGAAGACATAGTTCAGGAGACGTTCCTTAGAGCTTGGCGTTCACTCGACAGCCTTAAAGATGAAAAGGCAGCTAAAGCATGGTTAATAACCATTCTAAGGCGCGAGAATGCACGCCGCTTCGAGCGTAAGCAGTTTAACTTGGTAGATATTGAAGACCATTCTGTTGCTGATGTGAATGCCACATCAACCGAGCAGCAAATCGAGAATGAATGGTTACGCCGCCAAATAGATAAGCTCGCTCCTGAGTACAAAGAACCTTTGCTCCTACAAGTAATTGGTGGATTTAGTGGGGACGAAATAGCCGACATGTTAGAACTTAATAAAAATACAGTGATGACTCGGCTATTTAGAGCACGTAACCAGCTAAAAGAAGCCCTAGAAGATGACCAGAATCGAGGACAAAGTAATGGATGAGCTAGAGTTTCGCCGCCAGTTGTATACCAATCCTCGTGAGCGTAGTGATGCGCTCATTGAGGAAGCAACTAGGACGCCGAAAAACAAAAAACTGTACGACGATATGCAACAGTTTGAGTGTAAATTAGAACAAGCGCTAAATGTTGAGGTGCCAGATGCTCTAGCCGAGCGTTTAATATTGAGCCAAAGCTTTGATGATTCGCAAGTGCAATATCGTCGTAAAACACGCGTGCATATTGCTATGGCCGCCTCAATCGCTTTTGTTATCGGCTTAAGTTTTAGCTTGGTAAATTGGCAAGTGCCTGCTGGCTATGATGATATGGGGCAAGTTGCTTTGCAGCATGTTTACCATGAAATGCCTTATACCAGCGGTGTTGATGAGCAACCAAGCTTACAAACCATTAACGCCAAGTTGGCGCGTTACGGGGCAAGTTTTGATGAACTGCCAGGTGATGTGGTGTATGTAAATCATTGTGCCTACGCTGGCAGCCCAGCGTTTCATATGATTATGAAAGGTAAAATGGGTTCAAATGTTAACGTATTTGTAGTGCCTAAAACCACTGAACTACAAGCAGTACAAAGCTTTGCCGACAAGAAAATGCACGGCATGGTTGGCAGCTTATCTCATGCCAGTTTAGTTGTGGTGGGTGAGCGTAATGAACCGATTGAGAAAACCTTGGCGTTTTTAACCGCAGATCTCAACCAAGCAATTTAAGTGTTAACATCTACAACGCCACCTGAGCCTTCAGGTGGCGTTGATTATTTTTACAGCGAACAGCTAAGTCTTTCAATTCATTACTTGATTAATCTCTATCCTCCCTTATATTGCTCTACGACTAAAGATTAAACACTTGTTTAACTTTTGTGCGGCAGCTCCAACTTTTGAAATAAACCATTAACAGCAGCTTAACATTTGAGTGATTTGCTTTTAATCTGGTCAGAGGTCTAATCAAGACTTCGAATGATAATAAACTCCACCCGTATTAGAGAGGGAACGATGAAAATAAGGAAATTGCCACTCGCGCTACTTGCCGCGTCAGCTACACTCACTGCCGGCCATGTAAACGCTGCAGGTTTTCAATTGGTAGAACACTCTGCTACGGGACTTGGCCGTTCATTTGCTGGTGAAGCCGCTATTGCTGACAATGCTTCGGTAATGGCACGTAACCCTGCCGCAATGTCTATGTTTGATACCATCGCGGTGTCAGGCGCATTAACCTATATTTCTCCTGACGTTTACGTAAAAGGTAATACAGGCGTAGACGAAATAGATAAAGCCCTAACCAACGATGATGTAGTTCCTGGTGCAGCTGTGCCAGCGGGTTATTTTATTCAACCACTAAGTGACAATTGGGCTTGGGGTGTAGGCATGTTTACAAACTTTGGTTTGTCTACAGATTACCCTGCGGATTACGCAGCAGGCGCTTTAGCCGGTCAGACTGAGCTTATTACGCTAAATCTAAACCCGAATGTATCATATAGAATCAATCAGCAATTTAGTGTTGGTGCTGGCGTAAATGCGGTTTACGGAACAGCTAAATTAGTCCGTAACTTTGGCACTGGAGGCCCATTTCCAGCAGACGGTACAGCAGCGTCGCTAGAAGGTGATGGTTGGGGCTTTGGTTGGAACATCGGCGGTATGTGGGAAGTAAATGAAGATCACCGCTTTGGCATGAGTTACCGCTCTAAAGTTGATTTGAAATTTAAAGGCGACTACCACTCAGACATTCCTTCTGGATTAAGTGATAACCCATACGGTACTGGTGGTGACACTATTCCAGGTGAGTTAACCCTAAATTTACCTGATATTTTTGAAGTCTCTGGCTACAACCGCTTAAACGATTCAGTCGCGGTTCATTATAGCTATGTATGGACTGGTTGGAGCACCTTCCAAGAGATTGATGCTACCTCTGAAGGCATTGGCAGTGTCTTGAATAAACAAGAGCAGTTTAGTGATTCTTACCGTGTATCCTTTGGTGGTACTTGGTATCTAAATCAAGCTTGGGAACTACGTGCTGGTATGGCCTTTGACCAAAGCCCATCGCGCACCCACAAAACCATTAGTATTCCAGATAACGACCGTTACAACTACGGCGTTGGCTTTACTTATCACCTAAGCGATAAAGGCAGTATTGATACCGGCTTTACTTACATTCAAGGTAAAGAAGGCGGCTTTAACGAAGAAGGCGTTGAGTTTGTATCAAAGGGCGATGCCTACATCGCTGCAATTCAATATAACCATAGCTTTTAATGCTGATAGCAACTGGCCTAGCGCCGGTTGCTATTTCTCTAACTTGACCAAGCCGACACTATCACCCACTCTTCAGTGAGCAAGCATTTTACTGAGGGACGCCATGGCTAATACCAAAACACCATTTACGATTAGCGACTTAGCTAAAGAATTTTCCATCAGTACCCGCAGCATTCGCTTTTATGAAGACCAAGGTTTGATTCAACCATTAAGGGTGGGAACTAAACGCCTTTACAGCAAACACGACAAACTGCGCCTTAAGCTCACCTTGCGTGGCAAACGTTTAGGTTTTTCCCTAACCGAAATAAAAGAGTTATTTGATTTGTACGACGCCAAACTCACTAACACAGATGAGGTTTTTGGCTTAATCGATAATATAAAATTAAAAAAACAGAGTTTGTTGCAGCAGTTAGAAGATATTCAAGTGGTATTAATGGAACTAAAATCGGCAGAGCGCCGCTGTAACGACGCCCTTAACGATCTATCAAACAAACACTAAGCTTCGCCAGCATTGCCTTGAATAAAGTGTTTACGGCACAACGAAACGTAACGGTCATTGCCACCTATTTCAATTTGTTGCCCTTCGCTAACCACTTTCCCGTGTTGATCAATACGCGCATTAAAGTGCCCTTTATTGCCACACCAGCAAATAGTTTTAAGCTCTTCTAGCTTGTCAGCTAAACACAGTAAGTGATAAGCACCTTCAAACAACTCGCCCATAAAATCAGTTTTAAGGCCATAAACCATCACTGGAATATTTAACTCATCAACAATTTTTGCCAATTGATACACTTGCTCGCGGCTTAAAAACTGACCTTCATCTACGATCACTACGTCTTGTTTAGTCTGTTGCTGCTTTTGCTGCAATAGCTCAAACAAGTTTTGCTGTTTACAAAAGGTTTCAGCTTCTAGCGATAACCCTACCCGCGCTTTTATAGTTCCTATTCCGTCACGAGTATCCATAGCGGGTATAAGCGCTAAAGGGTTCATGCCGCGCTCTTGGTAATTAAAGTGAGCTTGAATCAGTTGGGTAGATTTACCCGAATTCATAGCGGCATATTTAAAGTGTAGTGAAGCCATTTACTGCAATTGTCCCGACTTGTTAGCTATTTACAGCGATTACAGATGTTTGTTGGCGATGGTACAAAGCTGCGCTAATAATCGCAAATAATAGTAAGCCAATAGCTAACGCTGCGATCACACTTCCACTCATCCCCATCACCAAATAACTAGCGATGCTAATAAAGGCTACCAATAAGGCATAAGGTAGCTGAGTGGCTACGTGATCAATATGATGACAAGCCGCACCAGTAGAAGACAAAATAGTCGTGTCGGAAATAGGCGAACAATGGTCACCAAATACCGCTCCCGCTAACACTGCCGACAACATAGGTAAAATTAGGCTCACTTCGCTGGCTACTGCCATATCTGCTGCAATAGGTAGCATGATACCAAAGGTGCCCCAACTGGTACCTGTGGCAAAGGCCATTACGCCAGCTAATACAAAAATAAGCACCGGTAACATTGCTGGGTTAATTGCACCGTCTAATTTAGCGGCCAAGTATTTACCCGTTTCCATATCACCAATAACACCGCTAATAGACCAAGCAAATAGCAGAATAATAATTGCCGGGCTCATTGCTTTTAAGCCTAACCAAATAGCATTTGATAATTGTGTAAGGCTAAGTTGTTGCTTTAATGCGAAACCAATAGTAACCAACAAACCTACTATGCCACCCGTTACCAAAGACAAGGTGACATCGGTGTTTTCCAATGCTGCCAACAAACCAAAAGCTTGGCCATCTTCAATAGCGTTCGCACCGGTAACAACAAAGCTTGCGAAAGTAACCACAGTGAGTAGCACAATGGGCAGTACCAAACCTAAAGGTGAGCCATTTTCCGCCTGGAAGTCATGATTAACACTGCCTGCTGGAATACCCTTGGTTTTATCAAACAATTCGCCATCTGACGCTGCTTTTTCGTGTTGCGTCATTGGGCCAATGTTTAGATTAAAATAAGCGACCGTTAGTGCCATTAACAAAGCAAAAATGGCGTAGAAGTTAAGTGGAATCATCGCGGCGAAGGCTGCTAATGGGCTGATATCGGTTATTCCGTGTGTCACCAAAATACCGCCTATTAAGGCAATAATATAAGCGCCCCAGCTAGATAAAGGCATAAGTACACACATGGGTGCGGCGGTTGAATCGAGCAGGTAAGCTAGTTTTGCTCGAGACACGCCAGCTTGATCTGTCAGAGGGCGCGCTACACTGCCCACAGCAAGACTATGGAAATAATCATCTACAAACACCACAAAGCTTAACAGTGCCGTAGTAACGGTTGCGTGGCGCTTAGTTTTAATGCGCTTTTGCGCCCAATGAGCAAAAGCAGATGTTGCTCCGGTTGCTGTCATTAAACTGGTCATACCGCCTAATAGCAGTAAGAAAATAATGATTTGAAGATTCCATAGGTTTAGCCCGTCGTCCCACACCAGGCCGCTAGCCAGTTCGGTAAGGTAAACCGCGCTAGCCCCAAAGGAAAAATTACTTAACAACAATGCACCGGTTAAAATACCGCAGCTTAACGCCACAACCACGCGGCGAGTAGCTAGTGCCACTAAAAGGGCTATAACTGGAGGTAAGATAGACAATATGGAATCTGTATATGAAATAGTTTGCATGTTTTCTCTGTTATTGTTGTTTAGAGAGCAAACTGAGTGATAGCCATACTTTGAACGTATGCACCCTGTAGCTCTCCATAGTGTGTACTATGACAATGCAGCATTTATTAAACACTGCACCAGTAACAAGTTTAGATGGTACTTGTTACTTCGGCGCGGGCCCCTTTCATACAGAATCATTGGCATCACCCCATTCCGCACTACTTTTGACCAGCGCTCCTCTACAATCTAGCGTTAGTAGCTGGATTATACCCACAAAAGCAGAGCTTTCAACCCATTGAGTTGATTTCGTATTAGTCAAAAATTAAATATCAATTCAGTTATTTACTATGACTTAATTGACAAGGCTTAATAAGTAATTAGAATTTAAACGTTGATTGATTAAAACTTAATAAAATATAACAGGATTAACATGAGCGATTTCATCAAGGTATTTCTAAACGCAAGAAGTCTTAAAGCCGCTACAAAAGAATTATCGATAGAACAGCTAGAAGAAAGCTTTAATAAATTAAAAGTCATTCTAGATGAGCGTTACACTCTAAAAGCTGAAGAAGATAAACTACAGCAAGAAAAACGCGAAAAGTTAGAAAAATATAAAGCTTTGCTTGAGCAAGATGGAATCGACCCAAGCGAACTATTATCAATTATTGAAGATGCTCCTGTTAAAGAGCGTAAAAAACGTGAGCCTCTTCCAGCTAAATACAAATTTGTTGATGAAAATGGCGAAGATAAAACCTGGACAGGTCAAGGAAGAACACCTTCGCCAATTCAGCGAGCCATAAAAAATGAAGGAAAATCTAAAGAAGACTTCCTTATTTAATTAGCATTGCGCATGAAAAAGGAGCCTAGCGGCTCCTTTTTATCATTATGTATTATTAAGATGCAAATCCATTGGGATTGCCTTGTTGCCATCGCCAAGAGTCCTCGGCCATATCGTCTAAATTTAATTCAGCTTGCCAGTTTAATTCTTGTTTAGCCAAACTTGGGTCAGAATAACAAGCAGCAATATCACCCGGCCTGCGAGGTGATATTTGATAAGCAATCGTTTTCCCAGACACCTTCTCAAACGCTTTAAGCATTTCTAGTACACTGTAACCTTGGCCGGTGCCTAGGTTATAGGTTACTAGTCCCGCTTTTGCATCCAGTTTAGCTAAGGCTTTTAAGTGACCTTTGGCTAAATCAACAACGTGGATATAATCGCGTACACCAGTGCCATCAACAGTATTGTAATCATCGCCGAACACGCTAAGTTGAGCCAAACGCCCTACTGCAACTTGCGTAATATAAGGTATCAAGTTATTTGGAATACCATTTGGATCTTCGCCAATTAAACCTGATTTATGCGCCCCTACCGGATTAAAATAACGCAGCAGAGCGATATTCCATTCGTTATCTGACTTATATAAATCGCCGAGCATTTCTTCAACAATAAGTTTTGAACGACCATAAGGGTTGGTCGCACCAGTTGGAAAGCTTTCTACAATCGGTACAGTATGAGGGTCGCCGTATACCGTTGCCGAAGAACTAAACACTAAATTCTTTACTCCATGCTCAGCCATTACTTCACAAAGCACTAAGGTACCCGCAACGTTATTCTGATAATAGTGTAATGGGATAGTCGTAGATTCACCCACCGCTTTTAAACCTGCAAAGTGAATAACCGACGTGAAACTGTGCTTTGAAAACACTTCAGCCAAAGCGTTTTTATCGCGAATATCGGCTTGATAAAAAGTTGGCCTTTTCTGACAAATTTGTTCAACTCTATCAATAGAAACAGGGTGTGAATTACAAAGATTATCGACAATAACGACATCTTCGTCTTGCGCTAATAATTCTACAACAGTGTGGCTACCAATATACCCGGCTCCACCAGTGACCAAAATCGCCATAACAATCCTTAATTAAGTAAAATAAACATCACCACTCAGTAGCGGGAGTTTTATTCTATTCCGATATATTTGTGGGTTTGCAAAGACAAACGCCAGTTATTTTTAATACAAGCTTCAATACACAACTCTGTGGCCCGAGGTTGTTGGCTAATAGGCTGTAAACAGACTAATGCGTGATGCCCTTCTGGCAAACGAGCCAATAGCTCGTTTAAATTCTCTATATCCCGTTCACGAGCAACAGGATGCTTTATTTCATTCGCCCTTTGTAGAGCTTCAAGCAAAATTTCTTTTTCGCCTTTCATCGCCACTTTAGGTGAAACGGTCACCCACGTTTTCTCATTTGCTTTAACGAGATAAGTACCACTGGTTTCTATTTGTACCGATTTCCCGTCACTAATTAATGCGCTAGTAAGCGGTTCTAAATCATACATGCACGGTTCACCGCCGGTGATAACGATATGTGTAGCACTGTACTGAGTTAATACTTCCAGTAGCTGCTCCACGCTATAGCTAGCCCAACGCGCAGTATCGCCACTCACCCCGATAATTTGCTCTACCTGAACCTTATCGGCAGCCAACACTTCCCAAGTATGTTTAGTATCGCACCAAGAACAACCAACATCGCAGCCTTGCAAACGAATAAATACAGCAGGCACCCCAGTGTGAAAACCTTCACCTTGTATCGTTTCAAAAATTTCATTAATTGGTAAAGTGGGCTGTGGCATTTGTATCCTAAATCATAATAAGCGAAAATCGACAGCAGTATTAAAACATATTTTAAAGAGCAAAAAATGAAAGAAAAGGCCGTAGTTATATATTCTGGTGGTATGGATTCTTACACCGTATTACATAAAACACTGCAACTTGGGCTGCAACCCTTTGCTCTAAGCTTTAATTATGGTCAACGTCACATCAAAGAACTCGAATATGCTAAAAACGTATGCGATGAGCTGTCTGTTGAACACAAAATTGTAGATATTAGTAGTATAAACCAGCTGCTCGAGGGCTCGTCTTTAACGTCTGACATTGATATTCCAGAAGGCGATTACCAAGAAGAATCAATGAAATCGACCGTGGTACCTAACCGCAATATGATTTTGTTATCGTTAGCTATTGGTTACGCAGTATCGATAGGCGCAAAAAAAGTATTCTATGGCGCGCATTCTGGAGACCACGCGATTTACCCTGACTGCCGACCAGAGTTTGTAAGAAAGATGAACGAGGTTAGCCTTATTGCCAATTACGAGGCCGTTGAAGTCATTAGCCCCTATCTAGAGCAATCTAAAATAGATATTTTAAGTGATGGTTTAGCCATGAACTTAGATTACGCTAAAACTTGGACTTGCTATAACGGTCGAGACTTAGCCTGTGGGAAATGTGGCGCTTGCCAAGAACGCTTAGAGGCTTTCAAGCTTAATGCTGTTAAAGACCCTCTTAGCTACGAATAAGCATGGTTAGTTATTTTATCAAGCAATTTTGGTTTATATGGTTAATGCTGGCGCTAAGCTGGGTATTACTGGCCCATGCTGAGCTAGCCAGTTGGAACAAACATCTAATCATCGAGGGAGAGTACTGGCGAGTATTAAGTGGCAATTTTTGCCACAATAATCTGATTCATTGGCTAATGAACATCGCCACCTTAACTCTAATCTATTTTGTTTATGATGACCGACTATCTAATCGGCACTTTTTAGTCTTGAGTATCTTGTTTGGCCTAGTGGGCGGGCTTGCTCTTTTATTGGCTAAATATGATGAGTATGTAGGCTTGTCGGGCATCATTCATGGTTTACTGGCTTACGCTGCACTTATTGATCTAATGAAAGGCAAAATTAAACTAGGTTTAATTGTGCTTACAGGTTTGGGTATTAAACTTGTGATGGAGCAGATATACGGCGGAGATCCGTGGGTAAGCGAAATGATAGGCATCGATGTAGCAACCGATGCCCACCTAATCTTCACTTTGCTAGGGTTAACTATTGCCTTAGCAGTATGGTGTCCTTTATGGAATCGACAGCCGTTAAGCAGTTAACTCTTGATTAATTTGGGTTAATACTGCGGCTGGAGAAGCCGCTTGAGTAATTGGCCGGCCAATCACTAAATAATCGGAACCTGCAGTAATCGCTTCAACCGGTGTCATAACTCGTCGCTGGTCACCTTGAGCGCTTCCAGTTGGGCGAATACCAGGAGTGATTAAGGCAAACTCTTCGCCTAACAAAGATTTTAAAGCCCTTGCTTCGTGAGCAGAACACACCACCCCATCTAAACCACATTGTTTAGTTAAACTCGCTAAACGCTCTACCTGCTGCTGAGGGCTTAACTCAATGCCTAAATCTAACAAATCAGACTCATCCATACTGGTTAGCACAGTCACAGCAATCAATTTAGGGCGTTTATCACCATAGGGCGCTAAAGCGGCCTTAGCAGCTTCCATCATTCGTCGACCACCGCTGGCATGCACGTTCACCATCCACACGCCCAACTCTGCTGCAGCTGCCACAGCTTTGGCAACCGTGTTAGGAATATCATGAAACTTTAGGTCTAGAAAAACCTCAAACCCACGCTTATGCAAGCTTTCCACTAGATGAGGACCAAACAAGGTAAACATTTCTTTGCCTACTTTAAGGCGACAAGAGCCTGGTTCTAATTGCTCTACAAACGCCATACATTGATCTAAATCTGCATAATCAAGGGCGACTAATACCTTAGGGTCTTGCATCTCTCTATTCTCCGTCGAGCCCCACTATCGGTTTTACTGTTCCCCAGCTTTTACAAGATGGGCAGTGCCAGTAAATAGAATGCGATGAAAATCCGCATCGACGGCATTGATAATGGGGTTTTATTTTTAATTGTTGGGTAACCAGTCCTCGTAATACTTGAAGACTTTGCTTAGCTCGACCTTCTTCAGCTGATTCTAAATGAAGGCCCATTAAGTGATGAAATCCTTTCATGGTGGGGTTACGTTTGAGTTCATCCACCAATAAATCCTGAGCTTGCTCTGCGCCATGCGCCTCGCGATAAATAGCCGAGAGCTCTACTAGCACACTAGCAATGCTTTTTAACGATAAACAATATTCGAGAAACTGTTGATAATACTCAGGCTTACCTAATCCTTCGGCGCATAACTTGTAGAGCGTTAACGCATCAGAAGCAAAATCGATATCTTGCTCTGGGATGCGGTTAAGATTCTTAAGAGCCGCCTTAAAATCGCCTTCTGCGCTTTGTAACTGAGCTAGGTGAAGGCTAGCTCGCACACAGTTCTTGTCTACAGTTAGTGCTTTTTTAAGCAAACCAATACTTTTACTTAGCTTACCTGCTGTTTCTAACTCTTGCGCTTGTTCACAATAAAAATGGGCAATTTGGGTTGCGACATCGGTGAGTTCTTTTGGGTCGATTTTCTTCGCCACAGCAATCGCTTGCGGCCATTCTCGAGTTTGTTGGTAAATACTTAATAATTGCTTTAGAGCTAACTGGCGATACTCAGGCTCAGCTTGTAGTTCTATCAGTAATGCTTCCGCTCTATCAAATAAACCGGCAGCCAAGTAATCTTTGGCCAGTTGTTGCAAGGCTAGATTACGCTGATCGATATCGATGCCTTCGCGGGCAATAAGGTTTTGATGAATACGAATGGCGCGATCCACTTCACCACGTTGGCGAAACAAGTTGCCCAAGGCTAAGTGAGTATCGATGGTTTCAGAATCTACTTGCAACAGTTCTACAAATAGATCGACAGCTTTGTCAGATTGATTAGAAAGGAGGAGGTTTAAACCTTCAACATATTGCTTTGAAACATGGTTAGCTTGCTGCTGTTGATTTTGTCTAACACTGCGTTGCCCCATATACCAACCGTAAGCGGCGGCAACAGGCAATAACAAGAACAACAAGCCCAGCATTAACTATCCTTGACCATCTCATCTTGCAATTTATTAAGTTGTTTTTGTTGTTTAGCTAAACGTCTTTTTAAACTGGCACTTTCGAGTCTAATGCGAGTATAAAAAGCCAATAAAAACAGTAAACAGGATATGAAGCCGGCAATGAACAAGCCAGCCATTAACCAAGATAAACGCATGTCGGATTCAGCAATAAGATAGTTTACTCCAACGATTTCATCGTTTTGAGCCCCTATCGCTAGCGCTGTTACAAACAGTACGATCAAAATTAATGTAGAAAATATTGCTTTCACATAACCTCCGAAGCCAAACAAAAGCTAGGGAAATTATGCAGCAATCACGTTAATTAAACCAGCCAAGAACACCTAATTGTAAAAGAAACAATACTATAGGCCAGAATTCACGCGTTCTCTTAATTCTTTACCAGGTTTGAAGTGGGGAACATACTTCCCAGACAACTCAACCTTCTCGCCAGTTTTGGGATTGCGGCCTACACGCGGCGCTCTAAAATGTAAGGAAAAACTACCAAAACCGCGAATTTCAATTCTGTCGCCTTCCTGTAAAGAACCAGTCATTTGCTCAAGAATTTCTTTAATTGCCGACTCAATTTCTTTACTGGTAAATTGAATATGTTTACTAGCGAGTATTTCAATCAAATCAGATTTAGTCATGGATTCTCCAAGCCATTGATAAAGGGAACTAATACCAGTGTAGATAAAGAACTTGGGGGGGACAAGTCCCCCCCAATATTCAATCACATAAATCTAAAAAAAGATTTAGAGATTATTCGCCTTTAAGGGCTGATTTGAATGCATCTGCCATAGCGTTACCAATCTGAGCATCTTCTTTCTTGTTCAGAGTAGCCATTGCTTCTTTCTCGTCCGCTTCGTCTTTAGCACGGATAGAAAGGCTGATTACACGGTTCTTGCGGTCAACACCAACAAACTTAGCTTCAAGTTTATCGCCAACAGAAAGAACAAGTGAAGCGTCTTCAACACGGTCACGGCTAACATCGCCAGCACGTAAGTAACCTTCAACGCCATTTGCTAATTCAATTGTTGCGCCTTTAGCATCAACTTCAGAAACAGTACCGTTAACTAAGGCACCTTTCTTAAGGTCAGCAAGGTAGTTGTTGAACGGGTCTTCAGCAAGCTGTTTAACACCTAGGCTAATACGCTCACGTTCTGCGTCAACTTGTAGTACAACAGCTTCGATTTCGTCGCCTTTCTTAAAGTCGCGAACCGCTTCTTCACCTTGAGCATCCCAAGAGATGTCAGATAGGTGAACAAGACCGTCAATACCGCCGTCAAGGCCGATGAAGATACCGAAGTCAGTGATAGACTTGATCTTACCAGAAACTTTGTCGTTCTTATCGTGAGTGCTAGCGAATAGCTCCCATGGATTAACTTTACACTGTTTCAAACCAAGCGAGATACGACGACGTTCTTCGTCAATATCCAATACCATAACTTCAACAAGATCACCCACGTTAACCACTTTAGATGGGTGGATGTTTTTGTTAGTCCAATCCATTTCAGAAACGTGAACTAGACCTTCAACACCGTCTTCGATCTCAACGAAACAACCGTAGTCAGTAAGATTAGTTACGCGACCTTCTAGACGAGCACCTTCTGGGTAACGGTTAGCAATTGCTACCCATGGATCTTCACCCAGTTGCTTAAGACCTAGAGATACACGAGTGCGCTCACGGTCAAACTTAAGTACTTTAACGTTGATTTCGTCGCCAACATTAACAATTTCGCTTGGGTGCTTAACGCGTTTCCAAGCCATGTCAGTGATGTGTAGTAGACCGTCAACACCGCCAAGATCAACGAATGCACCGTAGTCAGTAAGGTTCTTAACGATACCTTTAACTTCTTGACCTTCTTGAAGGTTCTCAAGAAGTTGATCACGTTCAACACTGTTTTCAGTTTCGATAACAGCACGACGAGATACCACTACGTTGTTACGTTTCTGGTCAAGCTTGATAACTTTAAATTCAAGCTCTTTGCCTTCTAGGTGAGCAGTATCGCGAACAGGGCGAACGTCAACTAGTGAACCAGGCAAGAATGCACGGATGGTGTTAACTTCAACCGTAAAGCCACCTTTAACTTTACCATTGATGATACCAACAACCGTTGCTTGCTCTTCGTAAGCACTCTCAAGTTGGATCCACGCTTCGTGACGTTTAGCTTTCTCGCGAGAAAGAACAGTTTCACCGAAACCATCTTCTACAGCGTCAAGGGCTACGTCTACTTCAGCGCCTACTTCAATTTCTAATTCACCAGCAGCATTTTTAAACTGCTCGGCAGGGATTGCAGATTCTGACTTAAGGCCAGCGTCTACTAGTACCATACCGTTTTCGATACCTACTACAGTACCTTTAACAATAGAACCAGAACGGAATTCCAAATTCTGTAGAGACTCTTCAAAGAGTTGAGCAAAAGATTCAGTCATTTTTTAATTTACACATATAGAAACGTCCACTCAGCAATCCGGCTAAATGGGGTTAATAAAATACACCTATTTCATCCATGTTATAGGTGAGCTAATTCCCAGTGATTACTGGGTTAATTTTTCGTCGATAAACGCTATCGACATTGATACTACTTCATCAATAGAAAGAGAAGTTGAATCAATTACTAACGCATCTTGAGCGGGAACTAAAGGAGCAACCGAACGGTTTCTATCTCGTTGGTCTCGTTCTTCAATTTCGCTCAAAAGGTGGTCAAAACTAACATCAAAGCCTTTATCTTGCAACTGATTATAGCGCCGTTGGGCGCGTTCCGCCGCACTCGCATCCAAAAAAATCTTGGCTGGGGCGTCAACAAAAACAACCGTTCCCATGTCTCTGCCATCGGCAATTAACCCTGGCTCAGCTCTAAATCCACGCTGGCGACGAAGCAATGCTTCTCTTACACGAGGAAAAGCGGCGACTTTAGACGCTGCGTTACCGGCTGTTTCTTGGCGTATCTCAAGCGATACGTCTTCGCCTTCTAAAATAACAACGGTATTACCATCTCGCGCTTCAAAGCGCACATCTAAGTGAGCAGCTAATAGGCTTAACGCATCTTCATTGTCTAGTGCGACTTCATGGTGAATTGCTGCTAAGGCCAAGACTCTATAGATCGCCCCACTATCGAGAAGTTGCCAATTGTAATGCTGGGCAAGTTTTTGGCACAACGTACCTTTACCTGCGCCACTTGGCCCGTCGATGGTTACCACTGGAACGTGTTGAGTCATGAGTCCTCCATAATGTCCAAAAGCATAATGCAAGTTCTCATCTAGCCATATATGAGAACTAAAAATTCGGCCGCATTATACGTGAATAGGCTGCGTTTCGCCTCATTAAATTATTAATAAAAAACAAAATACAGCGAACGCTTATCGCATTTTTGAACAAAAAAGCAGTATATCGTACTGACATACTGCTTTATATCACCCTTGTCTGCTGCTAAGTATCAAGCTGGAAGCTGCACTCCTGAGTCTTTTATACGCGCTAGTTTGTAACGTAAAGTGCGTGGACTTATACCCAGTTTTTCGGCAACATCTTTACGTTTTCCGTGACAGGCTTTGAGTGTTTCTAAAATGATCTGCTGCTCTTGTTGGCGAAGTTCATTGCCAAGAGGTTCGGGAGTTAAACTTTGCTCTTCCAAAATAGGCGCAACACTTAGCGGCTCTAATTGATTTTCTATCACTAAACAGTCGCTATCGATTGTAGACACATTTGCCAAAATCAGCGCTCGTTGCATCACATTATCTAATTCACGCACATTACCCGGCCACGCATGGTTCATCAACTTATGCTGTGCACTTAAACTAAGTTCGTGAGATTTGGTGCTGTGGCGGTTAAGTAAGTGATTAGCTAATGGAAGGATATCGCCCTTACGTTGATTGAGCGGTTGCCACGCTAAAGGAAAAACGTTTAAGCGATAATACAGATCTTCTCTAAATAAGCCTTGGCGAACAATTTCACGCATGTCTCGGTTACTAGTAGCAATAACTCGAACATCCAATTGAATCATTTTCCGACTACCTAAGCGCTCTACTTCTTTCTCTTGTAGCACTCGCAAAAGTTTAGCCTGTAAACCTAAATCCATTTCGCTAATTTCATCAAGTAATATGGTACCGCTCTGCGCTTGTTCAAACTTACCCGGACACGCCTTAATAGCGCCGGTAAAGGCGCCCTTTTCATAACCAAATAACGTAGCCTCAAGCATATTCTCGGGTATTGCCGCACAGTTAATCGCAATGAATGCTTGCTCGCTTCGCGGGGAGCAATCATGGATATAGCGAGATAATACTTCTTTGCCGGCACCACTAGGCCCACTTATTAGAACGGAAGCTTCTGAAGCTGCAACTTTTTGGCTTAGTTTTAGCAGCGCCTCCGTAGAAGGGTCTCCATATATGGGCTCACGCTTTTCTACTTTGATCGAAGGTGCATAGCGCCCTACTTGATTGAGCAGAACTTCAGGAGAAAATGGTTTAGACAGATAATCAATTGCACCATCTCGCATCGCAGACACTGCATCGTCTATTTTTGCGTAGGCTGTCATTAACAATACGGGGGTTTGGGGCCATTTTTGCTTAATATTTTTAAGCAAACTTAAGCCATCCATTCCGCTCATTTGCACATCGCTAACCACCAAATCTACTTGCAGATCATTAAGGCTTAATAACGCTGCTTCAGCACTATCAGCTTGTTCGCATAAGTAACCAGCTAAAGACAAGGTGTCGACTAATGCCTCTCTTAATCCGGCATCGTCTTCTACAATTAAAATCGTTGATTGGCTCATCTTAATGCCCTCCTACAGCAAGGTCTTGGTGCTGCACTTCCGGCAACGGTAATGTCACAACAAAGCGGCTACCAAGTTCAGTGCCAGTGAGTTCGATGGAACCTTGGTGAGCACTCACCACTGATTTGACCACCGCTAGCCCTAAACCTGTTCCATTCTGTTTAGTGGTATAAAAAGGTTCGAATACTTTATGTTGTTGCGCTTTGTCTATTCCGCCTGCTTGATCTTCAACCTCAATCACAACTTCGCTCTCAGAGCTAGTGACTGAAACGGATATAAGTTGATCACTACCACTTAGTTGAGCAGCATTTTCAACTAAGTTCGACAGCGCTGATACTAAAGCGTTAGCATTTACCAACAGCTCGGTATTTGGATTTACAACCGACAAACGCAGCTCTACATTGTGTTGACGAACACAAGCATCTGTTGCGGCTTTAAGTTGCTCAATCAATTGACCAACCGGCACATAGTTAACCACCATTTGTTCGCCACTTTTGGCGAACAACAACATATCGTTTACTTGAGTTTCTAAATCTTCAAGCCTTGCCATCATCTTGGTTTGAAAGCTGTCTCGCGCATTCTCTGACAAAGTTTTATTCGACAGGTTAGAGCCGTACAACATCGCAGCAGACAAAGGGGTTCTAATTTGATGCGCCAACGACGCCACCATGTTCCCTAGCGCAGACATACGCTGTAGTTTGGCAACATTTGCTTGAAGTTGACGAGTATGCGTCATATCGGTAAGAACGATTAGCTGGCCTTGGGTATCTTGTAAAGGCGATAAACTCAGTTTTACTCGCCTACCATCAACTAACGAAAGCTCATGGCCGTCATCAGCTTTAGGAGAGAATAAACGAGGCACCGCGTCTAACCAACGTTGCTGCTCAATGTCCTTACCCAGTAAATTTTTAGCAATAGGGTTGGCGCGCGCGACATAACCTTTATTATCGAGTAGTACTAAACCTGAAGGCATAACATCAAATATCTGAGCAAGGTTATGCTCCGATAAGCTGGTAGGCTGTTGTTGTAAAAGCACTGAAGGCATGAATAAAGCTCCGCGTCATAAAACCGTTAACAGTGCTTACTTAATCAATTTTCATGCCATAAAAAAGGCCATGTATTTCATGGCCTTAAACAAACTAAGTTCGAGACTCTAGATTCAGCTATCTTTGTTCAACCCATACTTGCGCATTTTTTCTACTAACGTCGTTCTGCGCATACCCAGTTGCTCAGCAGCTCTAGCTACAACACCATCTTGTTGTTCGAGTGCTTGACGAATCAAATCAACTTCTAGCTCTGCCAGTAGCTCTTTTAAGTTAACCCCTTCGTCGGGAAGTTGCTGAGCACCACCCCAACCATCATCAAGAGATTCTTCTGGTTCGCCCTCTGGGAACAGGGCTTCTGGGCTTGGATCTGAAAAAACTGACGCATCTTCATCATTAAAAATCGCCAGTAAAGCATCACGTTCCGCTAATTCGGGACTGTAGTTGGGTTCAAATGCTTCTGCATCTATGTGCCTATATTTAGGCGGTAAATCATGTACATCAACAATTTGGTCGGGATGCAAGATAAGTAAACGCTCAACTAGGTTAGATAGTTCGCGAACATTACCTGGCCATTGGTGCTGCATTAGTGATTCAACAGCGCGCTGCGTAAAGCGAACCACAGCCGAATGCTCTTCCTCATGGCGATTAACTAACTCTTGCAGCAATAAAGGAATGTCATCTTGGCGCTCTCGCAACGATGGCATCTCAATAGGGAATACATTTAGTCGATAGTATAAATCTTCACGAAACTTCTCTTGCTCTATCATTCTCTCTAGCTGTCGGTGAGTAGCTGCCACAACTCGCACATTGGCGTTAATTGCTTTGCTCCCCCCTACACGCTCAAATTGGCGCTCTTGCAATACGCGAAGCAACTTAACTTGCATCGGCATTGGCATATCGCCAATTTCATCTAAGAACAACGTGCCGCCTTCAGCTAACTCAAAACGCCCTTTGCGCATAGCAAACGCGCCGGTAAAAGCGCCCTTTTCATGGCCAAACAATTCGCTTTCAAGTAAGTCTGGAGGAATAGCACCACAGTTAATTGGAACAAAAGGCCCGCCGTTTCTTGTGGAATGGTCATGAATTGCTTTTGCAACGACCTCTTTACCTGTGCCTGACTCACCCAAAATCAGTACATTGGCTTCTTTAACAGCTACTTGCTCGATTAAATGACGAACCTCTTGAATAGCAATGCCCTTGCCTATCAAGTTTTGTCTTAAACGTTCACTCTTTGCTGGAGCAATCTTGCCAGGAAGATGAGTAAGGTAAGCATCGCAGTGGTGTAATAACTGAGTTAGCTGCTCATAACTAAACGGTAAATCTAAATGGCCAATAAGATTAGGTAAAGGCTCAACGGTATGCCCCTCTCCTACACTTAAAAAAGGACAAAGTGGATACTTAGCAATCAAACTACCAACATCGGCAATTTGCTTACTAATGAGTACTACGCGGCTAGTGTTTGATACTTCAGTAGCAAAATTTTCGTTATCACAAACGCTAAACTGTTGCCCAATAAACCCCAGTACCGTTTCAAGTTGCTTAGCTCTCTCTGCGTCGTTTTCAAAAACTAAAACACTTTTGGATGCTTGCATCCCTATCCCCTGCAAAAATAAGCTACCTTGCGACATACTTATAGTTAGTTACCCTATAAAATTAATTGTAAACGGGCGTCAAAAAATCGCAAGCAATAAGCGGGAAAACCGACAAAAATATGACGCAACGTAACATTGGATCCTTAACGTATCCTATTTACATGTGACGTAAAGGCCCAAAATTATTCAAACAAGGACTGCACAGCCACCCATTTTACGCTTAGCAAACTAGAACCCAATTAAAGTAAAATTCCAAGTAAGACACTTTCATAAATGGCATAAATCTTGACTAATTTAAACACAACCAAGCAGCCTATCTTGAGTTAGCAGCTCTCGACCGGCTGACAATCTATAAATAAAAATCACGCAATCTACACTTGACCAAGCGGAGTTTGCTAAGCTGAAGCACAACGAAGATATCAAAGGTAAGTCATGCCAATGGAAACTAATAATAAAACCCTCGAATCTAATAGGAAAGTTCACTCACTGCTTTTGAAAAATGGAGATTATCAAAATAGTCCTCATTTCCGACAAGAAAACCAAGATAAAGTAAAAAGAACAATTATATCCCTAATGGAGAAAGCTATTGGAAATAAAAAGCTAATAGATTTTGGATGCGGTACCGGCTTTATCATCAATCTAACGAAAAATTTATTCGATGAAGTTCATGGGGTTGATATAACACAAGAGATGATGGATGAGATCGACACTACAAGCGGTAATATAACATTAACTAATAGTATCGCTGAACACACGCCTTATCCAAATGACGAGTTTCATTTTGCAACAGCCTACTCATTCATGGACCACCTAAGCAGCTATGAAACCTTTCTAAAGGAAGTATTTAGAGTGCTATGTAAAGGAGGTGTGTTTTATTCAGACTTGAATCCGAATAGGAGTTTTATAAACGCGTTAGAACACACTGAATCTAGCACCCAACAAAACAACAAAATTATAACGAGAGAAATCCAAGCAGGGTTACATAATGGAGCATACTATCAAGATAAATATGGTATAGATCCTGAAACCATGGCTGCTGCTGAACCAATAAAATCGTTCCAGAAAGGATTCTCAGAAGAAGAAATACGACAAACCGCTAGGAAAATTGGATTTAGCGAGTGCTATATAGAATATGAATGGTATGTCGACCAAGGCTCTATCATTCATGATCACTCTCCCACACTAGCTGATGAAATCGACCAGTACCTAAAGTCTATTCTCCCATTATCATCTTCACTATATAAATATTTAAAAATTGTACTTATAAAATAGGAAGATAAATGGATATTACGGAAAAATTCAATAATGATGGAATAATCGTTATCCCAGCTGTTTTGTCAAATGAACTCACTGAAAATTTAAAGAGTGAGTTGAGTTCTGCCACAAAGTTTGACTTAGAGAAAAATGGAGATCGTTTTGATAGAGGCATGATTCATAATTGTATGTTACATGGAGAAAGTCTACTAACACTGCTCGATCATCCTTCACTGTATAAATATGTGTCAATTTTATTAGATAAAACTAGTATCGTTTATGCGTATCAGTCTTCAACACTCCCCCCAAAAAGTAAAAACTATGGAAGCAGAGTGCATGTAGATTGTCCAAGATTTATTAAAAACCATATTAGTAACTTAGGTGTTATTTTTCCATTAGATGACTTTACAATAGAAAACGGAGGTACATTCTATCTTCCTGGCTCGCATTTAATTGAATCTCTACCTGATGATGATTATTTCTATAGACATGCCAAACAAGTGACATGCAAGAAAGGCGATATGATAATATTCAACGCACGACTTGCTCATGCGGCGGGAGAAAATAATACTGCCCAAGGCCGCTATGCTTTAACCATCAATTTTTGTCGTTCGTATATGAGACAACGATTTGACTACCCTCGACTCGTTCCAGAAGAATTAATAGGTCAGCTCGGCGATATAGGGAAGCAGTTTTTAGGTATGAATGTACGAGTTCCAACATCTCTAGAGGAATTTTATCTCCCTGAAGAGTTACGACTCTATAAACCTAACCAAGGATAGGGACTAAATCGATATGGATATTGTAATCTATGGAATTGGTGACTTAGCCCTTTTGATAACCAATTACATGAAAACACAAAAAAAGTACAACATTATAGCTTACACTGCGGACTCCAATTACTGCAACCAAGAGGTTATATATAATAAACCCTTAATACCATTTAAAGAATTATCTACCTCATGCCCTTCTTCAAGTACTAAAGTATTACTAGCCATCGGCTATAGAAACATGCGAAACCGAGTAATACTGTTTGAAGAAATAAAGAAGGCTGGCTATTCTATGATAAACTATTTAAGTGCTAAATCGATTATTGATCCGTCATCAAAACTTGGAGAAAATAATATAATTTTCCCAGGAGCAATTATAGAACCATTCTGCGAAATTGGTGATAACAATATATTTTGGTCTGGAACAACTGTATGTCATAACAGCATGATAGGGAATCACAATTTCATAGCCGCTAGATCTGTACTAGGCGGAAAAACACATATGGGGAATAATTGCTTTGTTGGCTTTAACTCGACAATCATTCAAAATATAAACATCGAAAATGAAACATTAATAGGTGCAGGCGCTCTAATAACCAAACCAACGCAGCCATTTACCAAATACATTGGGGTGCCAGGAATAAAAGTTGACACTCACAAATCAACCGGGATATTAATATGAAAAAAATATCTATATTACAATCAAACTATATTCCTTGGCGTGGTTACTTCGAAATAATTTCTCAATCAGATATCTTTGTAGTATACGATACAGTTCAATACACTAAAAACGACTGGAGAAATAGAAATAAAATATTAACAAATAGCGGAGTGCAGTGGTTGACCGTTCCTGTTAAACATAAAAATTTGTCGCAAGAAATAAATTCAATTGAAATAAACAATAAAATATGGAGTAAAAAACACTGGAAAACAATTGAGCAAAATTATAAAAAATCTAATTTCTTCGAAGAATACCATGATAATTTTAAAAACATTTACAACCAAGAATGGAAGTACCTGTCTGACTTGAACATCACGTTAATTAAGGCAGTTAACAAATGCTTAGACATAAAAACAGAGATAGTTAACTCAAGAGACTTAGACATTAAAGTTAGCAATAGTAGAAATCAAAAGCTAATAAATATTTGCAATCATTTTGATGCGAATTTATATATCAGCGGGCCTGCAGCAAAAGATTACCTAGAAGAAAAAGAATTCAAAAGAAACTCGATTGAGATAAAATGGATGGATTATTCAAAATACAAGTCCTATCAACACAAAAGTGAACTTAACTATGAAAACCTTTCAGTATTGGATTTGATATTTAACCTAGGTCCAAATGCAAAGAAACACATAACCTTATAAAAATCTAGAAGTAATATTATCTAATAAAAAACTTTTTAACGGATGATATAACCAACGTAATTTCTGCATCGGTAATATTAAAAAATAAAGGTAGACGAATTAGACGAGAACTCTCAGATGATGTATTTCTATCTTCACCATTAAATCGACCAAACTGAAAACCAGCGTTTGATGAATGTAGAGGAACATAATGGAAAACTGAATTCACATCCATTTCTTTCAAATAGTTCAACATCTCATCTCTAACCTTCTCATTTTTAACTTTTATATAAAAAATATGCCCATTATGTTCACAGCGATCGGGAACAAAAGGTAAATCAATAGAACCATTTTCTTCTAAGCTTTTAAAAGCACTTAAATATGAATCCCAAACATACTTTCTCTTAGCGTTAATGATATCTGCCGACTCTAGCTGAGCGAATAAATAAGCCGCTTGCAAATCAGATAACAAATAACTACTACCAATATCAACCCATGTGTATTTATCTACAACCTGTCTAATAAATTGATTTCTATTAGTACCTTTTTCTCTTATTATTTCTGCTCTTTCATTAAATCTACAATCATTAATTAATAATAACCCGCCTTCTCCTCCACTGGTATAGTTTTTTGTCTCATGAAAGCTGTATGCTCCAAAATGACCTATTGTTCCCAAGGGGCGATCTTTATATCGAGACATCAAACACTGGGCAGCATCCTCAACAACATATAATTTATGACGATCTGCAATATTCATAATACTATCCATTTCGCACGAAATCCCGGCGTAATGGACCACAACTATAGCCTTAGTTTTATCTGTTATGGCCTCTTCGATAAGTAGCTCATTTATATTCATAGTGTCTTTACGTATATCAATAAATACAATGACAGCCCCCCTAAGAACGAAAGCATTGGCTGTGGATACAAATGTATATGAAGGCATAATAACTTCATCGCCAGGCTGAATATTTATAAGAATAGCTGCCATTTCCAACGCTTGTGTGCAACTAGGAGTTAACAATACCTTTTGGCATCCTAGCTTCTTTTCAAACCATGCATGACACTTTTTACCGAATACTCCATCACCAGATATTTTTGAACTACCGATTGAACGACTGATATAGTCGATTTCATTTCCTATAACGGTTGGGCGATTGAATTGAACCAAATGTCCACTCCTTCTGATACTAAAAAAACAAAATAACTAAAACTTAGTCCTGCTCATTAATATTTCACACCACAGTCTATAAGGATAGTTTCAAATGCCGATGGTGCATCAATAATACTCTTGTATTCATCTTTTGCTTGTTGAGATTGCTGCTCATAAAAACTTCGATCATTCTTACAGCTGTATATATATGAAACCATTTCATCATAACTACAAAACGAGAATTTTTCTTGGACCCACCAAGCTACATCACTATACATACGAGCAAGTGTTGCAACGGGGATACCAGCTCCAAGTGCCATTAAAGCCCCAGTCCCTCCTCCAGAACGATCAGGGTTATAAAACAGATCAGTTAGAGCGATTACAGAATAGAGGTCTTTTTGATACTCTAGATATATCGTCTGATTTTCGTATTCATTAAAGTAAAGACTTACTCTACTCTTCGGTGAACCAATAAAAACAACAGCCATATCGTCAAAGTTATCTAGTAACTTTTTTAAACTGTTAAGCCAATCAGTATTGAACTCATCATCAAGACGAGTCCCTACAACAGAAATTAAAAATTTATTATCTGGTAGGTTCAAGTCTGCTCTAGTTAACTCTGAAGATACATGACGTTTGGGATACGAACGCTGTAGATACAATGAACATTTCTCTGATTGATTAACAATGTCGTCTTTTACTGGATGATTGAGATACAAGGGAATTGTATTTATCTGGATAGGTAAACCTGAAGACGTTGGGTGAGTGACCACGGGAAAGGCCCCACAAGACAATTTTGCAAGAGCATCAGCTAACAGATTATTGTCAGATATGGATACAACCAATTCAGGTTTTTCAATCATTAAATTTGAAACAACAGATGCGATTTGTTCTTCACTTTCTAGCTGAGAAAATGGAATATCAACGCCTTGATAGCAAATATGAGAGCTAACACTTTCTGATGAATTGAATTGAATTCCATTTTCTTCAATTACAATTTTGTTTTGAGCTAAATCATACTCTAATACTCGGTTGAACTTTTCACCACCTACAAATATGACAGGAAAATCAGTTGGTAGCATTCCCAAATTTAGAATCGAGACTCGAAATCCCAGATTTACATATTCTCGTGCCATATTTAGACACAGATAAGTGGGTGCATGCTTTGCTGTTAGAAATTGATTAGTTAGTAGAATAATCTTTGGCTTAAAATGGCTTTTTGAAGGCTGCTCTTCCGACATTATAGCCGACCTTATACTCTCTGCTTTTTTTACTTTCTGACTTAGACAAATGTAGTAGTCATTAAATACAGCCTTGTAGGCTTCAGAAAGTTTCTTAAATCGAAAAGCTTCCTCATACCTTAAGCGATTAAGAAAGAAATGCCGAGTCAGTTGCCAATATACAAACCATTTCACATCAAAATCTAATTTAACATGAGATAATGTGTGCACTAATTTATCAATAGCTCCTTCTCGGTCCCCCAACTCCAAGTGTATTGACATTAAGCAGATTAGCCAATGTGGATCATTTTTAGCTAAAGGCTCTAACTCTTGAAGCAACATGTTAAAGATACGATTACTAGACTCACTATCAATCTCGCTATTACGCTCAAGTTCTTGCAGAAACAATGTCAATGCAATTGACATATCCTCTAACGTCTCTGGGGCTTCCCCCTCCGAAAACACTTCTTTCAAAACATTGCTTTGCTTCCAGTCAATATGCTTAATAATCATTCCGTAACCCATAACAATTGAAGAACTTACATTCCTTTGTGAAAATAAACCAAGCAAATAGTATACCAATCATCAATTACCTATCACTTAACATTTTTCGTCAGAACATAGGACAAATGAACGGATTAATCTTGTTTATAAAGAGCTAAGTTAAGCTAAATAGATTGCCATTATTTTGACGCTAGGCATAATGAAATTGAAAAACATTTTTATACCGATACAAATAGTCAAAGCAAAACGACTAGCTTAAAGCCAATATACGCAACAGATTGAAACAGCCGCCAGTATTATTGGCCTATTTTATGCTTTAGACGAATCATATAATAAGAATTAAGGGTGCTTATGTTTGACAACAAATCTATCTTGATTACTGGTGGAACAGGTTCTTTCGGTAAGAAGTATACAAAAACTATCTTAGAACGATATAAGCCCAAGCGCCTAATCATCTATTCTCGTGATGAGTTAAAGCAATATGAAATGCAACAGCAATTCAATGACCCTTGCATGCGCTACTTCATTGGTGATGTTCGTGATAGAGAACGCCTTATTCAGGCCATGAACGGCGTAGATTATGTCATTCACGCAGCGGCTCTAAAGCAAGTTCCCGCCGCTGAATACAATCCTATGGAGTGTATAAAAACGAATATTCATGGCGCTGAAAATGTAATCAAAGCAGCCATAGAAAACAACGTATCTAAAGTTATTGCATTATCTACAGATAAAGCTGCAGCCCCCATCAACTTATATGGAGCGACAAAACTAGCCTCAGATAAGCTTTTCGTGGCGGCAAATAATATGGTTGGCCAAGGCCAAACTCGTTTTGCAGTCGTTCGATATGGCAATGTTGTGGGATCTCGAGGGTCGGTAGTGCCGTTCTTTAAGCAATTAATCGCTAATGGTAATGACCACTTACCGATTACTCATGAAGAAATGACTCGTTTTTGGATTACTTTGCAACAAGGTGTCGACTTTGTTTTGAAAAACTTCAGCCGCATGTACGGCGGCGAAATTTTCATTCCTAAAATACCGTCAGTGAGAATTGTCGACTTAGCAAAAACCTATGCGCCCGATCTCCCTATTAAAATTATTGGTATTCGTCCAGGCGAAAAGCTTCACGAAATAATGTGTCCAGGTGATGACTCCCATCTCACATTGGAGTTTGACGACCATTTTGTTATCTGCCCAAGCATCAAGTTTTATAATGATGAACACAACTACTCTCGGAATCTGATAGACGAGGTAGGTCAACTTGTTAAACAAGGTTTTGAGTACCACTCTGAAACTAACCCTGACTTTTTGGATTCTGAGCAGATTTTGGCTTTCGACGAAATGGCTGAATTATGATCCCTTACGGTAGACAGCAAATATCTCAACAAGACATTGACACTGTTGTAGAAGTATTGGGTTCTGACTACCTTACTCAAGGCCCCAAAGTGCCTGAATTCGAACAGGCTCTATGCACCTATACTGGAGCTAAATATACCTTAGCCACTAATTCGGCTACCAGCGCCCTTCACCTCGCTTGCCGAGCACTCGATGTTAGTGCTGGTGATATCGTTTGGACCAGTCCTATCACTTTTGTGGCATCGGCCAATTGTGCGCTCTACTGTGGAGCAGAAGTTGATTTTGTAGACATAGACTCTAGCAGTTACAACTTATGCCCACTGGCTTTAAAAACCAAATTAGAAAAATCAACTACCACTAACTCACTTCCTAAAGTGGTAATTGTTATTCACATGTGTGGGCAACCCTGTGACATGCAAGCCATATATGCCTTAAGTCAGCAATACGGCTTTCGTATTATTGAAGATGCATCTCATGCCATTGGTGGTACCTATTTAGAACACCCCATTGGCAACTGCCGCTTTAGTGACATTACTGTTTTCAGCTTTCATCCAGTAAAAATCATCACTACAGGAGAAGGCGGCGCAGCACTCACCAACTCACTAGAACTGTCTACAAAGATGGCCTTACTGAGAAGTCATGGTGTCACAAGAGACCCAGCGCTTATGACAAAAGAACCAGATGGTCCTTGGTTCTATCAGCAACTCGATTTAGGCTTTAACTATCGTATTACTGAGTTACAAGGCGCATTAGGTTTGTCGCAACTTAAGCGAGTGGATCAGTGGGTAGCCAAGCGGGCAGAATTGGCCAACCGTTACGATGAGCTATTAACCCCTCTTCCGGTTATTTCACCAAAACAGCATACTAATGGAATATCTGCTAGGCATTTATACGTCATTCAGCTCAGCCAGCCAGAAAAACGACTCGCCGTATTCAACAAAATGCAGGCGGCTGACATTGGTGTGAATGTTCATTACATACCCGTGCATACTCAACCTCATTACCAAGCTTTAGGACACAAGTTGGGTGACTACCCTAACGCCGAGCATTATTATAAAGCAGCTTTGAGTCTGCCGCTATTCCCTGCCTTAACCGATGAAGAACAGAAATTTGTGGTTAGTACTCTGGCAGAGGCTTTGCAATGAGCGCTGTAGCAATAATTCCAGCACGCGGCGGAAGTAAACGTATTCCGAGGAAAAACATTAAGCTTTTTAATGGCAAACCCATTATCGCTTACAGTATAGAAAGCGCATTACAAAGCCAGTGTTTTGATCGTGTTATTGTATCCACTGATGATTCTGAGATAGCCGATATTGCTAAACAATTCGGCGCTGAAGTGCCTTTTGTTAGACCAGCGCACATTGCAAATGACTACGCAACTACGCTTGAGGTTATTCATCATGCTATTTCTACTTTAGTAGTTATCGATTCAGACATTACTGAAGTTTGTTGTATCTACGCGACAGCGCCTTTTGTGACACCCTCTCAATTGTTAGAAGGTAAACAGGTATTAAAACAAAAGGATGCGGACTACTTATTCCCGGTTGCAGCCTACCCTGCACCTATACAACGTGCTTTGCGTCTAGATACAAACGGCTTTGTTTCAATGATGGAACTAGAACATTTGAATAGTCGTAGCCAAGATTTAAATGAAGGGTTTTACGATACCGGTCAATACTACTGGGGAAAAGCCTCGGCCTATTTAAGTAATACTCCAATTTACAGTGAAAAGTCCCTGGGTTTAGTGGTTCCCAAAAATAGCTGTGTAGATATTGATGACATGCAAGACTGGGCCTTAGCTGAGTTTCTATACAATTACCGACAACAACAATGAATATTGTCTTTAGAGTAGACTCGTCAATAATCATTGGTAGCGGCCATGTTTACCGCTGTTTGTCGCTGGCCCACCAGTTAAGAAAAAATGGACACACTATAAGTTTTGCCAGTGCAGAACACCTCGGCAACATTAATTCTGTTATCACTGAGTCTGGTTTCAAACTGTTATTGCTAGCACCTCCAACAGAACACCTTGACCCAAAGGATCCCTCTACTTGGTTAGGTCGACTTTATACTCAAGACGCCAATAATACTCTAGATAAAATAAGTGAAATAGGCCCAGTAGATTTCTTGATCGTAGATCACTATGGCGTAGACAAACGCTGGGAACTGCTTTTACAACCCTATGTAAAACAAATAGTAGTAATTGATGATCTCGCTAATCGCGCCCACCAATGTGACATTCTGCTAGATCAAACCTATGGCAGAACTAACTCTGATTACCGGTCATTGGTGCCCTCTTCTGCTTCCCTATTACTGGGTACACATTACGCATTGCTGAGAGATGAGTTTTTAACTGCCCAAACCACCGTTCAAACTAGGCGCGATAAAAAACAGTCAATTAACTCAATATTATTAAGTTTGGGTGGCACCGACCGCAATAACGTAACTAAGCAATTGATAGAATTATTACAAAGTAGTCCGATTGATAGCTGTACTAAGCTAATTGTAATTGCGGGTCCTAATAATCCCAATTATCAATCGCTGCTAGAAACTAGTCAGCGCTCACGATTCAAACATTGCCAGGTTCTGCGCTCAATATCCAATATGGCGGAAATAATGACCAAAGCCGACCTTGCCATTGGTGCCAGTGGCGCTAGTGCTTGGGAACGCTGCGCTTTAGGTTTGCCAAGCATTAATATTGAGTTGGCTGATAATCAGAAAGAAATATGTCGAATACTCGCTGAAGAAGGAGCGGCTATTTCTTTAGGTTCGCCACAGCAAATCAACGAACACAAACTAACTCAAGCTATACAGCACATTCAATACAATTACCAAAGTATGGCGAATAAAGCGACAGCCTTAGTTGATGCGCAGGGTGCGCGCAGAACAGCGGCAAGTATCATGCAAACATCGTTAACTAATGGGCAGCTAGTTCACCTAAACCTTGTCACCAAGGAAGACTGTGTACAACTCTTTCAATGGCAGCACGAACCAGGCACACGAGAGTACGCAATAAACCCCGCGACTCCTACCGAGCGAGAACACAAGGCATGGTTTTCCCAGCAACTAAGCAATACCGCTTATCATCTTTACATCGTCACCAATGGAGAACAGCCCCAAGGTATGCTGCGGCTTGATAGGCTAACAGAGAGCGATGGTTACGAGATATCTATTCTTACAGCAAGTAACAGTAAGCGACTAGGAGTAGCAAGCGCTGCTTTAAAACTTGCTAGGTCTCTGCTGCCGAATTCCGATTTTTACGCAACTATATTGCCAAAAAACAAAGCTTCTCTATATTTGTTTAAGCAACAGAATTATCAGGCGATTGGCAATAACGTCTTCCTTCAAACAGCCAATGGAAGCTATACATGAACAACAATATTTGTATCGACAATAGACGAATTGGCGTAGACCAACCGCCCTATATTATTGCTGAGATTTCAGCAAATCATAACGGTAACATTAATAACGCTCTTGCACTGATAAAAGCCGCCAAACAGGCAGGGGCTGATGCGGTAAAAATCCAAACGTATCGCGCCGATACTATCACCCTAAAAAGTGATAAACCTGAGTTCAAAATATCTGGTGGGCTTTGGGACGGTAACACCCTCTACCAGCTATACGAATCTGCATACACTCCATGGGAGTGGCATAAAGAGCTATTTGATTATGCAAGGAAACAAGGCATAACTCTCTTTAGCTCGCCGTTTGATAATAGTGCTGTAGACTTGCTCGAAGAGCTAAATGCCCCAGCCTACAAAATAGCATCATTTGAAGCGATAGATCTCCCCCTAATAAAGTATGTAGCGTCAACCGGGAAGCCGATGATTATTTCAACCGGCATGGCAAATGAGCAAGAGATTAGCGAAGCCATAGAAGCAGCTAAGTCTGCTGGCTGTAAGCAATTAGCAATTTTGCATTGCGTTAGCGGTTATCCGGCCCCGGCGTCAGATTATAATTTGCATACGTTAACTGATATGCAGAGTCGGTTTGGCTTAGTGACTGGATTGTCTGACCACACTATAGACAACACTACCGCCATCACCGCTGTCGCATTAGGGGCGGCTATCGTAGAAAAACACGTAACATTAGACCGGCTTGGCGGCGGCCCCGACGATAGCTTCTCTATTGAGCCTAAGGAATTATCTCAGCTATGTCAGTCAGCGGGTACAGCATGGTCTGCAATGGGTCTGGTATCTTACTCTCAAGCGTCAAGTGAGCAACAAAACATACAGTTTAGGCGCTCCCTATACACAACTAAATCCATAAAAAAAGGTGATGTTTTATCTACCAATAACATTGGAAGTGTAAGACCAGGATATGGCTTAGCCCCCAAATGGCTAGACGAGGTATTAGGTAGCAAGGCCAAAATAGATATAGACTTTGCAACGCCATTATCTTGGGAGTTAATAAGCAAAACTAGCACTTAGCTGACGTATATACTTGTTAAAATAAATAAAGCTTTTAGTATTAAGATTATAATTTTTGAAAGGACAGAAATAATGAATAACGAAGAGTTCTCGAAACTTATGGCCGACACAGCCGAAGATGCCATTAGTTTTATCGAAAGCACTGGTAGCCCTCGTCCAGACTATTCATTAGGTAGCCTCACCCAAGTAGATCAGCTAATCAAAACACTCAGCGAGCAACATTTAGATGAAAAAGAGATGTTTACCTATTCATATATGTTAGGCGCTTATGTTGGAGAGGTGTATAAAAAAGAAGCTGGTGGCGAATGGCTATTTATCGAAGAAACCGAAGAAGAACCTCCTCAAACATTCTTTAAGAATGAAGAGCGTTCAATAGCCTTCCCGGGGAAAATCTACCACGCACTTTTTGGTCAAGAAGAAACGATCTCAGAGTACATAGAACAATTACTAGAATCTTAAAAATTGGGGTTAAACATCACCGTTTAACCCCAATTATTTAACCCGTTTTTGCTGCTTCTTTTCTTTTTTTAAGAATATCAAGTGCAGGCATTGAATCAAAATCATTATCTGGCACAGGCCGAGGCGTTTGGTCGAACTCACCAAAGTCGCTGAGCACTTTATCCCGCATTTCGGTTATATATTCTATCCATATTGCTTTACCTTCATTGAAGCGCTGCATACATAACTCTTCATCATCAGCCGAATAAGCTAAGCGGGTTAAATAGGTTAAACAAAAAGAAGCACTCCCCCGCATTAAGTAAAAGAATAGAGATTTAGGGTCTGCCGCAGAACCTTTAACTAATTTAACTTGACGATCTAATATATCAAGTACAGCTTCCCAGCTATCAGCATCATTACGTACTATATCAAGCAACTGGTTACAGTGCTCTTCAATATGTTTATCTGAGTAGGTATTGTCGAATACATCAACTAACTGAGATGTGTCTTCTCTATAAGCGCCTAACTTTATACGCTGTTTTAACGCGGATTTATCAATTTCATCACCTGTTAGAAGCACCTGCTCGAGAGCTAGTGGAGCGGCTCCCTCAATTAGCGCCCCATTCGAAGTGTTATAAACTTCGGCATCATCATACTCAGCTATGGATTTACCTAATATTTCTGCAGAGTACTTAAATTCATGCTTAGTAAATACATAATCTTCAAAATTACCAGGCACTCTTAAACCCGTACCATGTGCACTATAATCATAAAGCTCTTTACCATCTTCTTTAGCGTTATAGTATGCAGAGTGCCGACTATGGTGACGACTGGGGTCTACAAAACCAAGATCCACACCAAATAGATATATTTGTCTAAACCCAATGCGCAGAGCATAAGATAATGCACAATTTGATACTGTAGGATAAGAGTAAAGGATACTATCGAATTCTTGCACTTCTTCAGCAATTTCAAGAAAACTCAGTGACCCAGCTTCTCCCGTTTTCAAACAATATAGCGTTTCACCAAACATGTCTGATACTTCGGGGTGTAGGCCGTTTACAGTAATCATATCTATTTGTTTAAGCCAATCAGGATCTGGAACTTGGCATACCCAATGAAGAGTAGCTCTAGTTTGTTCAACTTCTGCATGAAAGTCTGGCTTAATACCTAGCTGATAAAGTGCTTTTAAACTCGTACCAACTGAAATAATAATCGCCTTACCTTGGTGCTGACGAATCACATCCGCACTGCTATCTAAAGAGGGTCCATTTCCGATAATAAATACAGGAATGTTGGCTAATTCGTCACGCAGCACCTGCGGTTTGTTTTTTAACATATAGCGACTGTTGCGCAATAGAGAGTCACGAGTATGGTTTAAGTTATAGAAAGCATGATCGAAGAACTCACTAATGTTTAATAGGACCTTGAATTGGTCTCGTGTTAAACGAATATTTTTATCCATTGCATGCTGAAAATAACTTACATAAAAGAACGTATACGAGAGAATATGAATACCGTAGCTCTGTAAGCGCATATGAATATCATCAAACATATGCGTGCCATCATCGCCAATATTGAGATAAAGTTTAGTACCTTGCTCATCAGAAGCCTGTAGGATTTTACTCCAGTCTATCGTGGATAATGATGCATAGAAAAAATCTATATTCGGCTCATAAAGTATAAAATTATCTACAATATGGGAGTTTAGCAACTTCTCTACTTGATAACCCAAAGAGCAACCATACATGATAAATGACGGTAATTTATGCGGTAATTTACTGTGTTTTGATTCTGGAATTGATTGAACCAAATTTTTAAGTTGAGCTGATTTATCATAATGAATAAATGGACTTGGCTTATGAAATGTTTGCCTAGCGTCGAGAGGGTCAATTCTAGGATTGGCTGAATAGTGTTCGAAATACTTAAGGCTTGAATCTCGTAGTTCCTCACTACTAGACATTACTCCTTGCTCTAAATCAAACAGGTTAAACTGTCCATCTCCTGTACTAACTAACTGCCACCTTACGGCTTTATAATCAACAGCAAAAGCGTATATGTCAGGAAAATACTTACGAAACGCCACTAAATTGTTTGAAAAGTGGTTATCTAAAAGCTTACTATTCTTTTCCTCTATATGAGTCGCCACCTGAGAGTTTTCTAAATAGTAAAAGCTCAAAGAATGGCTAAATTCAAAACTACTTTCTTCTTCTAGGTTGGCACTTTGCTCTATCAGTTCGTGAGAAAAAGCATCTAATCCTAAAGCTAAATGATATTCAAAACAATTAAAGACAGCATAATCATAATGCCGATAAATATGGAATTTCGTTAGCCCATGTTCTTTTTTCCAGTCACTTATCGCTTGTATAGCGTCTGCACCTTTTACCCCCGAAACAATATTTAATTTAATATCATTAGCAGAAACATGCCCCAACATTTCTCGCCACTCAGCACTAAGCAAAGAAACATATAATAAATCTACCTCAGGTTCAATTAAAAGTATTCTCTTCCAAGGAGCTAAGCTGGCTAACTGCTTTAAATGCAAACCTAGGCCACAACCCAAAATAACAAGATTTTCACTGTTTTCATCTATTGCTTGGTAAGCAATGTTACCTTGTGGCAACAGAGAGTTTAACGTAGCGCCTTGCTGTTGAATAACACTCAACAAAGGGGTATCTACAGAGCTATCATAAACCAGAGCCTGTTGGCTAAAGTGTGTAACTTGCTGAGAGACCTGTCTTTCAGGAATGAGGTTATAAAGAGCTCTCCCTTTTGCAATGCTCATTACATTTAAACGACGAGAAGTTGTAACAAAAGGGGAATATTTAACAGAGTGATGTTCAGAGAGTGTTTTTGCTAAGCCAAGATCAAAGCTAGCAAACGCCTCTAAGTTACGCGCAAAGCGCCTCTGTATCAAAGGGGCTAATTGAGCTTCATGTTGTTGTTGAATAGGCTCATCGGTGGATGTCTGAAAATCAATATTCTTTAGCATTACGATTCCTAAGTTGTCGCCTAAAGATTCTTAAAATAGGCGCCCACGACTTTCTGACCACGCTTTAAAGAGCCAAGAGTAGTTTTTATGTCTAAGCGTTGTTCTTTAAAGTAACTGTAGATCGCTTGAACTTTCTCGGAGTATTCATTGAGAAGAACCAGATCATCCGCTGAAAAAACCCTAGAGTCAGAGCCTTCAAATATGTCTTTAACAATAGCATGATGTTCTGTAAGGCTGCTCTCTACTTGCTTAAGATCAACCGAATCTCCGTCTAAAGCTTCACGGAGCGCAAGTAAAGATAAACTAGCTTTAGCTAGTTGCTTATTGAGGTGAGAGTTAGACGTACTCATCTTACTTCTGTTGGTAGGCTTCTTGCTTTGCTGACTCTGGTATTTGGTCCCAAGCAGACTTAATTGGAAGGAAAATATCAATCACTTCAGCAACTAATTCTGCTTTATTAGAAACAGACGCTTCTGATAAAAGCTCTAACATATAACTATACAAATCATTTAAGTTATCAGCAATATCACCGCCACGTTCGTGATCTAAAGTGTCTCGAAGCGAAGTAATAATAGAGGTAGCTTTACCAATTGGCTTGCCTTTATTTGCTAAGTCATTGCGCTCTAAACACCCTTTAGCAACAGCTAAGTTTTGTAGAGCCGTTTGCATCAATATCTGAGTGACTCCATGAGGATCTGCAGTTGCTATTTGGTCTTTAACACCTACTTGGCGATATTGATTAATGCCTTTTTGATACATATGTCACTTCCATTATTTATTCAACTGCGCTAGTTGTCCTGTAATATAAGACATTTGGCTATTTAGGTCACCCATGGCAACATCAAAAGCAGTATATTTGGCACGTAGTGTTTTCTCATAAGAAGCCATTCGCTCTTCAAAATCCAACTTTTGATGTTCGTAATCTCGTATCTGACTTTTTACTGACTCCTCTCGAGAAGCAAGCACACCATCAGATTTCTCATAACTTGCGACTATCGCAGAAAAAGACTCCGAGATACCACCAGACATAGCAAAAACCTCGCCAACTCCGTCCATATTGTTAGCTAGGTTCTCTTTAAATTTAGTCTCGTCCAATTTAAGCATGCCGTCATTGTCCATTTCAACACCTATACCATAAAGTGTTTTCATGCCTGGAGGGGCATCATCGTAGCCATTACTGGCGATTCGACCTAATGAGTAACGCAGTGAGCGAAACATAGCATCGCCACTTAATTCTTTACGAGAAGAGGATCCATCATCACCTTCAACTACCGTTTCAGGCTTAGAGTACTTATCAATTTCTGATATAACCTTGTTATAAGCGTCAACAAAGGCTTTCATATTCTCAATTGCTTTTTCTTCACTGGGCGCAATACCTACAGAGACAGCAGATCCTGTCACTTTTTTGACATCGATACTTACGCCAGATACCACGTTACTGAAATTGTTAGTGCTGCTGGTTGCTTCAATTCCGTCAATGGTAATTTTCGCGGACGATGCGTCAATCACACTCATTTTTCCACCAGCATTGGTAAAATTATCAAGTTCAGGGTTAGAGCCAGTATTTGTTACCGTTAGAGTATTACCATCTCCAGTTTCTTCTGAAGATATCGCTAGGCGAATCTCTGAACCAGTATCAATAAGGTTGGCACTGACCCCAAAGTTATCTTCCGCATCATTTATTTTTTCTCTTAACTGCTTAAGAGTTGTCCCGGCTTCAACATCTAAGACAAAACTTTCACCGTTAGCCGTAGCAAAAGTCATTTGTCCCGCAGTAGTAGACACCACATCGTTTTCGCTTGAATACAGTGGGGTTCCGCCATTTGCTGTAGAGTCAATGGATGTAAGAGAGGAGCCTCCTGCAAGTTGCTGAACTTCAATTGAATAATTACCGTTTGTGGCACCTTCGTCCAAATCAACAATAATTGATTCATTGCCTTCAGATTCACCTGTAGTAGCAACCCTAGGAATAAAGGTTGATTGTTCTTTAGCTTTTTCGAGAATACTAAGAAAGGAACTTAAAGCAGATTTAACAGAACCGACCGCAGACAAAGTAACATCTAAGGTGGCTTTAGTTTTCTCCAAACGAGCATCTTTACCAGCGCGTTCAGCATTAATAGATACTTCAATAAGTGCTTCTAAATCTAATCCGCTACCAATACCCGCCGCTGTTATTCCTGTCATAATATTTTACTCGTATATTAGTTACACCAATTGATCTACAAATAAGCCAGTTGTTTGGCCAATGGCATCTTGAAACTTTTTCAACCGTTCTTCCAATTGACGATACTCTTCTGTAGGAATTTCACGAATGAGCTCGTCAGTGCTTCTATTTAGCACCGATGTGAAGAACTGACCATCTCGTTCATCTACTACAAACTTTACATCCCTGTCTTGTACCTCAAGTAACTGGTTTAGAGAGGCAACTACGTCATCTATTTGAGTCTTATCCTCATCTTGACGTTTCTCTTGCTCAGCTTCTTGTTGTGCTTTTACCTTTTGTTGCTCTTTTTGAAGCGATATTTGTGCCACTTCCATCTTGTCAGCAGCACTTAAGTTGGGCTCCTGATTTGCAGGTTGACCGGATGTAGCTGTCGAGGTGGATATTGAACTTACACTGTTATCCATATTCCAGACTCCTTAAACAAAGCAAGCCACACTTATACAGTATAAGTGTGGCTGCGTCTTTCTTCACTATTTTTGCCGATTAAACTAGAGCTAACGCAGCCTGTGGGCGTTGGTTTGCTTGAGCAAGAATCGAAGTACTGGTTTGCTGTAGAATCTGAGCCTTAGTTAGGTCTGCAGTTTCTTTCGCAAAATCTGTGTCTTTAATTCGCGAACGAGCACCAGAAATATTCTCTGAGATGTTAGACAAGTTACGAATTGTAGATTGGAAGCGGTTTTGAACCGCACCTAAACTCGCTCGCTCTGAATCTACTGCTTTAATCGCTGAATCAATGCTTGCCATAGCCGCACTAGCTGCTGCTGCTGTGCCTACACTTGCTCCAGTAATACCTAAACCAGCTTGCGAAATAGTTTGGCCAATTGATACAAGAATATTCTCACCGGCATTAGCTCCAACTAGGAAGTTTGAGCTATATGAACCGTCTAAAAGAGCAGTTCCACCAAACTTAGTTGTTGTACCAACTCGGCTAATCTCAGCTTTAAGTTGACTAACTTCAGCGTTAAGCGCGGCGCGGTCATCACTGTTGTTAATACCATCTTGCGACTGAACGGCTAAAGTCCGCATACGTTGAAGCATGTTAGTCACTTCATCCATAGCACCCTCAGCTGTTTGCGCAACCGAAATACCATCTTGAGCATTCATCACAGCGCGATCAAGACCTTGGATCTGTGAAGTCATGCGGTTAGAGATTTGTAGACCAGCTGCATCATCTTTTGCACTGTTAATTCGAAAACCAGAGCTTAGACGTTGATAAGCAGTATCTAACATACCACCAGAACTAGATAACTGACGTTGTGCGTTCAATGACGACACATTGGTGTTGACAACTAATGCCATAATTTGAGCCTCCTAAGAAATCGCTCATCCTGATTGAACTGTGTCAGGACGATCAAAACCATCTGTTAGTTGTTGAACCCCTGGTTAATGAACCGAAAACCAAGACAACTTAGAAATGGACTAAAGTTTTAATAACTTCATATTAGTTAGCGGCAAGCCTAGGAAAAGCTTTAGGGAAAAAGAGGAAAAAACGGAAATAATTTGCCGCTTTTGCGGCAAGCCTTGCTATCAAAGGCTTTGTAACGGAAAATAACACTGTGTGAACCAGACTAAAGATAGAGTTTTTAACTAAAAGTTTAATTATTTGATGCCAATTATCTGTCACTAAAACTTGGCACAAGCATTGCTTTATTATTCGTGCAGTCTGAACCGCTGCGAAAAAAGGTCAAGTGAGTATACATCACTTGACCGTATCGCTCGAAACGATAGGAGATTGAGAGCGAAACTAAAGCGCAACTTATTATTGGTATGGAATTGAGCCTCCTAAGAGTACTAATTGCGCGATTACAGTATGAGGACGGTGGATTGAACCCCCACCGTCCTTTTCTTTTTTATTATCCCAGTAGTGACAACGCAGCTTGAGGACGTTGGTTCGCTTGAGCCAAAATCGTCGTAGAAGTCTGTTGCAGTATCTGGTTTCGAGTTAATTCTGCAGTTTCTTTTGCAAAATCAGTATCTTTAATACGCGAACGAGCTGCCGTTACGTTCTCTGAGATGTTAGACAAGTTACGTATGGTAGACTGGAACCGATTTTGAACAGCACCTAATTGAGCGCGTTCGGCATCAATGGTTTTAACCGCTGAATCAATGGCAGCCATAGCAGCGCTTGCAGCTGCAGGACTTGTAACAGCCAATGCAGCGATACCTAGACCAGCCTGGCTCACGGTAGTCGCAATAGTTACCGCAATATTTTCTCCAGCGTTTGCGCCTACCAAGAAGTTTTCGTTATATTGGCCATCCAATAGAGTGATGTTACCAAACTTAGTGGTTGTTCCAACTCGGCTAATTTCTGCCTTAAGCTGGGAGACCTCTGCTTGCAATGCAAGTCTGTCGTCAGAGTTGTTAATACCATCTTGAGATTGGATGGCTAAAGTACGCATACGTTGCAACATATTTGTTACTTCGTCCATCGCTCCCTCAGCGGTTTGCGCTAAAGAGATACCATCTTGAGCATTCATTACTGCCCGATCTAGACCTTGAATCTGCGAAGTCATACGGTTTGAAATTTGAAGACCAGCGGCATCGTCCTTTGCACTATTAATACGCAAACCCGATGACAAGCGTTGGAATGATGTATCTAAAGACCAGCCAGATTGAGTTAACTGACGTTGGGCGTTTAGCGATGACACATTTGTATTTACGTATAAAGCCATGATATTTCTCCTATCTATATATTAACCATTTATAGGTTTTATTAGTTGTCAGTTATTATTTTCTTCTGACTTACCCTATATAACGGCGGCGCTTCAATATTCTTTAGCAATTATTTTAATTTTATTTCCAGAACAAATCTTAAAATAAAAAAGGTTGCTTCATTATTGAAGCAACCTTTATAACGGCAGGCTAAGAATAAACTTTAGCGTTATAGATAATTAAATAGCGATAACTGGCTTATGCGACTATAAGATGAATAAGAAGTATTAAGTGCAAGCTCCGCCTTCTGCAGATTGCTCACAGCTTCTGCGAAGTCGACCTCGCTCAAGGAAGCGCGAGATTTTTGATTAATGAGGTCCATCGAAGACGCGGCAGAACGCACTGCTTCCAAGGAGTTACCTCTTGCGCCAATAGACCCTAAGGTTAAGTTTACACTTTCTAATGAATTATCTAAACCTACCAAAAAGTCTGATTGTTTCTCTACATAGGCGTCCCCCACCAAGGAAGGGTCTTCTAATGCAACTATATATTCAGACAACATATTCAGTACATTATCTTTATCAGGTGGCGCTAATTCAAATGACTCATTGGCACTACCTGCAGGAGTAGATATATTAATATCAACACCATTAAAGTTAATAGATTGCCCTGACACATAATCCCCCGTTTCTGGGGGTACTAAAGATGCTCCACCACTATCAAGTATTTCATAGCTATCAGGTGCACCTGCTGTTGTTTGAACTTGGTAAGTATTATTAGCGGGGGTAATCGGATCATAATTTAATTTGTGAAAACTATCATAAGCTCTTTGATCGGTAATAGTTGTATTAATATTTCCCGATAAGTCATTAGTCACAAATCGTTTAAATACGTTATCAAATACTTCTTGGCCAGTATCATTACTTTGAATATACACTGACGATGATACCTTTAATTCGTTAACTCCAGCATCACCTTGGTAATTATAATCAGTGCCATCAAATACATATGGCTGTTTTTGGGTTTGAAACCCAGAGAATACATAACTACCATCCGCATTCTGGCTATTCATAAAATCAACCATTTGCGCTTGAATTTGCCTTAACTCCTGAGCTAATGATTTACGTTCAGCTTCGCCATTTAAGCCATCGCCAGATTGAACACCTAACACCCTCGCCCGCTGCATTGCATTGATCATCCCATCTAGAGTGGATTCTTCGAAATTAAGCGCGTTTTCGAGCAAAGTACCGTTCTTAAGGTGTTGCTCCGTTAAGGTAATTTCGGTCGTCAAAAACATGGTTTTACTCATGTCAGACGGACCATCAGCCGCGGTAAGCAATTTCTTATTGGTAATCAAGTGTTGGTTCATTTTCTCAACTTGTTGTTGAGAATTAAGCACACCATTCAGTGAACTTTGATACAAATTAATACTAGATACTCGCATAATTTGATTACCTCACTGAACTTAATAATGTTTGGAAGGTTTCCTGGGCAGCGCTAATAACTTGTGCAGATGCAGCGTAAGCTTGCTGGAAACGAATTAGATTAGATGCTTCTTCATCAAGATTAACCCCAGATATGGAGTTGTGCCGCTGGGTACTTTGCTCAAGTAAAGATGTCGCTGCAGATACAGCTACCCTCGCCTCGCTGGTTTTACCGCCCACAAAACTCACTACGCTGGCGTAAGCATCGTTCATGGTCATTTTATTGTCGCCGCCAGTTGCAAGACTTTTGCGCACGAGGTCTTTTTGCTGCAAATCAACCAAGCGCAGAGCATTGTAGTTGTCATTAAAACCGTCGGTATTGTAATCCATGGTGAATACATCACCTTCTTGCACATCGCCGTCAATATTTATCTCATAACCCGGTGTTAAAGCAGGCACTGCATTAGCAAACAATTGTTGGCCAGCACTCGCGGCGGGCGCTGTCGCCATTAAGGCCCCTACACCATTGTATATTTCATAATCACCAGCGTTATTAATACGTACCTCATGCGGTCCGTTAGGATCATACCCACCAGGTGCGGTGAAATTAGACGTAGCTGGATCGGTATCGTAAATGGAATCGATAGACACCGTCGCATTACCGCGGTTATTAAGTTCCCGCTCTACGCGAATTGGAGAGGCTAGCGCAAGTTTCTCTGGCTGGCTCATGCTCACTGTCATTTGCGCAGCGGCATCTCTCACTGGTTGAATAAGGTGTTTGTCTCCAGCCGCAAAAGGGCCTGAAGAGAAATCCCAATCTATACCATCAAGCTGGAAATTGGTGGGAGGTATTGTCCCAGATATGGCGGTTTCTATTGGACTATCACCGTCAAAACGCTGCATTTCAAAAGTGGTTGGCGAAGTAAAGGTAACTCGGTAATCATAGGGCGTAACTTCACTACCGCTACCGGCTATAAAGCTGCCGCTAATCGTGCCAGCCGTAGTATTGGTCGAGAACTCTTTGCCGTTAAACGTAGGTAGAGTAAATATATCTCCACCAATATCGCCATTTAAATCCATGCCTAAACGGTTTTGAGTATTAAAAGCATCGGTCATCGCAACTGACAGTTGACCTAGTTGATTGCGGCTAGTATCCAATGTGGTTTTACGGTATTCCATCAATCCACCGATAGTCGCACCAATATCATCACGACCAATAATACGGGTAGAACCGGCTAACGAAAGCGTCATTTCTTTTTGGGTACTATCAGGGTCACCATCTACAATGGCCAACTTAGTATGGTCATCTTGCAACACTAAAGCTTGACCCGAGCGCATAAACACGAGGGTTGAGCCGTCATCTTGAACAATGGTATTAATGTCTATCAGTTCAGCTAGTTCTTTAATCGCTTGGTCACGTTTGTCACCAAGTATCGCGGTATTACCATCTAAAGGGCTACCGCCAGCTGCCACAATCTCTTTATTGATTTCCGCAATATTGCGAATTAAGGCATTGGCTTCATCAGCTTTTTCTACAATATCTTGGCTAAGATTTTTTTCTTGTACGCTGTACTGCTCATTCAGAGTTCTATAACGATCTGTTAAGGCGTTGAATTGGGACAACGCAAGCTCACGAGTAGATAATGCAGTAGGATTGTCGGTTGTTGCGTGAAGCTGGGTGAAGGTATCGTCAAACTTACTGCTTAAAGATAAGGAATCATCACTTAGAATCGCGTCAATATTACTCACCGATTCTAAATAAGCATCACGGTTAGCTAATGTAGAAGTATCGCGAAACATTTGTGCTTGAGCAAAACCGTTTAACACACGCTCAGTATAACCTTCTCGAACACCACCTAAAGTATCTGCTGTATAAAATGTGCGTTGTAAGCTGTAGCCCGGAGTATTTACATTGGCAATGTTATTACCGGTGGTCATCAATAGGCGCTGGTGTGCTGCTACCCCCGATGAACCAATGGTTAGTAGATCATTCATAGCCATAAATTGGTTACTCCCCTACAACTTGTGTATCACGAAACTCTGAAAAGTGACGGCTATCTAAAATTTGGCCAATTTTGTTTGCGTACTGAGGATCGGTGGCATAACCCGCCGCCTGTAGCTCTTTGGCATATTGCTTAGCATCCATACCTTTTGCTAAAGCCTCTTGATAGCGCGGCCCTTCTACAAACGACAAGTAGTCTTTTACACTTTCTTCAAAAGAATCATACGAGCGGAATGCGGCGCGTTCTTGCTGTGCTTGTCCGTTTCTGTACTCTAAAGTGTTCACTACTGCCTTATCTCCTTGCCAACGACTATCCGCTTTAATTCCAAACAAGTTATGGCTACTAGAGCCATCTCCGTTTGCAATCACTTTTTTACCCCAGCCTGATTCCAATGCCGCTTGCGCTACAATAGCCATTGGTTCAATGCCTTTATCTGCAGCCCATTTTTTTGCAACTGGCAAAATGGCTTCAATAAACTCACTAGGAGAGGAAAAACCTTGCCGTTTTATTGCCACCGGCTCTGCTACTTCGTCCTTAATTGGCTCGCTAACGCTATCTTTTACTAAAGGTTTGCTTATTGCGGCCGTTACACTAGTCGATACAGCAATATTCTTGCCATCTGTTGCCTGTGCATTTAAAGAACGCTGTTGCAAATCAATGTTTTGACCGCCGCGTAATACCGATGCGGGCGTTACGTTGGCAGCAGCAGGATCTAATTGGGCCACAATTAAGTCGGCTAAACCTAAAGCACCTGAAGACGACAGCTCCAAAGCCATTTGGTTATCGTGCATATCTCGATAAGTTTGGGTATGACGGTTATTTAACGGGGTATCACTTTCAAACAATTCGTTACTTTTACGCATCTGTTTCATTAACATCTGCATAAACAGCGATTCGAACTGACTAGCGACTTGCTTCAGCGCTTTATCCGGATCTTTTTGCGCAGCACTCCTTAGCTCATCTAAACTGGCTAAGTCGTGGTAGTTTGCTGATTGTTTTACCGCGTCCATAGTCATACTTAGATCACCAACAGCTCGCCTTGAATAGCACCAGCTTGTTTTAAGGCTTCTAAAATTGAAACCAAATCACCTGGTGCTACTCCAACACGGTTAACAGCACGCACTAAATCATCTAAGGAAGCACCTGGGTCAAAGTTAAACATTCTCGAGTCTTCTTCGGTTGCCTCAATGGTACTCACCGTTGTTTCAACTGTTTCTCCATCAGAGAATGGATTTGGCTGAGAAATCAAAGGTGTTTCAGAAATTTTCACTGTTAATCCGCCATGGGTAATTGCTGCGGGTAACAAACGAACATCTTTGCCAATCACAATGGTTCCGGTTCGCGAATTAATTATAATTTTGGCGGATTCTGAAGCTGGCTCAAAGGTTAGGTTCTCTAGAGTAGAAAGATAGGCGACTCTTTGGCCAGGGTCTCGCGGTGCAAATACTTGTACTGACGCAGCATCCATCGGGGTTGCTGTATTTGGCCCCACTAAGCTATTAATGGTATCGGCTAAACGTTTCGCTGTAGTGAAATCTGAACGCTTCAAGTTAAAGGTAATGGTATCGCCATTCATAAATGGTGATGGTACCGAGCGCTCTACAATCGCTCCATTTGGAATACGACCAACCGTAGGTGTGTTTGAAATAACTTTAGAGCCATCAGCACCTTCGGCACCAAAGCCACCAACAATTAAACTACCTTGAGCAAGTGCATAAACTTCGCCATCAGCTCCTTTCAAAAAGGTTTGTACTAAACTGCCACCGCGTAAGCTTTTAGCTTCACCAATGGCTGATATTGTAATGTCGATAGTTTGACCTGGTTTAATAAAAGCAGGTAACTCTGCATGTACTGCTACTGGCGCAACGTTTTTAATTTTTAAGTTAGTGCCTGGCGGCACAGTAATACCAAAGTTACGTAACATGGTGGCAAAAGACTGCTTGGCAAAATCACTATTTTTCTCACCGGTGCCCGGTAAACCTACCACTAAACCGTAACCCGTTAATTGGTTAGATCGCACTCCGGCAACGTTTGCTACGTCTTTTACTCGCGCAGCATTAGCGGTATTTGCTAACAAACACATGCCGATACTGATTAACACAATGCTACGTTTTAACATGATACTACTCCTAGAAATCAGGGCTTAGAATGGCCAAACAGGACCATTAAAGAACTTAGATAACCAACCCTGGTCAGTGGTATTAGCAAAATCGCCAGTACCACCATATTGAATTCTTGCATTGGCAATACGCAGCGATGTAATCGAGTTATCCGGTGCTACATCTTCAGGGCGAATAATGCCTGTTAAGCGAATATACTCATTGCCATTGTTTAACATTAGCCACTTCTCGCCGCTAATAATTAAGTTACCATTTGCTAATACCTGCACCACATTCACCGAGATATTGCCGTTTAAACTGTTACTTTGTGCAGCATCAGCTTCACCGCTAAAATCACTGTTTTGACTTAAACCAAGTTCAATTGGGTTACCGTTTATGGTGGCAACACCACCCGGCACGGTAATTTGGTTTAAGTTAAGAGTTTTATCTTTGGCTAACTCATTACTGGCAGATTTGCTGGCTTGAGTACTCTCTGCAAGTGTTACCACAATAATGTCGCCCACTCGGTGGGCTTTTTTATCTGAGTACAAGTTGTTAGCGCGATCTTCTGTAAACAGCGAGCCAGTGATACGTGCTTCCACCGCTACATCTTCTGGGTAAACAGGTGCAAACTCTGGGTCGTCGGGTACCACTGCAGTATTCACGCTGGCACACCCGGCCATTGTCATACAGGTTGCTACTACCATTAGTTTATTCATGAGCAATCCCTCTCTCTAAACTTTATCTACAGTTGTTGTGTAGCGAAGGTCAACATTTGGTCTACGGTTGAGATAACTTTAGAGTTCATCTCATAAACACGTTGAGCTTCAATCAAATTAACCAGTTCTTCGGTTACGTTAACGTTTGAAGTTTCTAACGAGCCTTGGCGAATTGCGCCTAAGCCGTTCTCTGATGCGATACCATTTTGTGGTGCGCCACTCGCGCCAGTTTCAAGATATAAGTTTTGACCACGCGGCTCTAAGCCCGACGGGTTAACAAAGTCGGTAATCGTAATTTGACCAATAACTTGGTTGTCGGTTTGCCCAGGTAAGCGAACACTCACCTCGCCGTCTTCACCTACGGTAAAGCTTTGAGCATCTTCAGGAACTTGAATTTCTGGCTGCAAGGGGTAACCCGCACCAGGGGTTACAATGGTCCCTTCGTCGTTGAGGCCAAATTGGCCGTTACGCGTATAAGCCGTGGTACCGTCTGGCATTAAAATCTCAAAAAAGCCACGGCCATCAACCATTAAGTCGAAAGCGTTATCGGTAGTTTGCACGTTACCTTGATCGTGATTCTTTTGGGTAGCAATAACTTTGGCACCAGCACCAATCATTAAACCAGAGGGCATATTAGTGTTTTGAGATGAACGACCGCCCGGCTGATTAATGGTTTGATACAACAAATCTTCAAATACCGCGCGGCTTTTTTTGTAACCAATAGTGCTGGCGTTAGCGAGGTTATTAGAGATAACCGAAACGTTTGTTTGTTGGGCATCTAAACCAGTTTTACTTATCCATAATGCGGGATGCATAGTACGCTCCTTATTCCTAGCTTAATCGCAACAAGCTGTTGGTTGCTTTTTCGTTTTCTTCAGCGGTTTTCATCATTTTAATTTGCATTTCAAATTGACGTTGCATGCTGATCATATGTGTCATTTCTTGCACCGGGTTCACATTACTCCCCTCTAGTGCCCCCTTGGTGAGCTCAACCGTTGCATCGGGTTGAAATGCTTGACCAATGGTTGATCTAAATAGGCCGTCATCACCTTTAGTTAAGTCGCCGGCAAACGGCTTACTTAGTTTAATTCGATTAATTTCTTCTAAGGCATCAGCTGGCGCGCCTTCAGGGCGAATTTGGATGGTGCCATCTTCGTTAATCTCTAGCTTCTCAACAGGTAAAGGAATAATGATAGGCGCATCTTGGTTGCCTAACACAGCTTGTCCTTGCATGGTTTGTAATACACCCGCAGCAGACACTGTGAAATTACCGTTACGCGATAACGCTTCTGTACCATCTTTATCTTGAACCGAAATCCAACCTTCGCCTTTAATCGCCACATCTAAATCTCTGCCGGTGGTTTTTAGCAATCCATCGGTAAAGTTTTGAGTGGGACGTTCGGTCATGGCAAATACACGAGATGGCATGCCTGGTCCAAAGGCTTGCATTGAGCGAGCATTCTCTAGATCAGCTTTAAAGCCTGTAGTGTTAGCATTTGCTAGGTTGTTTCCGCGTACCGCGATCGAATGCATATTTTGTTTTGCACCTGTCATCGATATGTAGAGTAATTGGTCCATTTCTATTTCCTTCGTCAATTAGCTGACTCAAAGGAAATAACAGCAAATATGATGCCAAAGAAAAACACAGGTAAGCATTAGTGAGGAAAGGTTATATAAATCAAGCAATTAAAAAGGCAGCTAATGCTGCCTTTTTGTCATTACCCATTTCATTGATTAACGAATTTGGATAATGGTTTGCTGCAGTGTTGAGTTAACTTCTAAGGCTCGAGAGTTAGCTTGGAAGTTACGTTGTGCACTGATTAAGTTAACCAGTTGTTCAGTAAGGTTAACGTTCGCTTGCTCTAAGGAAGCGGAGTTAATTTTACCAAAAGTACCAGTATTACCTTCACCCGCAATGGCCTCGCCACTTAACTGGGTTTGCTGCCAAGCAGTATCACCAATTTGTGCTAAACCTTGATTGTTAGCAAAGTTCGCCACCGATACTTTAGAGATATTGGTTGTTTCACCATTACTATAAGACGCTACAACTAAGCCATCTGGGCCGATATCAATACCTGTCAATTTACCAACAGTAGAACCATCTTGAGATAGGGCTGATACTTCAAAAGCAGAGTTGTATTGAGTTGGACCATTTAAGTTGAAGTTAATCACTTGAGTTGGGTCAACTGAACCAGTCACAGGATCCCACACACCACCTGGACCACTTGGTGGAGCCGTGCCCAGAGCAACTGTTTGAATAATTGCGGGCGTAGTAGAGGCTAACGCACCAGTATTATCAAAAGTTAAGGTCGCAGAGGCTGGAATGGTTGGGTTAGCGTTACCGGCATTTGGCGTATTAGCAGTACCGCCATCAACGTCAGTCGGCTGACCATCAATATAGATTAACTTGTGCCAAGTATTTGCCGTGGTTGCATCTTTAATAAAGAAGGTTTCGGCGACGTGTGAACCACCTTGAGAGTCATATACCGTTACCGACGTTGCCGAGGTATAGGTATTACTGTCCGATGGGTCAAAGTCACCAACATCATGAGTGGTACCACTTGATGGCAAGTTAAAGCTCATATCCACTTGGCTGGTCATCGTAGGGTTACCGACTTCAGCACTAATTTGAATGGCTTTGGTTGCTGCCATACTCACTGCTGAAGGCGTACCACTGTTGTTAACCGTGTAGCCTTGTAAGTATTGGCCTTGCGAGTTAACAATAAAGTTATCTGCATTAAGCTTAAATGCACCTGCACGGGTGAACTCACGAGTTTGGGTAGTTAAATCTGAAGCCGTAACAAAGAAGCCTTCACCACTAATCGCCAAATCTAAGGCGTTTTGGGTAAAGTTAAGACTACCTTGGTGGAATTGCTGTGCAACATCCACGGTTTTTACACCATTACCAACTGCAGTTCGAGCGTTAGCAAAAATCGATGTTGCATACACATCGGCAAATTCTGCACGAGACTCTTTAAAACCAATGGTGTTGACGTTAGCAATGTTGTTCGCTGTTACGTCAAGATCCTTTTGCGAGGCATTGATGCCGCTCAGAGCGATATTAAATGACATCTCTCAATCTCCTATCGTTTTACTATTCTTTGTTAGGCTTTGGCAACTTCAAGTACATCGCTCATCGCGATACCACCCAAGCCTTCTAAATTGACGATTACGCCAGATGTACCACCTGCTAAGCTCACGCTACCAACGCTTGCATAGGTTGCAGTGGGTAAACTGATCTCTTGACCGCCTTGAACACCATTAACCTTAATGTTGTACTTACCTTCAGGCATCGCATTCCCATTAGAATCGGTGCCATCCCAAGAGAATGGCATGTTGCCGCTTCCCTCTCCTAAATCGATAACTTTCACCACTTCACCGGCTGCGTTCTCGACAGAAACTTTTACATTAGTGGTCGCTGCACCAGTAACGGCAACACCTTCAAATCCATTACCACCGTTATGGCCATAATCTAAAGGTACCAATACTTTCTGTCCCACTAAGGTGGATGCTTGTAGTGCAGCAGACGAATTCATGATTGAATTCATTGTGTCGAACTTGGTGCCCAGTTCGGCAATACCTTCTGAGGTTTGAAAAGATGCCATTTGGGCAATCATTTCGGCATTGTCGACCGGCTTACTTGGGTCCTGATATTGCAACTGGGTCGTTAATAGCGAGAAGAAATCTTCTTGCCCTAAGGACTGATTATTGTTGCTTTCAGGAACCACTGATTCCGGCTGCCAATAATTACTCTGTAGTGGATCAATAGTAGACACGTGCTACTCCTTAACTTTTACCCAGATTAAGTGTGCTATTTAGCATTTGTTTGGCTGCTTCAGTAACTTGAACATTTGCTTGATAGGAGCGTGAAGCGCTCATCATATCGGCCATTTCTTCAATCACATTAACGTTAGGTTTAAAAATATAACCTTCTTCGTTCGCCATTGGGTGCTCTGGATAGTATTCCTTGCGCAAAGGCGCATCGGATTCAACAATTCCAGCCACCTTAACCTGAGCGGAGTCGCCTTGAAATTGAGTGGCTTTAGTAAACTCAGCCGCAAATACAGGTTTTCTCGCTCGATAAGTTTGATCGATGCTTGAACTGATACTGTCGGCATTGGCTAAGTTGCTGGCTGTGGTATTTAAACGTACCGACTGCGCCTTCATTGCCGAAGCAGTAACATCAAAAACATTAAAAAAGCTCATTATTGACCTCCCTTAATTGCATTACGTAAACCACTAAACTTGCTAGATAGAAAGCCAATGCCCGCTTGGTACTCCAAGCCGTTTTGCATAAAGGCTGCTTTTTCTTTTTGTACATCAACAGTATTGCCATCGCCCGTATCAGGCTGGTCTGGAATTTGGAAACCCAATTCAGAGAACTGGCTGTTTCCGCCACCAATATGGCGTTCGTTGGTTAACTGCATTCCGCCACTTTGCTTACTTTTAGCGGCAGCGAATGCTTTATTAAAATCTAAGTCTCGTGCTTTATAGTTAGGTGTATCTGCGTTAGCAATATTACTCGCGATCACTTCAGAACGGCGAGCTCTCACTCCCACGGTATGCTGATGAACACCTAATGCTTTATCAAAAGTAATTGCCATATACACCTCTAAACACTTTCACAAAAATTAATTTGCAAAAGCTATGCCAGAGTTTTTTTGACACTTTTAATTCAGTTAACTAAAGGACTTAGTTACTTCAACCAGCGAAAGGTAAGGAGTGCTGATTGTTTGACGGCAAGTAAAGCGGCAACTATTGCCCTTTACTGCCGCTATCTATTTTTACTTTAATTGGTAAACGATGCCTGGGTTGCAACGTAACATGTTAAATCGGTCGGTTAAGCCCGTGATTGATTCAGAAGCACCAAGCATCAAATAACCATTTGGATTTAAAGCCTGAGCAAACTGATTAAGAATTTTCGACTTCACATCTGCGTTAAAGTAAATAAGTACATTACGGCAGAAAATAATGTCAAATTTCCCCATTAACGCATAACTATCAAGTAAGTTTAAGGGTCTAAAGCTAACATTTTTACGTACTTTGTCATTCACCCGAAAACTACCGTCGGTAGTCGCTTCAAAAAATTGGCGCTTTCGTTCCGGGGATAAACCACGAGCGAGGGCTAATGAATCATATTCTCCGCGTTTACAGTGTTCAAGCATAGAAGGAGAGATATCAGTACCCACTACTTGAATTCCCATAGGCAAAGCACCTGGACGCTTTGCTTGGTACTCAAGTGACGTCATCATTATCGAATAAGGTTCTTGACCTGATGAACTGGCTGCTGACCAAATTTTTACCGGACGAGTTTGTTTTTGAAACTCAGGTAACAATCTATCGGATAAAAGTTGGAACGGATAGGTATCACGAAACCATAAGGTTTCGTTTGTCGTCATTGCATCTACGACAGCAGCACGTAAATCACGTTCACGTAAACTCATGGCTTTTTGAACCAATTCGGTAAGACTTTCTGCCGAATACTGGGACATTAGCGGTGACAAACGACTTTTCACTAAATACTGTTTATTGTCACCTAGTACAATTCCGCACTGCTTTTCTAAAAAGCCGCAAAATTGCTTGTATACATCATCTGTTATAGTTCTCACAAATGCATCCACACTCTCTATAAAGATTGACGAACAGCAGCTGCTAACTCATCGGGGTTAAATTTAGCAATAAAAGCATTGGCCCCAACTTTATTTACCATTGCTTGGTTAAATACGCCACTTAAGGACGTATGCAAAATAATATGTAAATCTTTTAGATCTGGATGAGAACGCACTTCAGCGGTTAAGGTGTATCCGTCCATTTCAGGCATTTCAATATCAGAAATCACCAAAGCGATTTGATCGGTAATAGGCCCGTCTTTAGCCATTGTTGCTAGCAACTCTAAGGCTTCTCGCCCATCTTGACATAACAATGCTTCAACACCTAAAGATGTTACCGCACGTTTTACCTGGTTACGGGCCACTGACGAATCGTCAACCACCAGTACTTTTTTATCTATTCGAACGTTGGCTGCGGCTTCTTCAACAATTTCTTTACTCACTGTAGTATCAACGGGCGAGATTTCATCAAGAATTTTCTCTACATCAAGAATAGAGACTAACTCTTTTTCTACTTCAGTCACCGCTGTTAGATAGTTAAATTTACCAGCACCTTTTGGTGGCGGTAAAATATCTTCCCAGTTCATGTTAACAATACGTTCAACCGAGCCCACTAAGAAGCCCTGAACTGAACGGTTATATTCTGAAATAATAATGAAGCACTTGCTTACGTCTTCAATAGGTCGGCCACCAGTTGCAGAGCTAAGGTCAATAACTGAAATAGTTTTACCGCGAATGTGCGCGACACCACGAATAACTGGATTTAGTTTAGGTAGCGCGGTTAGAGGCGGACACTGCAATACTTCTTTTACTTTAAAAACGTTAATACCATAGCGCTGAGACCCATTTAACCTAAATAACAACAATTCGAGGCGATTCTGCCCTACTAACTGCGTACGCTGGTTTACCGAATCTAAAATACCCGCCATATACTTATCACTCCTTAGAAAGGGGCATCAACTTTGCTTAACCCCTGTATACTATCGCTCAATCTAGCTTGTTTGTCGTAATTTTGACGCCCAATGACTTAGCATCAACTTGTTAAGCATAGACAAAAAAGCCAATTGTTACTTTGCTTTATCGGTATCATATAGGAAATGTTGATAAAAATTGCTGCTCCACTGTTATTATTTTGTTTTAGTCTTACTGCTCACACAAGCGAACTGCATTCGCAGCTCGAAACAGAGGCAGTAGAATTCGTTCGTTCACAAATCAATCATGACCATAGTCAAAAAATTGAGCTTAGTGCCAATCAACTTGATGAACGGGTTGCTATTCCTGAATGCACTAAAGGTTATGAGTACAGCCTTGCCAATGGTGAAGTCCGCAGAAACACCAGTGTTTTGGTCAGTTGCGAAGAACATGCTAACTGGCGTTTATACATTCCCGTTAGAAAACAAGTTCTGCTGGCGGTGGTCGTTGCTGCAACACCAATACAAGAAGGCGCAGCGCTAAACCATTCCCAAGTGAGCTTAGACTTTTTACCGGAGAACCGTTTACGCGGCAGTTACTTTACCGACCTAGAGCCCTTACTAGGAGCTAAACTAAGGCGAGCATTAAGAAAAGACCAAATTATAACTGGGCGCGATATTTGCATAGTATGTAAAGGTGAAGCAGTAACCATTTCTGCCAATGCTGGTGGACTGAATGTTACAACTCAGGGCACGGCTTTATCTAGTGGTAGTATCGGTGATACCATTAAGGTTAGAAATAACCAATCTCAGCGACTTGTCACCGGCCGAGTAAAAGCATTAGGAATTGTTGACGTAAAACTTTAATTTTTTTCTAAAGTTCTACAAAGGTAAGCCGATAGCTTTATTGAATACGAAAAATTGATTAACTGTGGGGCGCCATTATGGCTTTAAACATTAACAACTTAGGTGGAAACCGTCCTAGTCAAGTAGACTCAAATAGAGTCGCTGATAAAGGCACTAAAGAAAGCGCTGAACAACGTTCACCCGCTGGTTCTGCTGCAGCCCAGGATTCAGTTATGCTTACTAACGAAGCACAACAACTAAACCGTATTCAGCAGAATTTGCTCAACGATTCAGACAGCAGAAGCTCAAAGCTGGAATCTATTAAGCAAGCTGTAGCCGACGGTACTTACCAAGTTGATGCTAATAAAGTTGCTCAAAAAATGGGTGATTTCGAAAGCGAGTTTAACAAAGCACTTGGGTAATTAGGCAATGATTACAGCCCTACTGAATACTCAAGAGCAGCAACTTACCTTGCTGCTTTCTCTTTTAGAGCAAGAAAAGGTCGCGCTTGAACAAGACGATACTATTGCTCTTTTTGCCGTTGCAGAACAAAAAGAGCAGGCCCTAGCAGAGATATCTAAAGCAGATGCAGAACTTGAAGCGTCAGCTGAAAAATCTCAACTTAAAACTGACTTAACTTTAAGTAAGCAAGTGGATACAGTTAAACTATTGCTGCAGCAATGCCAGCAACAAAACGCGCTAAATGGTGAGATTATTCAAGCCAGTAACGAAAAAGTACGCCAACTCAGCGCAGTAATTGGTCAACTCCAAAATCAAAATGCATCTACCTACGATAAGCTAGGCAAAAAACATAGCTCACAACGCATGGGTAAAGGTTTTAAAGCTTAACGACTTAAGCCTTTTGATTGATCTTCCGCTCTACCCAATGAGACTCCCCTCACCACTTTCTGAATTTACAGCCTTAAGCTGAATAGTAAAATGTTTAGTATTATCGATGGCTAAATACAATAAAACCCCAAACATGTTTGAGGTTTTAAGTAGTGTAATAGACGTAGGGTAAACTTAGCCTCTCTCCCCCATTGGCATTTTAGTTTTATTCGCTTGAGTGCGAGACTCTATAATCATCACTCCGTCACGTTTAACCGGAACGGGAACCTTACTTTGGTAAACTTCGTTAGGAATTAACTCTTGCGCTGAAGCAACCACTACTTTTGATTGCGCACCAACAATTCGAGCATTAACTAAAATACCTTCATTAGATTTACTAAAGGTACCCACTAGCAAATATTCTATAGGTAAACGCTTAGATAGCTCTTTAACGTTGCGGCTATACACAAAATCACCTTCTGGTGTGATGCGAATAAAACCGGTAGTTTTATAATCAATCACTGAAAAGCCACTTTGCTGCATTTCATAAACAAAGCTTTCGGCTAGCTGCATACCAAAAAGATCTGTGGTTTTAAGATTATCTAAAGGAACAAACGACGCTACGCCAATCGGCGTTTCAGCATTAACAAAGTGTGAGCTAGATACCAAGCGCTGTGACATTAGGTTTACATAGTCAGTAAGTGAGCGCTGTACATTTGGATCGTGCATTTCTGGCGCGGGCGGTGTTAATGAGCGGCTTTGGCTACCACTTAAAAACAGCTGGCCATTTTCATCAATCACTCCCTCTTGATAATGGGAGTTATGAGTATGTGGGGCGTGATGTTTAGAACCATCGTACACCACCACTTTTTGCATCGACGGGGAGCTTGAGCACCCCATCAACATCGAAGTAGCTAACGCTACCAAGCTAATACCTTTCATGTCGCTTCCTTAATCGTCTATTACGCTTAAAGTATCGGCCTAAAAGGTAAAATCTTTACTAAAATTGAACGGTTTTTTGACTCTCTAAGTGACGCGTTGGCGACATAGACATGGTCACTCGATATACCTCTCTAAAATCTAATTGCAATTCAGTAACATACACATCATCTACAGCATAAGCACTCATCACTTTAGCGCCGCGAATAACGCCCGCTACCGAAGCGGCTAAGCGCTCGTTCCCTAACACCATATCACTTACCGTCGCCGTGCTATCAATGTGCTGTCCATATACTTGTTCAGACAGCTCACGATAAGCATCCAATTTCGAGGCTTTCATTGCCCGCAACTGCTTAGAAGACAAATCGGCTCCTCGCTGTTGGCTAATGGGCGCGTAGCCTACTGCGTTCACCACAGTGAAGTCGCCTGGAGGCTCGTACGTCCACTCAACTTTTTTCACTTGAGTGGTTGGAGTACATGCTAAAAGCAGTAAAACGGATAAACTTAAAAACCAAGATCTAAAGTACAGATTGTTCATGACGCTCCAAGCTCCCATTAACGCTAGTCACTCGAGGCGAGGTTGCCCCCGCTATGTTTGGTACAAATTGATAGGCCGCCGATACCACCTCTTGGCTAGAGAGTTCGACTAATCGCATGTTAACGTGCCTGCCTGATGTAGTGCGCTGAAAACTGCCCACCACTACGTAAGTAATTTCCATTTCTTTGCGCAGTAATTCAGCGTCACGCGATAAGGAAAACTCACCATAACCAGGGTCCATTTGTAGGCGGCCAGTTAGCCTTGGCTCTACCATATTCACCCCCTCTCTAGACAAAGCGGCAAACATTGCCTCGGCCACTTGCCGCCCAAAACTGTCACTGGACTGTAAGTCATCTAAATCAACTACCGTGCTAACGGCCACGGAATCGCTATCGGTAAGATCTAAATTGTCGGTAAGTTGCCGAGAAAGGTTGTCTACATGTACATATAAAGCTGCATCCTGTTGCTCTCTAGGTTCAACATAAGGGTAATTTGAAACATGATGTAAGCTGGTATTGCATCCTTGAAGCGTAACCAGCAAAATAATTAATGTCGTAAAACGCATATCAATCTCCTCCGACTTACGCCTTACCAAGCAATAACCATTCCAGTCAAAAAAATAACGTTTATCTTTAGGTATAGTTATTGCTAGTTAGTGAGTAGGAGGGCCTTATGAAACAGTTCATTTTTTACATTGGCATGCTAATTAGCCTGTCAACTCACGCGGTATGGTACGAGGCCAAAGGCCAAGCAACCATCGTGAACAACGACATGGAACAAGCTAAAAGCGTGGCTACACAAGACGCAGTGAAGCAATTGCTATTGTACTCAGGCGCATCGGTAACAAGCGTAAGCCAAGTGAACGGGGGTCGCTTAACTCTCGATCAAATTGAAGTGGTGTCTAAAGGTTCGTTACATAACTTAAAAGTATTAGAAGAAGGCAACCACGGCCAGCAGTACTATGTCATTTTGCAAGCCGATGTTTTTCCAGCGGCTAGTCAGTGTAAAGCCAGTGGCTACAGTAAAAACATGTTGCTATTACCCCCTTTCCTAAAACAACAACACCAAGTAAGAGTGGGACAATTACACGAAATTTCGCCAGCGGTAGAACAACGCGCTTACGATATAGCACGCGAAGTGGGTACTCAGTTCAACGTAAAACACCCGCCTAAACTGCCCCTTAATTATTACAAACCTGGCGAGCACAATTTTAAAGGCATTAAAGACGTCGCAGATCGCTATGGTGCTCAATACTTACTCGGTTTAGAAATTGAAAACATATCTTTAGACCAAGAACATAAACCCAAGTTTATTAATTTATCTTACCCGCAACGTTACTTTGTAATGAATGTGCGAGTGTATAACGCCATCGACTTAGAAGAGATTTATAACAAACGATTCTCAGTAAATGCCCCTTGGGAGTTTGATGCTAGAGAAGTGATTTCCCCCTACTCCGCCGAATTTTGGTTGTCGGCTTACGGGCAAACCTTAAATAGCACTCTGCAACAAGCTATTTCTGAAGTAGACGCCCTACTCGCTTGTCAGCCTTTGCAAGGTAGCGTAGTGAAAGTATTAGGTCCAGATCGTTGGCAAATTAACTTAGGTAAAGCCAATCAGCTGAATAAAGGTATGCTGCTTAATTTAATTCATCAAAATTACCACTGGGGTAATTGGGATATCCCGCGACAAGAGCAAATTGTGGCTGATAGCATGGTACAAATTGAGCAGGTATATCAGGACAGTGCCATTGTGGTGGCGCTAGACCCAACAATGGTAGCCAACATTCAGCTCGGTGACTTAGTGAGCAAACAGTAAAGCTTTGCTTTTCATCAAGTTAAAGCTGAGTATAATAACAATCCTTGCTACTAGCTTAGCGGCAAGGATTGTTACGTCCCCTTAGTTCAGCTGGATAGAACAAGGACCTCCTAAGTCTTAGACACAGGTTCGAATCCTGTAGGGGACGCCAACAAAAGCTCAATCTTCCGCTTAACCCCTTGCTAGTACTTTAGATACAAAAAAGCCTCGAGCATGCCGAGGCTTAATATTATCTATTGAGATCTACAGTGCACTCGCTCCGTCCATCGCCTTACACACGTAAATACTCTCTTTTAAACCCGTCACGGTTTGGTATTGCTGCTCGACTGCTTGGCATACCTTATCGACCAATTGAGGCGGCATAAGCGCCACAATGCAGCCCCCAAAGCCACCGCCCGTCATACGTACGCCACCTTGGTGGCCTAGCACCTGTTTCACGATATCCACAATGCAGTTCACTTCCGGTACGGTGATTTCAAAATCATCACGCATTGAGGCATG